>NZ_JBFRYC010000019.1:0-30938 GCF_040892615.1 Thioclava arctica
CGGTCGAGATCGTGATGCCACGTGCCTTTTCTTCGGGCGCGCCGTCGATCTGGTCATAGGCCTTGAAGTCACCAAAATACTTGGTGATCGCCGCCGTCAGCGTCGTCTTGCCGTGGTCAACGTGGCCAATCGTGCCGATGTTGACGTGCGGTTTGTTACGTTGGAACTTTTCCTTTGCCATGATGGCCTCCTGTCATTTCGGGACGTGGGGGAGGCGCCGGTTTCCCGGCGCCAAACCCTTACGCGTATTTCTTCTGGATCTCGTCAGAGATGTTCTGCGGCACGGGCTCGTAGTGATCAAAGATCATTGTGAACACCGCCCGGCCCGAGGACATCGAGCGCAGGTTGTTGATGTAGCCGAACATATTGGCGAGCGGCACGAAGGAGTTGATGACGATCGCGTTGCCGCGGGTCTCTTGTCCTTGCACCTGGCCCCGACGCGAGGTCAGGTCGCCAATGATCGAACCGGTATATTCTTCCGGCGTGACCACTTCGACTTTCATCATCGGCTCAAGCAGTTTTGCCCCAGCCTTGCGCAGACCTTCGCGCATCGCAGCGCGCGAAGCGATCTCAAATGCCAACACCGAGGAGTCGACGTCGTGGAACGCACCATCAAGGAGCTGAACTTTGAAGTCGATAACCGGGAAGCCGGCAAGCGGACCGGAATCCATGACCGATTTGATGCCCTTCTCGACGCCCGGAATATATTCCTTCGGCACCGAACCACCCACGATCTTGGATTCGAACGAGTAACCCTCGCCCGGCTCCGTCGGAGTGATTTCAAGCTTCACGCGCGCGAACTGGCCGGTACCACCGGTCTGTTTCTTGTGCGTATAGTCGATCTCGGTCGCGTGGCTGATCGTCTCACGATAAGCAACCTGCGGGGCACCGATATTCGCCTCAACCTTGAATTCACGCTTCATGCGATCAACAAGAATGTCGAGGTGAAGTTCGCCCATGCCCTTCATGATCGTCTGACCCGACTCGATGTCGGTTTCGACGCGGAAGGACGGGTCTTCGGCGGCCAGACGTGCCAAAGCGAGGCCCATCTTTTCTTGGTCGGCTTTCGTCTTCGGCTCAACCGCGATCTCGATAACCGGATCGGGGAAGGTCATCGTTTCCAGAACCACCTGGTTGTTGATGTCACACAGGGTGTCACCGGTGGTGGTTTCTTTCAGACCGGCCAGCGCGATGATGTCACCAGCAAAGGCTTCATCGATCTCGTCGCGGTTGTTGGAGTGCATCATCATCATACGACCGATGCGCTCTTTCCGACCTTTGGTGGCATTCAGGATCGAGTCACCCTTCTTCATTTTGCCCGAGTAGAGGCGCGTGAAGGTGAGCGTGCCCACGAAGGGGTCGTTCATGATCTTGAAGGCCAGACCCGACAGCGGCTCATCGTCGTCAGCGTGACGCGCGATGTTACGCTCTTCCGTTTCATCATCAGGCGAGAAGCCCATGTAAGCGGGAACGTCGAGCGGCGAGGGCAGGAAGTCGATCACAGCGTTCAACAGAGGCTGCACGCCTTTGTTTTTGAACGCCGAACCACCCAGAACCGGCACGAAGGACAGCGACAGCGTGCCCTTGCGGACCAGCTTGCGCAGCGTATCAACGTCGGGCTCTTCGCCTTCGAGATAGGCCATCATCGCGTCATCGTCTTGCTCGACCGCGTTCTCGATCAGGTGCGAACGCCATTCGTCAGCGGTTGCCTTGAGCGAGTCACGGATCGGACGACGGAACCAGGACGCGCCCAGATCCTCGCCTTCCCAAACCCATTCTTCCATGGTGATCAGGTCAACGATGCCTTCGAGATTATCTTCCGAACCGATCGGGAAGTTGACCGGAACCGGGGTAGCGCCCGTGCGATCCTTGATCATCTTCACGCAGTTGAAGTAATCCGCGCCGATTTTGTCCATCTTGTTAACGAACACCATCCGCGGAACCTTGTAGCGGTCAGCTTGACGCCACACGGTTTCGGTTTGGGGTTCGACACCGGCGTTGGCGTCCAGCAAGGCAACAGCACCGTCAAGCACAGCCAGCGAACGCTCAACTTCGATGGTGAAGTCAACGTGGCCGGGGGTGTCGATGATGTTGAAGCGGTGCTTGGGCGTCTGTGCCTCGGTACCGGTTTCGGTGCGCTCCCAGAAGGTGGTGGTCGCAGCCGAGGTGATGGTGATGCCGCGCTCGGCCTCTTGTTCCATCCAGTCCATGGTTGCGGCACCATCGTGCACTTCGCCGATCTTGTGCGATTTGCCGGTGTAATACAGGATCCGCTCAGTCGTCGTGGTTTTACCCGCGTCGATGTGCGCCATGATCCCGAAGTTACGGTAGAATGTAAGCGGATATTCGCGAGCCATAATGGCGTCCTTCCGTTTTTACCAGCGGTAGTGGCTGAACGCTTTGTTCGCGTCGGCCATCTTATGCGTGTCTTCGCGCTTTTTCACAGCCGTGCCGCGCGAGTTGACAGCGTCCAGAAGCTCGCCTGCAAGGCGCTCTTCCATCGTGTTCTCGTTGCGGTTTTTCGCGGCGGTGATGAGCCAGCGGATTGCCAGCGCTTCACGGCGGATCGGACGCACTTCGACGGGCACCTGATAGGTGGCACCACCGACGCGACGCGAACGCACTTCGACAGACGGCTTCACGTTTTCCAGCGCTTCGTGGAACACTTCGATGGGCTCGCGCTTCAGCTTGCCCTCGACGCGGCTCAACGCGCTATAGACGATCCGCTCGGCGGCAGATTTTTTGCCGTCGATCATCAGGTTGTTCATGAATTTGGTGAGAATGCGGTCACCATACTTGGCGTCCGGCAAAACTTCGCGCTTTTCAGCGGCGTGACGACGAGACATGTGGTGATCTCCTTACTTCGGACGCTTCGCGCCGTATTTCGAACGGCGTTGACGACGGTCTTTAACACCTTGCGTATCGAGCACACCGCGCAGGATATGGTAACGAACGCCCGGAAGGTCTTTCACACGACCGCCGCGGATGAGCACAACGGAGTGCTCTTGCAGGTTGTGCTTTTCGCCCGGGATGTAAGAGATGACCTCGAAGCCATTCGTCAGGCGCACCTTGGCGACCTTACGCATAGCGGAGTTCGGTTTCTTCGGCGTCGTTGTATAGACGCGCGTGCAGACGCCGCGTTTTTGCGGGCACTGCTGAAGGTGCTGCGATTTCGAGCCCTTCACTTTCGGCTGCCGCGGCTTGCGGATCAGCTGTTGAATCGTTGGCATTCCGGTTCCCCGTATCTGCTTGTCAATACTCGCACCCGGTCTCGGATGCGCCACTTCTCGACGGTATTTCGCGCCCATTCGCGAAACGCCAATTCACACCCTCCCCACCCGAAGGCAGAGGAGACTGCGTTGAATTCCAGAGGATCGGGGCTATGGGCCCGGATCGTGACCACTAGAAATCGGTGACCCGGCAGACACAATGCACCCGTCAGGTAGCGCGGCGTATAGGGGGAGTCGGATGCCTTGTCAACTGCGCGACCCACGCGCGCGCCAAGCCTGCAAGCGCGCAAGCCAGTCGCCAAAGATCAGCCCCCAGAGCAGCCACGCCACGCTGAGACTGATCATGCCAGCGAAAAACGCGTCCGACAGGAAATGCCGCCCCGTGCCCACTCGCTGCAGGGTAATAAAGGCGCTGATAAACACGGCGGTTGCGCGGATATATAGCAGCCCCCAGCGCGGCAGTCGGTCGCGCATCGCCTCGGCACCCAGCCAGATCACCACGCTCAACGCCACCGCCGCCGAAACCTCGCCCGAAACGAAGGAACAGTTGCGCGTGCATTGATCGGTGAAATCGCCCGCAATCGAGAAATGATGCGTGCCGCCAAACAGATCGACATTGGCCGGGCGCGCGCGCCCCGAATTGGGCTTGAGCAGCCCATTCACGATCACCACCGGTGCAAAGAAAAACAGCCCCAGCACAAAGCCCCAAGCCCGCGCACTGAGCCGCGCCACCGCCCTGCCCTTCCACAGCGCCAGCGGCCAGCAGATCAGCGATGCCAGAAACACCAAAATCGCGAGATCCCAGATCCGCTGACGCAGCCATTCCCAAAGCGGATTGGTGATCACCGAAAACCCGGTATCGGCGCGGTAAAACAGCCCCGTCACGAACAGATCGACGCCGGGGGCCGCGCGAAACAGCACCAGCGCGCCAAGCCAAAGCGCCAGCAGCACCCAGCCGCTGCGCGCGAGATCAATTTTGGGAACGGACACAGCGTGCCTCCACGAGATAAGGGGCATAGCCTTTGCCGGCCCAGGTTCCAGTTGCATCCAAGCCGGCCAACGGCGCCACCGGACCGTCGCCGCAATCGGGCGGCGTCGTCGCAATCACCAGCAGTTTGCCGGTATAGTCCTCGGGCAACGGCCACATCTGTTCGTAATAACTCTGCGCGCGTCTTTGAGGATTGGGCGCATAGATCACCACGTTCTCATCGCGCCCGGCATAGTACAGATCGGCCAGAATATCGCGGTTGGCCGAATAGATCGGCACGTGATTGGTCTGGGCAAGATCAAGGATCTGATCGCTCAAATCGACTCGTCCCAGCCAGCGGTTCAGCAGCGGTTCATCATTGGGATCGGGCCAAGGTGCCAGCACGGTCAGCAGCGGGATCGCAATCGCGATGATCAGATTCACCACCAGCGCGGCAATCCGCCAGCGCCGCCCCATCACCAGCACCACCAGAACCGTGCCCGCGAAATAGGCCGCGATTGCCCAGTTGGCATAGGCGCGATCCAGCAGCGCCTCGATCGTCACCGCCACCAGTGGCGGGACCGATAGCATCGTCAAGCCGCGCTTGTCGGGATCGCCCCAACTGCCATAGCCGACCAGCAGCGCAACAAAGGTCAGCGGGCCAAACACCGCGAATTGGCTGCCCAGGAAATCGCTCATCGAGTCGAAGTTCAGCATCGCCCCGGTGCGCACCCAGCCGACATTGTCCATCGTATGCGACACGGTCGTCAGATCATGGGTCAGATTCCACACAATATTGGGCGCGATCACCAGCACGGCCATCACCACCATCGCCAGCGCATTGCGCCAGCCGATCCGCCAAGCGGAGCTGACCAGCGCGGCCAGCGCCAGACCCGGGATCAAATAGATCGCGGCGTATTTCGCCATGAAGGCCAGCCCGGCGCACAGACCCGCCACCAGCGCATTCTGCAGCCCGCCCCCGCGCGCGGCGCGATGGGCAAACAGCAGCGCCAACGCATAAAACGGTGCCATCACCGTATCGGTCGAGATCAGCACCGAGCCGAGCGCCACGAAGGGCAGCGTCACATAGATCGTCGCCGCCCAGAACGCCGCACTGCGCCCCGCAATCCGCCCCGCAAGCGCGCCCAGCACCAGCGCCGTCGCCCCATGCAGCACCGCTCCCGGCATCCGCACCCAGAACGGCGCATCAGAGCCCGCCAGCTCGGTTACCGCCCGGATCAGCCAGCCAATCAGCGGCGGCTTGGAGTAATATCCGAAATCAAGATGCTGACCCCAAAGCCAATATTGCGTCTCATCGACGAACAGGTCGGTGTGATCAAAGGCCAGCGCGATCAGCCGCAAAACCGTGGCTGCGGCGACCAGTGCCAGCGCGGGGCCAAACCAGCCCCGAGGATCAGGCTTCGCGGCGACGTTTGGCATGGATCAGCCAAAGATTGCGGGAATAGATGAACACGCCCAGCGACTGCCCGAGAATGAACACCGGGTCATGGCGATAGACAGCATAGCTGAACAGCATCAGCCCGCCCGCCAGCGAGAAATACCAAAACGCGACCGGCACCACGGAATCGCGCTGCCGTTCGGAGGCGATCCATTGCACAATGAAGCGCCCGGTGAACATCAACTGCGCCAGCAGGCCGAAGACGACCCACCACAGCTCTGTTATGCTGTCGACGTGAAGCATATTCATCAGCCATTGCATGGGGCTCACTCCTTGCGCGCAGCTTCGGTGGCGCGTGCGCGCTTGCGGCGGCGCAACAACCAAGCCACGCCCATCAGATCGACGATGCCGACAAGGCCACGTTGCAAATTGTTGTAGTTGGACGCCCCGCCCCCGCGCGAGCGGTGGGTGACATCGACATGCGCCACTTCCCAGCCATCACGCGCAAACAGCGCGGGCAGATAGCGGTGCATGTGATTGAAATAGGGCAGCGCCAAGAAGGCCTCACGCCGAAATGCCTTAAGCCCACAGCCGGTGTCGCGCGTGCCATCCTTGAGGATCGCTGAGCGGATCGCATTGGCGAATTTCGAGGCCAGTTTCTTGGACAACGTATCTTGCCGCCCGACCCGTTGACCCGCGACCAAACCGATCGCCTCAGAGCCGGGCGCGCGCAAAGGCGCCATCAGCGCGGGCAACTCGCTGGGCGGGTTTTGCCCATCGCCATCCAGCGTGCAGATGATCGCGCCCTTCGCGGCCATCACGCCCGAATGCACCCCGGCACTTTGGCCACCCGATTTGGCGTGATGCAGCAAGCGCAGGTTGGGATGATCGGCCATGCGCGCCTGAACGATCTCGCCCATCCCGTCATCCGAGCCGTCATTGATCACAATCACCTCGTAATCGCACACCGGTGCGCAGGCTGCGTCGATCTCATCGAGCAGGGCGGCGATATTGGACGCCTCGTTCTTGGCGGGGATGACGATGGAAATCTCGGGCATGGGGCCGGAACTCGCTTGGGGCGGCGCAGGATTGGCCCCTCATATCTGCGCCGCCGCGCCTTGTAAACGATCCTTGGGGCAGACCCACGGCTTCGTCAGCGCACAGATCAGCCGAATTTCGCGAATAGCCTTGCGTAAGACGGCTTTAATTGCGCACGCGCGGCAAGTGCGACGGGCAGCTTGCCCGAAAGTGCCGCGTCATAAAAATTCGCGGCACTGATGGCGAGCCCATCGACCAGCTTTTGGTAGGCGGGATCGTTGGCTTCGGGGGCGGGGTTTTGCACGATCTGGATCGCAAGATAGCGCAGGATCGCGGCATCCTCGATCAGTTGCGCGCCCGCCTCGCTGCCCATCGCGGCGTAGTTGCGCCCCAGCACCTCCTCCATTTCGGCGTGATAGGCGTTCATGCGGTCCGAGAACCCGATCACCCCGTTGCGGGTATGCAAATCCCCCAAAGCATAGCGCACCTGTTCAAGCGTTTCATGCGCAGGGGCCAAGGCCCCGTCCGCGACCTGCCCCTCGGCCTTGCGCACAATGTCAGAGACCTGCGTGAGCGTCGCGTCCAACTTGGGATCATCGCCATATTGCGGCGGTGGCGCGCTGCGCCATTGCGTGGCCAGCGTGCTCCAAGCGGCCTGAAATTTGCCAAGCGCGGCTTCGGTTTCGGGCTCTTTTCCCTGATTGCTTAGAAACAAGGCTGCGCGATAGGCGCCGTAGGCCTGACGCAACTGTGTCTCGCCATCGCTGTAAGGTCCGGCCCAAACGCCCGTTCCCGTGGTCCCAAGCAAAGCCAAAGCCAGTGTCGCTATTTTCAACATATCGCGCCCTTTCTCTGCTGGCGTCGCGGCACGCTGCCCGCATGCGCCCCGCCCGTTGACCCGATCATAGGGCAAAGAAAAACCCCGCGCGAGAGGCTCGCACGGGGTCGTATCAGTTCAGCCGTTCAAGGCTGGGATCAATCGCGGCTTTCCGGCGTTTCGACCGGGCCAAAATCGGGCTCGACCTCGACCGGGGCGGCAAGCGCTGCGGCCTCGGCAGCCTCGGCTTGACGCGTCTCGATGACCTTGTTGTCGCGCTCGGTTGCGATCTTGCGCACCCGCGTGGTTGCACCACCCGTGCCCGCCGGGATCAGGCGACCCACGATGACGTTTTCCTTGAGACCGACCAGCTTGTCGCGCTTGCCCTGCACCGACGCCTCGGTGAGAACACGCGTGGTTTCCTGGAACGAAGCCGCCGAGATGAAGCTGCGCGTTTGCAGCGACGCCTTGGTGATCCCCAACAGCACCGGTTCACCCGTTGCCGGACGACCGCCACGCGCCACAACCTTGGCGTTCTCCTCTTCGAACTCGGCCTTATCGACATTCTCGCCTTTGAGAAGGGTCGATTCACCGGAATCGAGGATCTCGATCTTCTGCAGCATCTGGCGAACGATCACTTCGATATGCTTATCGTTGATCTTCACGCCCTGCAGTCGATAGACGTCCTGCACTTCGTCGATGAGGTAATCGGCCAAAGCCTCAATCCCCATGATGCGCAAGATGTCATGCGGCGCCGGGTTGCCATCCATGATGTAGTCACCCTTCTGCACGAAGTCGCCTTCCTGCACCGGGATGTGCTTGCCTTTCGGCACCATGTATTCGGCGGGCTCAAGACCTTCGTCGCGCGGATCAATCGAGAGCCGGCGCTTGTTCTTGTAGTCCTTGCCAAAGCGTACATAGCCATCAATTTCGGCGATGATCGCGTGATCCTTGGGACGACGTGCCTCAAAGAGTTCGGCCACACGCGGCAGACCACCGGTGATGTCCTTGGTCTTGGCACCTTCACGCGGAATCCGCGCCACAACGTCACCGACCTTGACCTGCTGGCCGTCTTCGACCGACAGGATCGCGTCCACCGACATCGTGTAGGTCACCGGGTTGCCCGCATCGTTGCGCACCGGTTCGCCATCTTCACCCAGGATCAGAACCTCGGGCTTGAGGTCGTTGCCTTTGGGTGCCGAACGCCAATCCGCCACGATCTTCTGGGTCATGCCGGTCGCATCATCGGTATCTTCGCGCACCGAGATGCCCGAAACGAGATCAACGAAGCGTGCCAAACCGGCTTTCTCGGCGATGATCGGCAGGGTGTAGGGATCCCATTCGATCAGCTTGTCGCCGCGCTTGATCGGCGCACCGTCGGTGACAAAGACCTTGGTACCGTAACCGATCTTGTGGCTGGCCAGCTCTTCGCCCTGATCGTTGACGATCGCGATCTGCATGTTGCGGCCCATCACGATCTGGTCGCCTGCCTCGTTGGTGATCAGGTTCGCATTGCGGAACTCAATCTTACCTTCTTGGCTGGCTTCCAGGAACGATTGCGAACCACCCTGAGCAACGCCGCCCAAGTGGAAGGTCCGCATCGTCAGCTGCGTGCCGGGTTCCCCGATCGACTGCGCGGCAATGATACCCACCGCTTCGCCTTGGTTCACCAGCGTGCCACGTGCGAGGTCACGACCATAGCACAGCGCGCAAACGCCTTCTTCGGCCTCACAGGTCAGCGCCGAGCGGATGCGCACAGATTGCACGCCCGCCTGTTCGACCGCATCAGCCTTGCGCTCGTCGATCAACTCGCCTGCGCGCACCAGCACCTCATCGGTGCCCGGCACGTTGACGTCATCGGCAGCGACACGGCCCAAGATACGCTCGGACAGCGGCGAGACGATTTCACCGTCATTGACCGCCGCAGACGCGGTGATCGCACGATCGGTGCCACAGTCATGGCTGCGCACGATGCAGTCCTGCGCCACGTCCACCAGACGCCGCGTCAGATAGCCCGAGTTCGCTGTCTTAAGCGCGGTATCGGACAGACCCTTACGAGCGCCGTGAGTCGAGTTGAAGTACTCGAGAACGGTCAGGCCTTCTTTAAAGTTCGAGATGATCGGCGTTTCGATGATCTCGCCATTCGGCTTGGCCATAAGGCCGCGCATCCCGCCCAGCTGTTTCATCTGGGTGACCGAGCCACGCGCGCCCGAGTGCGCCATCATGTAAACCGAGTTCGGTTCCATTTCTGCGCCATTCTCATCGTATTTGGGCGCGGAGATGGTGTTCATCATCGCGTCCGTGACCTGATCGTTACATTTCGACCAAGCATCAACGACCTTGTTGTATTTCTCACCTTGGGTGATCAGGCCGTCCATATATTGCTGTTCGAAATCTTTGACCTGATCGCGAACGCCTTCAACGATGTCCCACTTGTTGTCGGGGATAACCATGTCGTCCTTGCCGAACGAAATGCCCGCCTTGAACGCCTCGCGGAAGCCCATGCCCATGATCTGGTCACAGAAAATAACCGACTCTTTCTGACCGCAATAGCGGTAGACGGTGTCGATCGTGTTCTGCACGTCTTTCTTACGCAGCAGACGGTTAACCAGTTCGAACGGTGCCTTCGCATTCAGCGGCAGCAAGCTACCAAGACGGCAGCGGCCCGGCGTGGTTTCGAAGCGTTGGAACACCTCGTTGCCGGTTTCGTCGATCTGCTTCACACGGCAGGTGATCTTGGCATGCAGACCCACTTCGCCCGCATTGAGCGCGTGTTCCACTTCCTCGACCGAGCCAAAGGCCATGCCTTCGCCCTTCATGCCTTTGCGTTCCATGGTCACATAGTAAAGACCCAGAATCATATCCTGCGAAGGCACGATAATCGGCGCACCGTTGGCAGGCGACAGCACGTTGTTGGTCGACATCATCAAGACGCGCGCTTCAAGCTGGGCCTCAAGGCTCAGCGGGACGTGCACGGCCATTTGGTCGCCGTCAAAGTCAGCGTTAAAGGCCGAGCAAACCAGCGGGTGCAGCTGAATGGCCTTACCTTCGATCAGCATCGGTTCAAACGCTTGGATGCCCAGACGGTGTAGCGTCGGCGCACGGTTGAGCAGCACCGGGTGTTCGCGGATCACCTCATCGAGGATATCCCACACTTCGGGGCGCTCTTTTTCGACCAGTTTCTTGGCCTGTTTGACGGTAGAGGACAGCCCCTTCGCCTCAAGACGCGAATAGATGAACGGCTTGAACAGCTCGAGCGCCATCTTCTTGGGCAGACCGCACTGATGCAGTTTCAGCTCGGGACCGGTCACGATGACCGAACGACCCGAGAAGTCCACGCGCTTACCCAAAAGGTTCTGACGGAAGCGACCTTGCTTCCCTTTCAGCATGTCGGACAGCGATTTCAGCGGGCGCTTGTTGGTGCCCGTGATCACGCGACCCCGACGGCCGTTGTCAAACAGCGCATCGACCGATTCCTGCAACATCCGCTTTTCGTTGCGCACGATGATATCGGGCGCGCGCAGCTCAATGAGCCGCTTGAGACGGTTGTTGCGGTTGATCACGCGACGATAAAGATCGTTGAGATCCGAGGTCGCGAAGCGGCCACCATCAAGCGGCACCAGCGGGCGCAGTTCCGGCGGGATCACCGGCAGCACCGTCAGCACCATCCATTCGGGGCGGTTGCCCGACTCGAGGAAGCTTTCGACGATCTTCAAACGCTTGATGATCTTCTTCGGCTTCAGCTCGCCCGTGGCTTCCTTCAGCTCTTCGCGCAGCTGCTCGGCAGTCGCCTCAAGGTCGACCGCTGCCAGCATTTCACGAATGGCCTCAGCGCCGATATTGGCGGTGAAGGCGTCGGCGCCATAAGCGTCCTGCGCGTCGAGATACTCTTCCTCGGTCATCAACTGACCATAGGTCAGATCGGTCAGACCGGGCTCGATCACGACGAAGTTCTCAAAGTAGAGAATCCGCTCAAGGCTGCGCAGCGTGGTGTCCAGCATCAAGGCGATGCGCGAGGGCAGCGACTTGAGGAACCAGATATGCGCGACCGGCGAGGCCAGCTCGATATGGCCCATACGCTCGCGGCGGACCTTTTGCAGTGTCACTTCGACGCCGCATTTCTCGCAGACGACGCCGCGATATTTCATCCGCTTATATTTGCCGCACAGGCATTCGTAATCTTTGATCGGGCCAAAGATGCGTGCGCAGAACAGGCCGTCACGCTCGGGTTTGAACGTGCGGTAGTTGATGGTCTCGGGCTTTTTGATTTCGCCAAACGACCATGACAGGATCCGCTCCGGCGAAGCCAGCGAGATCTTGATCTCGTCAAAAGCTTTCGGCTGCGCAAGCGGGTTGAACGGGTTTTGCGTCAGTTCCTGGTTCATCTGTAAATCCTTGAATGAGGGCAGAGGGGAGGGAGTGAGGGCCTAAGCCCTCACTCGTCGTCCTCCGCATCCAGGAGTTCCATATTGAGGCCAAGGCCCCGGACCTCTTTGACGAGAACGTTGAACGATTCCGGCACGCCGGCTTCGAAATTGTCCTCGCCCTTGACGATCGACTCATAGACTTTGGTACGGCCAGCCACGTCATCGGATTTGACCGTCAGCATCTCTTGCAAGGTGTAGGCGGCACCGTACGCTTCGAGTGCCCAAACCTCCATCTCACCCAGACGCTGACCACCGAACTGCGCCTTACCACCCAGCGGCTGCTGCGTGACAAGCGAGTACGGACCGGTCGAACGGGCGTGCATCTTGTCATCGACCAAGTGGTGCAGCTTGAGGAAGTACTTCACCCCAACCGTGACCTTGCGGGCGAATTGCTCGCCCGAGCGGCCATCGAACACCACCGACTGACCGGACTCGCTAAAGCCCGCACGCGTCAACGCGTCATTGATGTCGGCCTCTTTCGCCCCGTCAAAGACCGGGGTTGCAATCGGCACGCCACCGCGAACGGTTTCCGCGCTTTCCAGCAGGCCTTCATCGTCCATGTCCGAGAAGGCCTCTTCAAAGGTCTCATCGCCATAGCCGTGACGCATCGCAGCCTTGACCGGGGTCATGTCGCCATCGCGGCGATAGGCCCGGATTGCCTCGTCGATCTGGATGCCCAGACCGCGCGATGCCCAACCCATATGGGTTTCAAGGATCTGACCGACGTTCATGCGCGACGGCACGCCCAGCGGGTTCAGCACCAAGTCAACCGGCGTCCCGTCGGCGAGGAAAGGCATATCCTCGACCGGCACGACCTTGGACACGACACCTTTGTTGCCGTGACGACCAGCCATCTTGTCGCCTGCCTGAAGCTTGCGCTTCACAGCCACGAACACCTTGACCATCTTCATCACGCCCGGAGGCAGATCGTCGCCCTGACGGACTTTCTCGACCTTGTCTTCAAAGCGCAGATCAAGAGCGCGTTTCTGCGCCTCGAACTGATCGTTGAGCGCCTCGACCTCTTTCGCGTCACCCTCGTCTTCAAGGGCAAGCTGCCACCACTGACCTTTGGACAATGTGCCAAGCAGCTCTTCGTTGATCTCGGAACCCGGCTTGACGCCTTTGGGGCCTTTGACAGCCTTTTTGCCCATGATCAGCGTGCGCAGACGCGCGTAGATGTTGCGCTCGAGGATCGCCAGCTCGTCGTCGCGGTCGCGTGCGAGACGTTCGACTTCTTCCCGCTCGATCTGCAGTGCGCGCTCGTCTTTTTCCACACCATGGCGGTTGAAGACACGCACTTCGACGATCGTGCCAAACGCACCCGGCGGCAAACGCAGCGAGGTATCGCGCACGTCGCTGGCCTTCTCCCCGAAGATGGCGCGCAGAAGCTTTTCTTCCGGCGTCATCGGGCTTTCGCCCTTCGGAGTGATCTTGCCGACCAGAATGTCACCCGGGCCAACTTCGGCACCGATATAAACAATCCCGGCCTCGTCGAGGTTGCGCAGGGCTTCCTCACCGACGTTGGGAATGTCGCGGGTGATCTCTTCCGGCCCCAGTTTCGTGTCGCGCGCCGCTACTTCGTATTCGTCGATATGGATCGAGGTGAACACGTCATCGCGGTGAATGCGCTCAGAAATCAGGATCGAGTCTTCGTAGTTGTAGCCATTCCACGGCATGAACGCGACGATCACGTTGCGCCCGATAGCCAGCTCACCTTGATCGGTGGACGGACCGTCGGCCACGACCTGACCTTTTTGCACCCGGTCGCCAACTTTGACGACAGGACGCTGGTTGATCGTCGAGGACTGGTTGGAGCGTTTGAACTTGCGCAGACGGTAGATGTCCACGCCCGGATCGCCCGCTTCAAGGTTGTCGGTCACGCGGATAACGATCCGCTGTGCGTCCACCTGGTCGATGATACCACCACGGTTGGCCATGATCGCCGCGCCAGAATCGCGCGCCACGATCGCTTCCATCCCGGTGCCCACGAACGGAGCCTCGGAGCGCAGAAGCGGAACCGCCTGACGTTGCATGTTCGAGCCCATCAAGGCCCGGTTAGCATCGTCATTTTCAAGGAACGGGATCAGCGCCGCGGCAACCGAAACCAGCTGCTTGGGCGAGACGTCGATCAGGTCAATCACCTCGGGCGGGTTGAGCGAGTATTCGCCCGACTGACGCGTCGAGATCAAATCGCTGGTGAACTTGTTGTTTTCATCCAGCGTCGCGTTGGCCTGCGCCACGGTGTGACGCATTTCCTCGGTGGCCGACATATAGACCACCTCATCGGTGACCTTGCCGTCTTCGACCTTGCGATAAGGCGTTTCGATGAAGCCATACTTGTTCACGCGGGCGAAAGTGGCCAGCGAGTTGATCAGACCAATGTTCTGACCTTCCGGCGTTTCAATCGGGCACATCCGACCGTAGTGGGTCGGGTGAACGTCGCGCACCTCAAAACCGGCACGTTCGCGCGTCAGACCACCCGGGCCAAGCGCCGAGAGACGGCGTTTGTGGGTGACTTCCGACAGCGGGTTGGTTTGGTCCATGAACTGGCTCAGCTGCGACGAGCCGAAGAATTCACGCACCGCAGCCGCAGCCGGTTTCGCGTTGATCAGATCTTGCGGCATCACCGTGTCGATCTCGACCGAGGACATACGTTCCTTGATCGCGCGTTCCATACGCAGCAGACCGACGCGATACTGATTTTCCATCAGCTCGCCGACCGAGCGCACCCGGCGGTTGCCGAGATGGTCGATATCGTCGATCTCGCCCTTGCCGTCACGCAATTCCACCAGCCCGCGGATACAGGCGATGATGTCTTCGCGACGCAGCGTGCGCTGGGTATCGGGCGCATCCAGATTGAGACGCATGTTCATCTTCACCCGGCCAACAGCGGACAGGTCATAGCGATCGGAATCAAAGAACAGCTGGTTGAACAGACCTTCGGCCGCCTCAACGGTCGGGGGCTCACCCGGACGCATCACGCGGTAAATATCCATCAACGCGGTTTCGCGGTTGAGGTTCTTATCCGCCGCCATCGTGTTGCGGATATAGGGGCCGACATTGACGTTATCGATGTCAAGGATCGGCACTTCGGTGATGCCGTTATCCACGAGCACCTTGACCGAACCACCCGACAGCTCACCGTCTTTGTTGTATTCCGCCGTCAGCTCATCGCCCGCTTCAATATAGATGAAGCCGGTCTCTTCGTTGATGATATCCTTGGCGCAATAGCGGCCCAGGATATGATCGAAGGGCACCAACAGCTCGGGGATCGCATCGTCATCGCGCCATTTCTTGACCATGCGCGGGGTCGCTTTCTCGCCCGCTTTCAAGATCACTTCGCCGCTTGCCGCATCGACCAGATCAAAGGTCGGACGGGTGCCGCGCATCCGGTCGGGGAAGAACTTGGTCACCCAGCCGGATTTGCCTTTGGCGGTGTAGCTCACGGTCTCGTAGTAAGCATCCATGATGCTTTCCTGATCGAGGCCCAGAGAATACAGAAGCGTCGTCACCGGCAGTTTGCGGCGACGGTCGATGCGTGCGAACACCAGATCTTTGGCGTCGAATTCGAAATCCAGCCACGAGCCGCGATAGGGAATGATGCGGCAGGCAAACAGCAGCTTGCCCGAGCTGTGGGTCTTGCCGCGGTCATGGTCAAAGAACACGCCGGGGCTGCGGTGCATCTGGCTCACGATGACACGCTCGGTGCCGTTCACGATGAACGTCCCGTTATTGGTCATCAAGGGCATGTCGCCCATGAAAACGTCTTGTTCTTTGATGTCTTTGACCGAGCGCGCGCCGGTATCTTCGTCGATATCAAACACGATCAAACGCAGCGTCACCTTGAGGGGCGCTGCGTAGGTCATGTCGCGGTTTTGACACTCTTCGACATCGTATTTCGGCTTCTCAAGCTCGTATTTCACGAACTCCAGAATGGCGTTGTCGTTGAAATCCTTGATCGGGAAAACCGATTGGAAGACGCCCTGAATCCCGTCGCCATCGGTGGGCTGATCAGCCTCCCCCGAGCGCAGGAACAGATCGTATGAGGATTTCTGAACCTCAATGAGGTTCGGCATTTCAAGGACTTCACGGATTTTGCCGTAATAGCGACGGATGCGTTTCTGACCAACGTAAGCTTGAGCCATGCTCTGCGTGACCTTTCGTCTCTTCGCGGCTGCGCAATGTCGGGGCCCATTGCACGCCGCAAGGCGAATGAAGGGGGGCGGTTCCATACCTGCCATCCGTCCCACCGGATAGCTCCCGAACCGCGAACACCGCCTTGGAGAGGGCTTCTAACAGGCCAAAGCCCTCTCCAAGACAGGTTCGGCTGGGCCCGGAAATTCCCGGACCCAGCCCTATCTCATGTCGGATGCGAGCGCATCCGGCGAAATTACTTGAGCTCGACTTTCGCGCCAGCTGCTTCAAGTTTTTTCTGGATCTCTTCAGCTTCGCCTTTCGACGCGCCTTCTTTGACCTTGCCGCCAGCCTCAACGAGGTCTTTGGCTTCTTTCAGGCCGAGGCCCGTGATGCCGCGAACTTCTTTGATCACGTTGATTTTCTGAGCGCCGGCTTCGACGAGAACGACGTCGAATTCGGTTTTCTCTTCAGCAGCTTCGCCAGCTGCTGCCGGGCCAGCCATCATCACAGCGCCACCAGCGGCGGGCTCGATGCCATACTCGTCTTTGAGGATGGTTTTCAGTTCCTGGGCTTCCAGAAGGGTCAGGCCCACGATTTCTTCGGCGAGTTTTTTCAGATCAGCCATTTCTCAGTTCCTAGATTTGGGGTTCCAACGTCGCGGTTTCAAGCCGCTACGGGACATGTCGATTGCTTAAGCAGCCTTTTCCTCGATCGAGGACAGGATGCTCGCGATGTTGCTTGCAGGCGCGCCAATGGCACCGGCGATGTTGCTTGCAGGCGCACCAATGCACGACGCGATCTGAGCAAGAAGCTCTTCGCGCGAGGGCATATCGGCGACGGCTTTCACACCGGCGATATCCAGAGCCGACTCTCCCATAGAACCACCAAGGATCGAGAGTTTCTCGTTTTCCTTGGCGTACTTGACAACCACCCTCGCCGCAGCAACGGGATCATCCGAGTAGGAAAGCACGGTCATGCCCGTCAGGTAATCAGCGATGCTTGCGCAGGGCTGACCTTCAAGGGCGATCTTGGCGAGCTTGTTCTTGGCAACGCGAACCGACCCGCCAGCTTCGCGCATGCGCGCCCGCAGGTCCTGCATATTGGCAACCGTCATACCCTCGTAGTGGGCAACCACTACGACGCCAGAGCTTGCGAAGATCTGGCCGAGTTCCTCGACCACTTTCTCTTTTTGGGCTCTATCCACAGTTACACTCCAAGTATGGGGGTTTCCCCCCGGCTCTCATTTTCCCGGTTTCCCGGGGTCGGGTCCGAAAGGGCCCGAGGCCAGATCGCCCGAGATCAGCCAAGCGGCTTACCCCGGAAATGGTCTCGATCCCCATCTCAGGAAGGAAATTAAGCCAGTTTCCCGGCACCCTCCGTCTCGGACAGGTCAGGGCGGTTGTACAAGACACCCGCCCCACCATCCACCGGTTTCCCGGTGGAATTCTGTTAGTTGCCGCTTGCGGACGCGACGTCCAGCGACACGCCCGGGCCCATCGTGGAGCTCAGCGACACCTTCTTCAGATAGGTGCCCTTCGCGCCAGCGGGGCGAGCTTTCGAAACGGCTTCCACGAAGGCGCGCACGTTCTCAACCAGTTTGTCTTCCGAGAACGACACCTTGCCGATGCCGCCATGGATGACGCCAGCCTTCTCAACCTTGAACTGGACTTCGCCGCCTTTGGCCGCAGCCACAGCCGTTGCGACATCCATCGTCACCGTGCCAACCTTGGGGTTCGGCATCAGGTTGCGCGGGCCCAGCACCTTGCCCAGACGACCGACGAGCGGCATCATGTCCGGGGTTGCAATGCAGCGATCGAATTCGATCTTGCCCGACTGGATGGTTTCCATCAGGTCTTCGGCGCCAACGATGTCAGCCCCGGCTGCCTGTGCCTCATCGGCTTTGGCCCCACGAGCGAACACAGCCACGCGCACGGTTTTACCGGTGCCGTTGGGCAGGGCGACAACGCCGCGCACCATCTGGTCTGCGTGACGCGGGTCAACGCCCAAGTTCATCGCGATTTCCAGCGTCTCGTCGAATTTCGCATGTGCGTTCGACTTGATCAGCGCCACGGCCTCTTTGATCGAGAGGTTGTCTTTGCCAGCGAAAGCTTCGCGGGCGGCTTTGGTCCGTTTACCGAGCTTTGCCATGACTTACCCTTTCACCTCGATACCGATCGACTTCGCCGAGCCGAGGATGATGTTCATCGCGCCTTCGATGTCGTTGGCGTTCAGGTCAGACATTTTCGCTTCAGCGATCTGACGCACTTGAGCCGCGGTGATCGTCGCAGCGGTCACACGACCGGGGGCCTCAGAGCCCTTCGGACGGTTGCGCTTGCCAACCGGCTTGAGGCCAGCAGCTTGCTTGATGAAGAAGCTCGCCGTCGGCTGCTTGATCTCAAAGGTGAAGGACTTGTCAGCGTAATAGGTGATGACCGTCGGGATCTTCGCCTGCTTGTCCATTTCCTGCGTTTTGGCGTTAAACGCCTTGCAGAATTCCATGATATTGATGCCGCGCTGACCCAGCGCAGGACCGACGGGCGGGGACGGATTTGCCGCACCAGCCGCGATTTGCAGCTTCAGCTGCCCAACTACTTTCTTGGCCATTTGGCCCTCTCCTTATCACTGTCACACCCGAAGGGGCGCGAAGTTTAGTGGTCCGGTCCGGGGATGCCTGCTCTCAGGGCCCCTCGCCTCCCACGGGTTACACTCAGGCGGTTTTCTGCACCTGCGTGAATTCCAATTCGACCGGCGTGGGCCGACCAAAGATCGACACCGTCACCTTCAGACGGCTTGCCGCCTCGTCCACTTCCTCGACCATGCCCGAGAAACCCTCGAACGGGCCGTCGGTCACGCTCACGTTCTCGCCGATCTCGAAGAAGATCAGGTTGCGCGGAGCAGCGGCCTCGCCGGTCTCATCGACACGGCTGAGGATACGGTTCACCTCGGCATCGCCCATCGGCATCGGGCGGCCTTGCGGCCCCAGAAACCCGGTGACCCGGTTGAGCGAGTTCACAAGGTGATAGCCCTTGTCGGTCATCTCCATGCGCACCAGCACATAGCCCGGCATGAAGCGCCGCTCAGAGGTGACTTTCTTGCCGCGACGGACTTCGATTACTTCTTCCGTGGGCACCAAGACTTCTTCGATCTGGTCCTCAAGACCCTGATCGATAACAGCCTGACGGATCCCCTCGGCCACTTTCTTCTCGAAATTCGAGAGAACGCTCACCGAATACCAACGCTTCGCCATGCCGACCTTAGCCCCTTCATACCGACGCAAGAGCGCCGTAAAATTCAAATCTTGCAGCGGGTTAGCCCGCACGCCCCGAACAAAAAACAGCGCGCACCACGCGAATCGATGCACGCCGCCTCTGGGAAAGTTCCGCTCCCATACCGCCGTGCGCCAATGATTTCAAGACCGTTAAAGACGCGTTCGCGCGATCTCGCCCTGTTTGACGCAATCGCAGGCGAGCGCGATCAACTTCCGATAATCTGGCTGACACCCAGACGGATCACCCAATCCACCAGCGAAAAGAACAGTGCCGTCAGCGCCGCCATCGCCAGCACCATGCCGGTCGTCAGCAGCACTTCGCGGCGCGAGGGCCAAGTGACCTTGCCCGCTTCCGAGCGCACCTGCTGGAGAAACTGAAGAGGGTTCGCCATGATCGTTATCCCTGTAAAGCGCGCCCATTTGCGGCGCCTGCCTGTCTGTCTTGGCGCAACCATCGGCGCGCAACTGCTGCCAGATACGCGCTGAGGGGCGGGATTTCAACCCATTTGCGCCCCCTGCCCCGAAACGCAGCGCTGACGTGGCCCTGCTGCCCCTGCAGGACGGCTTTGCGCCGAAACCCGCGACGGGATCTGGGGATCGAACCGTTAATCCTTGCATGCGCCGCGCATTGGCGCATGGACCTATGACGCAACAGGAGCCCGCCATGCCCAGCCTTCTCAATCGCTACGCCACGCCGCTGAACACCGGGCTGTTTCTGGTCTCGCTGATCTCGGGGATCGCGCTGTTCTTTCACTGGGGCAGCAACTGGTTTCACAGCATGCATGTTTGGCTGTCGATGGTGCTGATCGTGCCTTTCGTGCTGCATATCTGGCGCAATTGGCGGCCGATGACCTGCTATCTCAAACGCGCACCGATGGCGATTGCGATGGCGGTGTCGCTGGTGGCCGCTCTGGCCTTTGTCGTGCCCCAGATCGGCGCGTCCTCAAGTCGCGGCGCGCGCGGTGGCCCGCCGCAATTCGCCTTGGCGCAAAAGCTGCTCGATGCCCCGCTAGAGGCCGCGGCCCCGATCCTAGGCCTCAGCGCGCAAGCCCTCGGCACCAAGCTGACCCAAGCCGGCTACACCGTGCGCGACACCAGCGCGCGCCTCAGCGATATCGCCACGACTTCGGGCAAATCAAGCGCAGCCCTCGCCAACCTGCTGAGCGCGCCGTAATTACGCCCGCCCCTACCCAAAGATCTTTTGCGCAATCACCCAGCGCATAAACATCTCGCGCTGCGCCTCGGTCAGCCATTTCCGCCCCTGCTGGCTTTCGCTCCACGCCAGAAACCCAAAGACCGCCGCAATGATCAGCCTGACCCAAAACGGCCCGGAAAAGACGGTGATGATGTAACCGCCCTCCGACGGCATCGATGTGCCAAAGTGGGTCTGCAACGATCCACAAAAGAGAGCGGTTACATCAACACTGCCGTGCCACACCCGTGATGCAGAGAGGGTTTCTCGATCACGGGTTTAGAAATCGACTTGGGAGCGGGTGAGACTTGCTGTGCTGCATGAGAACTAGGTTGTTTGTCGCTCAGGTTTTAACGCTTTCGCCTCTGATGGAAGTGAACCTGCACTCACGCAAGCAAAGAAAATCTCCATCAGTTCCGCTTTCAGCTCTCCTGCTCGAATAGATGCGCCTGCTCAGGGGCGAAGATCAGATCGACGCGCTGACCGCGCTCGAACTCTTTGTCTTCGCCAAACGCGGCGATCACGTTCTTGCCGTCCTGCATCACCAAATCGACGACCGTCTCGCTCCCAAGCCGTTCGGTCAGAGTGACCTGACCGTGTAAGACACCCTGATCGGGCGCGCAGGCCGAGATATGTTGCGGGCGCAGGCCCAGCACCGCGCGGGCGCCGGGAACAAAGCGCCGTCCACGCGTGGGCACCACGATCGGGTCCATCGAAGGACGCGCAACCTTGGCGGTCTCGTTGTCTGCCGCAACAATCTCTACGTCGAGGAAATTCATCGACGGCGCGCCAAGGAAGCCCGCCACGAAACGATTAACCGGGTTTTGATACAGTTCCATCGGTGCGCCCGCCTGCATCACCTGCCCATCGCGCAACACGATGATCTTATCGGCCAGTGTCATCGCCTCGACCTGATCATGGGTAACATAGATCATCGTCGTGCCAAGTTGCTTGTGCAGTTTCCCAATCTCCATGCGCATGTCCATTCGCAGCGCCGCATCGAGGTTCGAGAGCGGCTCATCGAACAAGAACACCCCCGGATTGCGCGTGATGGCCCGCCCGATCGCGACCCGTTGGCGCTGACCGCCCGAGAGTTGGCTTGGGCGACGGTCCAGCAGATGCTCCATCTGCAATATCTCGGCCGCGCGCTGGACCTTCGCGGCCTTCTCCGCCTTCGACGCATGGGCAATTGTCAGCCCGAAGGCCATATTCTCGCGCACGCTCATATGCGGAAAAATTGCATAATTTTGGAACACCATGGCGACGCCGCGGTCGCGCGGCTGCGCCTCGTTCACCCGCTGCCCACCGATTTCGAGCGTTCCATCGGTGATGTCCTCGAGCCCCGCGATCATCCGCAAAAGCGTTGATTTTCCGCAGCCCGATGGCCCGACAAAGACGCAGAACTCGCCGTCCGCAATGTCGATATCGACGCCGCGGATCACCTCATGCCCGCCATAAGATTTGCGCAATCCGCGCAGCTTGATCTCGGCCATCTCACGCCCCTCCTTGGTCAGGATGCGGCCCAAGTTGCAGATAGCCCGCAGCATCGACATGGACCGGCTCAGGATCGCGGATCTGCCCCACAAACGCATCGCGCCCGTTATCGTCAAAGCCAATGATCACCAGCCCCTCCTCGGTCTGCAAAATGCGCGCGGCATAGCGCCGGCACGGGTTTGCGCCATCCAGAAATCCGGGCGCAATGCGCCAGGGCCCGCGCGGATCCTCGGCGATCAGATAGTGGTTTCCGGTCACTGGCATCATGCCGGTCTCTGCGATGCGCGCTTCGCTCCAATGCTCGGCCGCGGTGCAAAACAGGCAATACCACCGACCGTTCACCGTGAAGACCTGCGGCACTTCAAGCTGGCCATAGCCGCCCGTGAACACCGGGGGCTGCAACTCCCAGTGCATCAGATCGCGGGAGGTTGCCAAGCCGATCGCCCCTGCGGCATTGCCCTCGGCGATCCCCGAGGCGCGGCCGGTGAAATACATCAGCCAGCCCTCACCCGCTGGATCACGCATAACCCACGGATCCCGCATTGCCCGGTCATGCCAGTGACCGCGCTGGTGCTCGGCCTCGTAGAAGGTCGCATTCGGGCCAGTCATATCCAGACAAAGCCCGTCGCCGATCCGGGTCCAATTATGCAAGTCGTGCGACGTGGCATGACCGATACGCTGATACAGCGCCTGCTCAGAGCGCCGGCCACCCGTATAGAACAGGTGCCACAGCCCCTCTTCATCGCGCAGCACCGAGCCCGTCCATGTCACCATGTCGTCCCACGCGGGTTTCGGCGCAGGGGCCAGCGAGGTACCCAAGTGATGCCAGTTTTTCAGATCATCCGAGACGGCATGCCCTTGGCTGACATTGAAGTGACGCAGCTCCGGATTGCCCAGCGACTTGTCGGCTTTGAGAAACCACGCATGCCAGCGCGCGCCATCATGGGCATACCAGCTGTCCCAGACCCATTGGTTTTCGAGTGAGAGAACCATATCGACTTATCCTTTCACGCCCGTCGAGGCGATAGAGGCGATGAACGCCCGTTGTAGCGCCAGGTAAAAGGCGAGGACCGGCACCGTGATCAGCGTCAGGTAAGCCATGATCTCGCCCCAGGCTGGGCTGAGTTGGAAGAAATATTGCAGGCCGACCATCACGGGCCGATATTGCTCTTGCTGGACGACGATCAGCGGCCAGAGGTACTGGTTGTACATCACAAGGAATTTCAAGATCGCCGCGGTGGCGATTACCGGGCCCGAAAGCGGCAGGACCACACGCAGATAGATCTGCAGCCAACTGGCCCCCTCCACCCGCGCCGCCTCGATCAGCTCCTCCGGCAGCCCCTTGAAATACTGCACGAAAAGGAAAATCGTCAGCCCGTCCGCGATCCACGGAATGATCTGCACGCGGTAGCTATCGAGCCAGCCCCATTCCAGCCCGGACAGGCCCAGCCACGGCAGTTTCGACACTTCCAGCAGCAGCGGAATCGCGATGGTCTCAAAGGGCACAATCAGCGTGGCCAGAACGATCGACAGCATCACGTCGCGCCCCCGCCATTGCAGAAAAACAAAGGAGAACCCGGCCAGCGAACAGACGAGCAGCGACAGCAGAACCGTCGTACCCGTGACGAAAATCGAGTTGAACACGAACAGCCCTACCGGCGCGCGCTCAAACGCGCCCATGTAGTTATGCAGGCTCAGATCGCCCACTGGCAGAAAGGCCCGCAAGCTTGAGGTATCTGACAGCAGCTGATCGCTGGGCTTGAAGCTCGACATGACCATGAACATCAGCGGGAAGATGAAGATCGCCGCGATCAGGATCAGCACAAGGTAGCGCACGGCAAGCCGCAGGCGGTGGTTATCGGCATGAATAGCGGCCATCTCAACGCTCCCTTGTCAGCCAGCGTTGCAACAGCGAAATCGATAATACGATCACGAACAAGATGACCGAAATTGTCGAGCCCCCGGCGATATCTTGCAGCCCGTAGCCGCGCTGCACGGCCTGAAAGACCAACGTCTGCGTGGAATCGAGCGGTCCGCCCTTGGTCATCACGTCGATCTGGCTGAACAGCGCAAAGGACTGCATGGTGATCACAATCAGCACCAGCACCGCCGTATGGCGCAATCCCGGCCAGGTCACATAGCGAAAGGTCTGCCAACTCGACGATCCCTCGATCGCGGCGGCCTCGTAAAGCGTGGGCGAGATCGTTTGCAACCCGGACAGCCAGATCACCATGTGAAACCCGACGGCCTGCCAGATCGACATCACCATGATCGATCCCAGTGCAGTATGAGGGTTGCCCAGCCAGTCGACCGGGTGAAAATGCCCAAAACTCAGCCCAGCAAGCATGTTGTTAAGCAGCCCGTCATGCCCGTCATAGATGAAGCGCCACAACAGCGAGACCACGACAATCGAGACCACCACGGGCATGAAATAAATCGTTCGGAACAGTGTGATCCCGCGCAATTTCTGGTTGATCAACAAGGCCAGCCCCAAGGCGAGACCCGCCTGCACTGGTGCTACGATCAGAACGAAGAGGCAGGTGTTCACCAGCGCCTTCCAGAACACCACGTCCCGCGCGATCACCAGATGCGCTTGCGTGCCCGTCTCCCAGCGGAACCATTCCTGCATGCCGCGATATTGCGGGGTATCGGCGTTGCGCGTGATCGTGCGCAGTGGGGGAAATTCGGGATGGCCGCTCGGATCTGTCGCGACCTTGCCGTTTGGGTCTTGCTTGGCGTCAAGCGACACGAACGCCAGCCCCAGCATTTGCTGATAGTTCTCCAGCCCGACATAGCGCGTCGGATTCGGCGAAATCAGCCGCTGATTGGTGAGCGAAAAGCCAAAGGCCAGAATGAAGGGCGTTATGATGAAGGCGAAGATCAGAACGATCCCCGGCAAGGCAAAGGCCCAGCCCTCACGGTTGGCGGATGTCAGCGAGGAGCGCATGACTCAAACTCCAGATCTTGGGGAAGACGGGAAGGGCACGGGTGGCCCGTGTCCTTCCGCAGGCGCAGGGCTTAGTTTTTCTTGTAGCCATCGTTGCGCTTGATATCGGCGTCGATCTGATCGACCGAAGCATCCAGCGTGTCAGTCACCCCGGCGCCATCGGCGATATCGGCCGCGGCCTTCTGAAACACCTTCGACTCCACGACATAGCCTGGCGTTACCGGACGTTTCTTGGCCTGCGCCTTGGACAGGTTGAAGAACACCGATAGCGCGCCGCCATCCTTGTAATTATCGGTCATCTGGGCGGCAGAGGCAGTGGCCGGTATCAGGCCAATCGCGTTCGAGAATTCCGCCAGATACTTGTCCTGAGTCGCGAATTTGATGAAATCAGCCGCGCCGTCGGGATGCTGCGAGCTGGCCGAAATTCCGAATTGCCACGAGGCCGCGCCAATGGTCGGGCCGTCCCCGAAATCGGGCGCGGGCAGAAACTCGACATCATCGACCTTGGCCATCGTCTTGACCGCGTTCCAGTTGCCATTCCACGAAAAGGCATATTTCCCGTCGATGAAGCCGTTTTCATGATCGGCCGGGTCCTGACTGGTGCCCGGCGCAAGTTTGTCTTTGAACAGCGACTGCCACCAGTTGCCCCAAGCGATCGCAGCATCGCCATTCAAAGCGCCCTCGGCCGTGTCGTAGGTCTTGCGATCGACAAGTCCGCCACCGAAGCTTTGAAGAAACGGCAAAAACGCATAGGTATACCACTCCGACTTATCCGACATGCCAAGATCGATGGCGTAATCGAACTTGGCACTGGATTTCGCAGCCTGCAGGGCGTGGTCAAATTCATCTTTGGTCCAAGGCTTGTCCAGCGTCGGAGTGCGCAGACCAAGCTCCTTCAGCGTCGACTTGCGGGCGTAAAGCGCCACTGCCGCATCCCACAGACCGATCGAATAGAGCTTGCCATCATAGATGCCCTTGGTGCCGGGCAGGAAGTTTTTGAAATGATCCTCAGGGATCGGCAGCGGCTGCAAATAGCCCGACCAAGCCCAGTTTGGCATGATCGGCCCGTCCATATCGAGGATGTCAGGCAGCTTGCCGGCCAGTGCCGCGGCGGTCACCGAGTCATTGTAGCTGTTTTGCGGAAAGCTCTCGAGCGCGACCTTCCAGTCAGACTGGCTCGCGTTGAAATCATCGATGATCTGATTGATGATCTTGCTTTCCACCTTGTTGCCCGCGCCGTGATACCAAATCGAAAGCGTGGTCGTCGCGAAGGCAGCATTGCACAGCCCGGTGGCGGCGATCACCGCCCCGGCTGTCACGTTGAAGAGTTTCATGTCATCCTCCCTTGGATGTCTGGCGATCGGGTTCGAGATCAATCACGGAAGAGCGCCAGAATACGCCCCCCGGCACCCGCACGGGATCGTGCGGAGGGGGCGCCTCCTCCGAGATTAGGGACAACAAAAGCTCGGCCGAACGACGCCCCATCTCCGCATAGGGCAGCTCGACCGTGCTGAGCGACGGGTACAGGGTTTCGGCAATGGTGCGGTAATTGTCGAAACCGGCGACCGAGATTTCTTCGGGGACACGGATGCCTCGCGTGCGCAACAGCCCGTAGAGCCGCATCGCCATCTCATCATTGCCACAGCAGATCACGCTTGGCCGGTTGGGCAGCGCAAGCATTCGGTCCAGCGCCGCGCCCAGCCATTCATGCGAGGGCCCGTCGGTCAATTTGTAACCAGTCGCGACAAGCTCGGGATCAAACTCGAGCCCCGCGGCCCGCAGCGCATCGCGATACCCCGCGACGCGCAAGGGCGTAGCCAGCATGTCCTGATCCAATGTCAAATAACCGATCCGGCGATGCCCATGCGCAATCAGGCGCTCGACCAGCGACTTTTGGCAACTTTGGTCGTCAGGCACGACGGCGGGCGTCCCTGACGCATCATAGCAATTGGCCAGAACCAGCGGACAGCCTTGCGGCACCGGATCAAACGCCACCTGCTTGTGATAATCCGCCACATAGATCAGCCCCTCGACCCGATACTGCTGAAATGTCCGGATCAAAGAGGGAACTTTTTCGAAGCTGCCGCCGGTATCGGCGATCATCAAGGTCAGATCCTGCTGCGCGATGATTTGCTGGATCCCCTGAACGATATACAGGTCCGGCAGGCCCTTGGGATCTGACAACTCCGCGGTGCGCGCGATCGCGCCAGTGATCACACCAATCAACCCCGAACGGTTCGAACGCATCATCCGCGCCGCGCTGGAGGGCACATATTCGAGACTGCGGATCGCCGCCTCAACCTTTGCACGCGTCTTCTCGCCCACGGGCGCATCACCGTTGACCACTCGCGAAACCGTCTTTGGCGAAACGCCCGCCACTTTCGCAACATCGTATATTGTGGCCAAAGTCTTCCCCCTTGCCGCGTTCTATCTGCACATTCGATCGCGCATGATCAAAAAGACATCGATGTCATACGACTCAATGACATCGATGTCAATCAGTCGTATGACTGCGCAAAGTCAAGCAACGCAGCTACAGCGCAAGGTATCTTGCTGAGACTGGGTGACGGGCATATTCGGCACTCTATCGACCTGACCGGTCGATGCCGCCCCTTTGATAGCATTTACTGCAACAAAGGAGACGAGCGATGGGACATGGGAGAACGGACGAATTCCGCCAAGATGCGGTGCGGATCGCGTTGACCAGTGGGCAGATCGTCAGCAGGGAACTGACGATCTGGGTGTCGGCATGTCGACGCCAAGCCGTCTCCTCAAGAAAGATCAGCCATTCCCGCTTCCAAGTTAGGCGCATGAACAATAAGCGGCCTGTTTCTAACATCGGGCAGCTTGAGAGCTAAGGCGCGACGCTACGGTCGTTGGCCTCTTGACCCGCGACGCACTACCGTAAGGAGTATCATGGAAGAAGGCGGGAGCGCATCGGCATGCAAATGCCTCCGAGCCCAGAAACTTCCTGCTCGCAGAGCGCCAGTAGGGCCAAATTCCCCCAACCAAACGCCCAACTGTCTCGGATATACGACTTGGCCAATGAAAAATCGTCAATTTTCATTGGCAGGGGCAGAGGGACTCGAACCCACGACCCTCGGTTTTGGAGACCGATGCTCTACCAACTGAGCTATACCCCTATGCCGTGCGGCGGTTGCTAAGCCAGCGCGCAGGCGAAATCAAGAGCGATTTGCGCAAATCGCGCGAAGCTTTCGCCGCGTGCCCTGCGCAGGCCCGTTTTTGTCCAAAGCTGCGGGGGTGTGCCGCCCTCAGAACGCCGCAACCCACAGCGACCCGCCTAGCGCACGGCGCGGCGCAGCACCCAGCGCACCAATCCCATCACGCCAAGCTGAGCGATCACTAGCACCACGCAGCCCACCACCAAAAGACCAAAGGCGACAGGCGATTGCAGCCCCGGCATGCCGCCCAGATTGACCCCGAACAGCCCGGTCAAAAAGCCCAGCGGCAGAAAGATCGACGTCACCACCGACATCACGAACGTGTTGCGGTTGACCCGGTCTGACAGCTGGCTCGACAGCTCCTCGCGCAGCACCTGAGCCTGATCGCGCAGCTCATCCATATCCTCGGCAATCCGCGTCATCTTGAACGCCTCTTCCTCGATCTCGCGCCGTGTAACCGCGTCGATGATCGGGGATTGCGCCTGTGACACCTTGATCAGCACATCACGTTGCGGCCCCAGATAGCGGCGCGCCGCGATCACCTTGAGGCGCAAATCCAGCACATCATGGCGCACATGGTCCCCCTGCCCGCCAAAGACCCGATCCTCCAACTCTTCGGCATGCGCGTCCAGGTCGCTTTGAAACACGTTGATATTGCCCACGATATCTTCGGTCATACGCACCAGAAACGCGCCCGCATCCAGCGGCCCGGTGCCCTCGCGCAAGGCCTCATTCATCCGCTCGACAGCGCGCACCCGCTTGCGGGAAATCGTCAGGATTCGCTGCGTGTCCAGATACATCCGCAACGAGACCATATCTTCGGGGTCTTCGCCCTCGTTGAAGTTGATCGCGCGCAAGATCACCAGCACCCCATCGCCCACAAGGCTCATCCGCGGGCGCGTGTTGACGTCCACCAGCGCCTCGACCGCCTGCGGATCAAGGTAATCCAGCTCTTCGCGAATCCAGAGCTGCGCGTCGGGATGGGTGCCATCCAGATGCGCCCAGGCCAGCCGCTCATCGCGCAGGGCCGCAACGATATCGACAGGCCCGTCGGGATCGGGCGCGCCAGAAAGAAAATGGGAATACAGGATCGGACTGTTGGTCACGGGCGCAGGCTAACCTTATGATTTCGCAAATCCTAGCGCAGAAGCCCGCCAGTGCAAGCGCGCTTAGGGGCGAAACTGCGCTAGGGCTGCGACATCGCCCGCCTCAAGTGCGGGCAGCGCGGCGCGGATCGCGGCCACCGGCCAGTCCCACCACGCCAGCTCCAACAGCCGGGCCACCTGATCGGGCGCAAAGCGCATCCGCAACAGCCGCGCCGGGTTGCCCGCGACAATCGCGTAAGGCGGCACATCGCGGCTCACCACCGCGCCCGCCGCTACAATCGCCCCCGCCCCGATCGTGACCCCCGCCATCACGCGCGCCTCAAAGCCAAGCCAGACATCGGGGCCAATCACCGTATCCCCAATCGCGGCATTTTCATCGCGGTATTTCTGCGCCGTGGGCATATCGAATATCCGAAACGGATAGGTGGTGATCCCGCCCATCGGATGATTGGCCGATGCGGTAATGAACACCACCCCGTGGGCAATCTGCGCGAAGGGACCGATCACCAGCCGCTCGGGCGCGCCGGGATACAGATAGGGCGCCAGCACCGCCGCCGGATCGGGCTCGGGCGTATGCGGACTGTAATAGGCATAGCGCCCGACCGCGATATTGGGATGGTCGATCACCGCCTGCAAGAACACGGTCGGTGCGTGCGGCGTGCCATCGGGCAGGATCACAGGATTGCGGGTCTCGGGCGCAGGAAAGCGCTGGGGCAGCGGGTAGTCAGACATGAACAGCCTCTTTCGGATCGGGTTACGGGAACGGGATCAGAAAAGGGTCTTGGTCATCGCAGCCTCCACCGGTGTGCGCTCAGGTTAGCGGATTTCAAGGCGCTACGCCAGTTGGGGACGGGGAATGACTGCTTCGCACCCGCATCTACTGGAAAATACGCTCTTGATCGGAAGTGGATTTGAGGTTGGAAAAACGTCTCGTGATCCAAAACAGTGGAGCCCTCTATGACAATCGCAAAGTTGCGCATCGCGCGTCCGACTGATGACATCGAGGCGCTGAAACCCTTTTACATCGATGGCCTTTGTTTAAAGGTTCTTGCCAAATTTTCGGACCATAGCGGCTTTGACGGCCTGATGGTCGGCGACCCCGAGCTGCCCTATCATTTTGAGTTTACAAAAAACTCCGAGCACCTAGCAGGTCGAGCGCCAACCAAGGACAACCTGATAGTCTTCTACCTGCCCGACACGCGCGAATGGAAGCAAGCGGTTCAGCGGATGCAAGACGTTGGGTTCGCGCCTGTCACATCGTTCAATCCCTATTGGGATATTCTAGGACGCACTTTTGAAGACCCCGATGGGTATCGTGTCGTCTTGCAAAATGCGTCTTGGGGTTAAGTCCCCCATGCCCCGAACGGCAGCGAGGTTCCACATCCCCCAACGCAAAAGGGCCGCCCAACCGGGCGGCCCTTTCATTAGCAAGTGATCGCGATCAAGCGAGGATTTTCGACACCACGCCGGCGCCGACGGTACGGCCGCCTTCGCGGATGGCGAAGCGCAGACCGTCTTCCATGGCGATCGGTGCGATCAGTTCGACTTCGAACTTCAGGTTGTCGCCCGGCATGACCATTTCCGTGCCCTCGGGCAGGTTAACGGTGCCGGTAACGTCCGTGGTGCGGAAGTAGAACTGCGGACGGTAGTTCGCAAAGAACGGCGTGTGACGGCCACCCTCTTCTTTGGTGAGGATATAGGCCTCAGCTTCGAACTTGGTGTGCGGCTTCACCG
>NZ_JBFRYC010000020.1:0-28457 GCF_040892615.1 Thioclava arctica
CCTCATTATAGGCAGTCCAATTCGTTGTCTTGTAGGTCGGTGCTGTCGGTTTGCTCATGCCCATCAGCTACCACACTGGATTCACGACATGAATCCCTACCGGATTTGTGCAACAGAGCCGTGCGGGGATACTAACATAGTTTAACCTCGTGTGGCGAGATGTCGCGCCCAGCGTAAACAATAGGAGTCCTGCACGTCGTGTCTGACCTGTCAAAATTCCCGATTACCCGGCGTTGGCCTGCCAGCAATCCGCAGATGCTCCAGCTATATTCGTTTCCCACACCCAATGGGGTTAAGGTTTCGATCATGCTTGAAGAGATCGGCCTGCCCTACGAGCCGCATCTGGTGAAATTCGCCACCTCAGATCAAATGAGCCCCGAGTTTCTCTCGCTCAATCCCAATAACAAAATCCCTGCCATCATTGATCCAAACGGGCCGGGCGACGCGCCATTGGCGCTGTTTGAAAGCGGCGCGATCCTGATTTATCTGGCTGAGAAGACGGGGCAGCTTTTGCCACAGGCGCGGCGTTATGAAGTGCTGCAATGGCTGATGTTTCAGATGGGTGGTATCGGCCCGATGTTTGGCCAGCTTGGCTATTTCCACGTCAGCACGGGCAAAGACATCGACGATCCGCGCCCCAAAGAGCGCTACCGCGAAGAGGCCGCCCGCCTACTGGGCGTGCTTGACGGGGCGCTCGCGGGGCGCGACTGGATTGCGGGGGACTACACGATTGCCGATATCGCGATCGCCCCTTGGCTGCGCACCTTGCGCGACTTCTACAAAGCGGGTGACATGACCGGGTGGGACGCGCTGCGCCATGTCCCCGCCTATCTGGATCGCTTTCTTGAGCGCCCCGCAGTGCAGCGCGGATTGACGATTCCGGCACGCGACTAGGACCGCGCGCCAATCCTCGGTACCGCGTCTTAGCTGCGAATGCGCCGAGCACGCGCCCGCGCCACCAACCGGCCAGCAAGCCAAGCAGCACAATGCGTGGCCAGCATGGGCGCGACGGGCGAAATATCCAGCGCCTCTCCGGCAGAGACCTCATAGAGGCGTGCACGCGCTTGCGCACGTGCGGTCATCGCGATGTCATCGGGCGAGCAAGCCAACCCTTCGTGCACCAGATCAACGGCCTCATCTTGGGCGATATTGGGATTGAACGCAGCCTCAACCGCATCCGGGTTTTCAAGCCACGCCCGAAGCCGCGCATGCACCGCCGCAATCCGGGCGCGCGCGAGATCCCGTTGATCGGCCCGAAAGTCACATTCCAACGGCAAGGTCGCCACCAGTGACGCCCGCTCTTCGCGCAGATTTGCCGCCGCATCCCGCAACGCCACCGCATCAGACGTGGCGGATTGCGTGGCATCCTTTTCACAGGCGGCAATCATTCCGTCCATCACAGTGATGCGGTTTTGCGCAATCATCTCAGCGGTTTCGGCGAAAGCAAGGTCGCGCGCAGCAAGGCGCAACTCATCCAGCGCCGCTTCGATCGGGTAGGCCCCACCGAATTCTGCACGCGACTGGTGTGGGCCAGCATCGGCCCAATAAAGATCTTGGAACATGGCAGCGTCCCTCCTATGGCAGCATTTGCACGCTGCCACGGGACGGTGAACAAGAAGTGAACAAAGCGCCAGAAATCAACCTAGAGACGATTGAACATCTAAAATACTAGGCTTTTTCCGTCAGAACTTTTTTCAGCGGGTCGAACATTGCGTTATTCGCCGCAACCACCGAGCCCGATTCAAAGATCGTGCGGCCCTCGCGCAGGGACGACACAAAGCCGCCCGCCTCTTTCACCAGAATCAGCCCAGCGGCGATATCCCAGGAATTCAGCCCACGTTCCCAATAGCCCTCATAGCGCCCCGAGGCGACATAGGCCAAATCCAGCGCCGCTGCCCCCCAACGCCGCACACCGGCACATTGCGGCATCAGGCGCGCAAGGTCTTGCAAGGTGGCAGGCAGGGTCGCTTTGCCGCCAAAAGGAACGCCGGTCGCAAAGATCGACTCGATCATTTTGTGACGCCCCGAAACGCGCAAGCGCGTCTCGTTCATGAACGCACCAAGCCCTTTTTCGGCGTAATACATCTCGTCTTTCGCAGCATCAAACACCACGCCCGCAATCACTTCGCCCTTATGCTCCAGCGCGATCGAAATGGCCCAATGGGGCAAGCCGTGCAGAAAATTCGTGGTGCCATCAAGCGGGTCGACAATCCAGCGACGGGTCGGGTCTTCGCCCTCTTCTTCGCCGGTTTCTTCGCCAACCCAGCCATAGGACGGACGCGCCGCGCGCAGGTCTTCCTTGATGATCGCTTCGGCCTCACGATCGGCTTTGGACACGAAGTCGCCCGGCCCTTTGGATGAGACCTGAAGGTTCTCTACCTCACGGAAGTCCTTGACCAGCGAGCGGCCTGCCTTGCGGGCGGCCTTGATCATCAGGTTGAGGTTTGCGCTGCCTTGCATCCGAAGAGCTCCTTGCGTTTCAAGCGGCTGCCTTACAAGGGTTGCGCACGGAATCCAAGAGCCCGCGCACCGCCCCCGATCATGCGCGTTGCAATTTCACCGGCTCTGAGCGTGCCAAGCGTAGGAAATGAGACATGAAAGGCTGCGTCGCGTCCTCGACCCGCGTCGCAGCATAAAGGCGTTTGGTCAGCCCTTTCGCGGTAACCGGGCGGGTGATGTAGTCGGGCTGATACTTCACCTCGCGCAGCACCCAGTCGGGCAGCACCGACACCCCGCGCCCCGAGGCCACCAGCATCAAGATTACCGCCGTCAACTCGACCTTGCGATGTGCCTTGGGTTCGACATGCGCGGGCGTCAGCAATTGCGTGAAAATGTCGATGCGCGCGCGATCCACCGGGTAGGTGATCAGCGTCTGATCGGCGAAATCTTCGGCCTCGACAAAGGGCTTTGCCGCCAAGGGGCTATTGGCGGGGGCCACCAGCGTGGGCGCGTAATCAAACAGCGGATTGAACTGCACGCCGGGGATCGTTTCGGGATCAGACGAGATCACCAGATCGACCTCTTCGCGCGTCAGTGCAGGCAAGGCGTTAAACGCAAGACCGGGGCGGATATCGACGTCGATTTCGGGCCAGGCATGGCGAAACTGTTCCAGCACCGGAAAGAGCCAGTCGAAACAGGCGTGACATTCAATCGCAATGTGCAAGCGGCCCGCGCGGCCCGACCGCAGCGCGTCGAACTCGGCCTCGGTTGCGGCGATCTCGGGCAGGATGCGCTCGGCCAATCGCAGCAGCTTCATACCCGCCGCCGACAATTTCAGCGGCTTGGAGCGGCGCACGAATAGTTCGACCCCGGTTTGATCCTCCAGCCCCTTGATTTGGTGAGACAGCGCACTTTGTGTTATGTGCAACTGGTCCGCCGCCCGCGCGAGTCCGCCCGCATCGTGAATCGCCTTGATCGTGCGCAGGTGACGGAACTCGATGTGCATCTTGTTGTCAGGCTCATAACAATTTTGAATATTATGAGTTTGTCTCACAATGAGTGATCTGGCACAAGAGACCCAACGAAAAGGAACGCCGCCATGACCACGCCGAAAATCAGCTTTGAGTTCTTCCCACCGCAGACGCTGGATGCGTCCTTTCGGCTGTGGGAAACGGCGCAGCTTCTGGCGCCGCTTCAGCCTGAATTCGTCTCGGTCACCTATGGTGCGGGCGGCACAACGCGCAAATTGACCCATGAGGCCGTGGGCGCGATTCACAAGAATTACGGGCTGAATGTGGCCGCGCACTTGACCTGCGTTGAGGCAACGAAAGCCGAAACGCTGGAGATCGTGAATGCCTATGCCGAGGTTGGTGTCACGGAAATCGTCGCCCTTCGTGGCGACCCGCCCAAAGGGTCGAACGGCTTCACGCCGCACCCCGATGGATTTGCATCGTCGGTCGAACTGATCGAGGCACTGGCCGAGGATGGTCGCTTCACGATCCGCGCGGGCGCCTATCCCGAACCCCACCCCGAGGCCACGGATTCGCTGGCCGATGTGCGCTGGCTCAAGCGCAAGGTCGAGGCGGGGGCCACCAGCGCCATCACGCAGTTTTTCTTTGAAGCCGACACATTTTTCCGCTTTCGCGATGCCTGCGAGAAAGAGGGGATCGAGGCCAAGATCATCCCCGGCATCCTGCCGATCCAGTCGTGGAAAGGGGCTAAGAAATTCGCCCAAAGCTGTGGCACCTCGATCCCGGCTTGGGTCGAAGAGGCGTTTGAAGCCGCGACGCGCGATGATCGCGAACAGCTTTTGGCAACCGCGCTGTGCACCGAGCTTTGCGACAAGCTGATCGAGGGCGGCGTCGAGGATCTGCATTTCTACACGCTCAACCGCCCCACGCTGACGCGCGATGTGTGCCATGCTTTGGGTGTGACGCCCGAAACGGTTCTGGAAAACGTCGCCTGAGGGACCTTCGGCGAAAACCAAAACGGGGGGCCATGCGTCCCCCCTTTGCATGCGCGCGCGCCGTGTGACGCTAGGAAAGTCACGCATGTCCTTGGCATTGCCAAAACGGACGCTAGCCTGTGGCGCATCTAACAGGAGACGCTAATGCCCGATCCCAAATATGCCGACGGCCCCGAGGATTTCCTCGCTCTTGACGAGGTTCTGAGCATATCGGGGCTCGACTACATCCGTAAGATGGCGGCGGGCGAAGTGCCCTCACCCACCGTGCAGAAACTGATGGCCTATAAGATCACGCAGGTCGAAGAAGGTCGCGTCGAGCTGCGTGGCACGCCCGGGCATCCGCAAACAAATGGCTATGGCGGCATTCACGGCGGCTGGTATGCAATGGTGCTCGACACCGCGATGACCTGCGCAGTGATCACCGGGCTGAAACGGGGCCAGACCCAGACCACGCTGGAATTCAAAGTCAATCTGATTGGAGCGATCAAGCCGGGCACCGAGGTGGTCGCGACGGGCACGCTTGATCACATCGGGCGCTCAACCGGAGTCGCGCGCGGCGAGATTCGGGGCGCTCAGGATGGGCGGCTCTATGCTACGGGCTCCGCCACCTGTTTCGTGATGACCCCCGGAGGCTGACGACGCGGGTGGCACGGCCGGTTTGGGGTCCAGCAGACGCGGGCGCAAGATCGGGCGCCACCCCCCCGGCGGCGCAAGCGGCACCGATTCGTGCAAGCTCTCACTTGGATCACGACCCACGACGCGCGGGGCACGCAGCAACGAATATTTCCCCCAACCGCGCCAAGAACCAACCGAGGCGGCATTGGCATCGCGGGGAAATTGGTCTTGCCAATCGGGCGGCAGCGAGAGCCCCAGCGCCTCGGCCTTCTCCAGCATCCAGACCAGCGGGATATTGGCCAAAGGCCGCGAGTCTTCATAATGGCCAAGCTGGCCGCCGATATCGCCATGACAGCCGCGAAACCAAACCTGTTCGATCCGCGAAGCCCCGGTGCCCTCGCTGTCCCAGATCAGCGGCTCGAGCACGGACCGCGTTTCGTCCAGCGCCAACGCCTGATAGCCATGATGCACGCTTTGCCCCAGTAAATGGTCATGAAACTGCGCGCGCCGCTCGTTCCAAATCCAGAAAAACGGCAAGCGCACGCCCAGCGCACTGACCGTGTCAAACGCACCCACCATTTCCAGCCGTACCGAGGGGTGACACAGCCCATCGCGAAAGCCATGCAGAATTGGCGCAGGCGTTGCCCCCTCATAGTGACGCCACGCCATCTGCGTATTGCGTTCAATCGCGGCCTCGGCGCGCAACAGCCCGACACGTTCAATCATTCCCGCCAGCGAGCGCGCCGCAAAAGCCCCGCGCGAATAGCCGATCAGGAAAATCCGATCGCCGGGATGATAGCGCATCGCCAGCCATCCATAGGCGCGCAGAATCTGGCGGTTCACGCCCCAACCGAACCACACATCTGATGTGTCATGCCATTCGCGCCATTGCAGCCCACGCCCGTAATAGACCGACACTTTGGGCGCGGCGCGGCGCAAAAACCGATAGATAATCCCGATCGACGTCAGACGATCCGACCGCAAGCTGCCCAAGGTGCCATCCAGCAGCACAACATGATCGACCGGCGCGCGCCCCCGCATGGCTGAGCGCGCCTCGGGGCTGGCCCGGTCGTGACGTCGGAAAACCGACATCAACCTGTCAAACAACCCGCGCAAATCGCCCTCCCCGAAGACAAACGAAAAACCTTGCCCCACAGAGTGTAAGGCAAGGTTGGTTAATTTTCATTGCCTTTGTCAGGGCGCTTGCGTGATCGCTTAGAAATTGAGGCTCAGCGCCGTCACCACTTCAAGCTGACCAAAGCCGTTAAAGCGGGTGTTGGTCGCGCTCGAATACGCGCCCATGCCTTGGAAGACGACGAAATCGCCCTCTGCCAGATCCATCGGCAACGCCATTTCGCCGGGCAGCCGGTCCACCGAGTCACAGGTCGGGCCAAACACCACACGCGGCTGCCCCGCCTCGCGCCGGAACTGCCCCTCGGGCGAGATCACCTGCACGCGGTCGATGATCCCGATCAGCGGCAGCTCCGCCAATCCGCCATACACGCCATCATTGAGAAACACATGTGCCCCGTCGCGCACCGCTTTGACGCGCGTGACATGCACAAAGGCATCGCCCACCAGGCCACGACCGGGCTCACAGACAAGTGCCGGACGCACCGCCCCAAAGGCCTCGTCGCGCACCCGTGCAATCAACGCGAAGATTTCTTCGAGAACCGGTGCCGGCCCTTGCAAGCGGTGGTTCGGGAACCCGCCCCCCACATTGAGACGCGCGATTTGAACGCCCGCATTGCCAGCGATCTCGGCGGCGGCGCGGATATAAGCATCCCATGCCTTCGGATCGGTGCATTGCGTGCCCGGATGGAAGGTCAGCGAGGGAATGAACCCGGCCGCCGCAGCACGTGAGAGCAGCACAGCAGCCAGCTCTGCGGTCGCGCCGAATTTCGCCCCGAAATTATACGCGGCACCCGAGACCGGCAGCTTGAAGCGCACGGAAATCTCGCAGCCCTCGGCAGGGACCATCTCGATCAGCTTTTCCAGTTCCGAGATCGAATCCACCGACCAGGTTTTCACATTCATCTTCACGGCAAAGGCGATCTCGTCCCGCCCGCGCACGGGGTTGTGGTAATGCAGCGCTGCGGTCGGTGCGAGGCGACGGATCATCGCGATCTCGGCGGGGCTGGCGACATCGAAGCCACGGATACCGGCTGCAACCAGATTCTCGATCACCATCTCGTCGGGATTCGATTTCACGGCATAGGTCACCAGACCCGGAAAGCCGCCCAGAAACCGCCGCGCGGTCGCTTGCAGCACGGTCGGTGCAAACACCAGCACCGGATGATCCGGCAGCTTGGTGCGAATAACTTCCACGGGGTTTGCCCAGATTGTCTTCGACAGTCCCATCGGCTTGCTCCTTGCCAAATGAGTGGCAGCCACCTCTTGCCCCGAGCGGGTTGGGAGAGCGCTTACGCGTTTCAACCAGTCCGCAGGCAAGGTACGTATGAGCCGCCCTTTTCCTGTCCGTCTATAGTCCGCGATATGCGTCACGTTTTCACCAGTTAAAAGAACAAATTAGTTGCGAAACTCCGTTAGAATAACGAAAGTGCCGGTCAAATTGTAAGGTAACACCATGGATGAGCTCGATCAGAAGATTCTCGGCCTGCTTTCAGCCGATGCCAGGATCTCCCTCGCAACGATGGCGCGCCGGCTACGGGTCGCGCGCTCGACGGTGCAGACGCGGCTGGAGCGGCTGGAAACCAACGGGATGATTGCAGGCTACACCGTCAAACTGGGTGAGGAAGCCAAAGCCGCACGCCTGCGCGCGACTGTCTTGCTCGAAATCGATTTGCGGGTTCAGGCCGCGATTTTGCAAAAACTGCGCACCCTGCCCGAGATCGAACGGATCGTCACCTCGTCCGGGCGCATCGACCTGATGCTGCAAATCGCGGCGAACTCGACGCCTCAGCTTGATAAGGTGCTTGACGTGATCGGCGAGATTCCGGGCGTCAAAGACTCCGAAAGCTTGATTCATCTGACGACGAAACTCGACCGCGCCGTCTAGGACGCCGCCCTGAGGGGGCTCTGCCCCAACTGACAAAGCCAAGTCTTTGTCAGTCCCCCGGGATATTTCCAGAATTTGGAAAGGAAAGGCGCGCCCGACTCGAACCGCAGAGGGGCGGGTAAGCCGGGCGCTTTCCAAATTCGCGGCCATCGGCGTCCCCGCCTGTCCCGCATAACCTGATTGGCCCGATTCTGGTTAAGGGTGCGTTACCAGCTTCCAAATTCCCGAAATATCCCGGGGGAGCCTGCGCAGCAGGCGGGGGCAGCGCCCCCTTCGGGCCGCCGTTACAAACTGCGAAGGGTTTTCCTTGCCGCGCGCGCACGCTACACAACGCTCAAGCCAGCAAGGATGCCATGACATGACAATGGACAAAACTTTTGACGCCGCCGCCGCCGAGCCGCGGATCTATGCGAAATGGGAAGAGATGGGGGCGTTCAAAGCGGGCGCAAACGCCTCGCGCGAGGAAACATTCTGCGTGATGATCCCGCCGCCCAATGTCACCGGGGCACTTCATGTCGGGCACGCCTTTAACAACACGGTGCAGGACATCCTTGTACGCTGGCACCGGATGCGCGGCTTCGACACGCTCTGGCAGCCGGGTCAGGACCATGCGGGCATCGCGACCCAGCTGATGGTGGAGAAGGAACTGGCCAAGACCCAGCAGCCCAAACGCACCGAGCTGGGGCGTGAAAAATTCCTCGAGAAGGTCTGGGATTGGAAGGGCGAATATGGCTCGACCATCGTCAACCAGCTTAAGCGGCTAGGCTCTAGCGCGGATTGGTCACGCAACGCGTTCACGATGGCAGGCGCGCCGGGCGATCCGCGCACCGGCCATGAAAACAGCCCCAATTTCCATGATGCCGTCATCAAGGTCTTCGTGGATATGTATGAAAAGGGCCTGATCTATCGCGGCAAGCGGCTGGTCAACTGGGACCCTCATTTCGAAACCGCGATCTCCGATCTTGAGGTCGAGAATATCGAAGTTGCGGGCCATATGTGGCACTTCAAATATCCGCTCGCTGGCGGCGAGACCTACACTTACGTCGAGAAAGACGAGCACGGGAATATCGTCGTGCAAGAAGAGCGCGACTATATTTCCATCGCGACCACGCGCCCCGAAACGATGCTGGGCGATGGCGCGGTGGCGGTGCATCCCTCAGATACGCGCTATGCGCCGATCGTGGGCAAGCTGTGTGAAATTCCGGTCGGCCCCAAGGAACACCGCCGCCTGATTCCGATCATCACCGATCAATACCCGGACAAGGATTTCGGCTCGGGCGCGGTGAAGATCACCGGCGCGCATGATTTCAACGACTACCAGGTCGCCAAGCGCAACGGCATCCCGATGTATCGCCTGATGGATACCAAAGGCGCGATGCGCGATGACGGGTTGCCTTACGAGGACTGCGCCGCGCGTGCGATGGAAATTTCGAAAGGCGCGGATTTCACCGAGACCGAGATCGACAGCCTCAACCTTGTGCCCGACGCCTTGCGCGGCCTTGATCGTTTTGAGGCCCGCAAAGCCGTGATCGCGCAGATCACCGATGAGGGGCTGGCGGTGATGATTCCCGGCGAGCCTGACGATTCCGATGGCAAGGTTTGCTTTGATGGCGGCATGGTGCCGCTTGTCGAAGCCAAGCCGATCATGCAGCCTTTCGGCGATCGCTCGAAAGTCGTGATCGAGCCGATGCTGACCGATCAGTGGTTCGTGGATGCCGAAAAGATCGTCGGACGCGCGCTGGATGCGGTGCGTAATGGCGACACGGTGATCCTGCCCGAGGCGGGCGAGAAGACCTATTACCACTGGCTGGAAAACATTGAGCCGTGGTGCATTTCGCGCCAGCTTTGGTGGGGCCATCAAATCCCGGTCTGGTATGGCCTTGACCTTGAAGCGCCCGATTTCCGCGATGATGAGGGTGATGGCACCCTTGATCTGGTCGAAATGGGTCGGCTGCTGGTGGAAACCAAGATGGTCCATCAGGGCGATGTGCATCACTGCGCGCCAGAATTCGACGGGGTCGTTGCGCAGTTCAAGGCGGGCATCGCGGGGCTACCCACGCCGCTCAACGCTGCGCGCGTGATCGAAGTGGCCGACCGTCACGCCGCTGTTGAGGCGCTGGCCGCGAGCCTTGCCAATTACGAGATGACCGAGGACCCGACGCAGCTGATCTACCCGATCTGGCGCGACGCGGATGTGCTCGATACCTGGTTCAGCTCGGGGCTGTGGCCGATCGGCACTTTGGGATGGCCAGAAGAGACGCCCGAATTGGCGAAATACTTCCCGACCGATGTGTTGGTGACCGGCTTTGACATCCTGTTCTTCTGGGTCGCCCGGATGATGATGATGCAGCTTGCCGTGACCGATCAGGTGCCGTTCCACACGGTCTATCTGCACCAGCTCGTGCGCGACGAGAAGGGCAAGAAGATGTCCAAGACCACGGGCAATGTGATTGACCCGCTGGAGATCATCGACGCTTACGGTGCGGATGCGCTGCGCTTTACCAATGCCGCGATGGCGGCGCTTGGCGGCGTGCTGAAACTCAGCGAAGAGCGCATCAAAGGCTATCGCAACTTTGGCACCAAGATCTGGAACGCCACCCGCTTTGCCGAGATGAACGGCGTCTTTGAGGGCCCGGTTGTCAGCGCGATCCCGCAGCCAAAGCATACCGTGAACCGCTGGATCATCGGCGAAACTGCGAAAGTGCGCGAGTTGGTCGATGACTCCTTTGCCAACTATCGCTTTAACGATGCGGCGCTAGGGCTCTATGGCTTTGTCTGGGGCAAGGTGTGCGACTGGTATGTCGAGTTTGCCAAGCCGCTGTTTGATGGCGAATATGCCGAGGAAACGCGCGAAACGATGCGTTGGGTGCTGGATCAGTGCTACATCCAGTTGCACCCAATTATGCCCTTCATCACCGAAGAGCTGTGGGATTTGACCGCGCCGCAGGGTGATCGTGCCAAGATGCTGGTGCATGCCGATTGGCCCACCTACACCGCCGCCGATCTGGTTGATCCGGCTGCGGATCGCGAGATGAACTGGGTGATCGATCTGATCGAGGCAATCCGGTCTTCGCGCACGCAGATGGGGGTTCCGGTGGGGCTGAAACTGCCGATGGTTCTGGCGCAGGCGGATGACGCAGCACGCGCTGCGCTGGCCAATAACGAGGCGCTGATTTTCCGCATCGCGCGGGTCGACAGCATCACCGAGGCCGCGATCCCGAAAGGGGCGATCTCGATCCCGGCTCAGGGCGCGTTGTTCGGTCTGCCGCTGGAAGGGGTGATCGACATCGGCGCGGAAAAGGCCCGTCTGGAAAAGGCTTTGGGCAAGATGGAAAAGGATATCGGCGGGTTGAAAGGCCGGCTGAACAATCCGAAATTCATCGAGAATGCCGACCCCGAGGTCGTGGTCGAGACCCGCGGGAATCTCGCGCGGGCCGAGGAAGAGGCCGACAAGGTGCGCGGCGCGGTCACCCGCCTTGCAGAGCTTGGCTAAACAAAACGGGGCGGGCGCCTAGCCCGCCTCTTTCATCGTGAAGGCCACCCCCGAGGCGATCATGCAGATCACCGCATACGCGATCAGCACCGCCTCTGGCCCCATCATCGCCACAGCGGAACTGACCGCGCCAAACCCCAGCAGCATCACACCCACCGTCGTGTTGGACACCGCCGTATAGGCGGCGCGATTGTCCTTGGGGGCCATATCAACCAGATAGGTGGACCGCCCCAGCCGCACGCCTTGATAGCCAATCATCAACCCAAACAGCGTGATCGGCGCAGCCCAAATCGTGCTCATCAGATCGGCCTGATCCAGCCCGATCCCCAACGCCAGAAACACCGCCGCGACCATCCCTGTGAAAATCAGCACTTTGCGCGAAGACCGATCCGCCAACCGCCCCCAAATATAGGAGCTCGTCAGCGAGGCCAGCGCCGATGCCAGCACCATCGCCCCGAGCGCGCCAAAACGATTATCGCCCGCCTGCGCGGCGAGCAGCACGATATAGGGCGGGGCAAGCGCTGTGGGCAGCAACAGCGTGCGCGCAATCACGAATTTCCCCAGATCACGGTCCTGCCACAGCAGCGCCAATTCGTGCCAGCCCACGCCTTTTCCCGGCTCGCCCGGCTGGTCCTCTTCTCGCAAGGTCGAGAACACCGCCGCCGCCGCGACCCAAAGCAGCGCAGCAAAAGAGATCGCCCCGATCACAAGGTTCATCCGCCCAAAAATGCCGGTGATCAAGATCACCGCAAACAGGATCACCCCCGCTGCGGAAATCGTCGTGGCGATCCCGGTCGTGGTGCCGCGACGCGTGCGATCCACCGTCTTGCCCAGCACGTCCTTATAGCTCACCGACGAGATCGAGCGCGCTATCGCCAGCACAGCCAGCGCCGCCAGTATCGCCAGACCCGCGCCCATGCCCTGCATCGTGATCGCGATCCCCACGATGGCCGCCGCCGCCAGCCCCTGAAACAGACTGCCCGCCGCCCAAGCCCATTTGCGCTGCGGCATCCGGCGGATACGCGGTGCGGTGAACAGTTGGGGCAGCAGCGAGCCGGCCTCTCGGATCGGCACCAACCAAGACACCAGCGAGGCGGGCGCGCCAACCGCCTGCATCAGCCAGCTTAGCACCAGTTTCGGGTCGATCAGCCCATCGGCCAGTTTGGTCATCGACAGCGAGGCGACATGGCGCAGGAAATTGGCTGGTTCGGCGCGGCTCGCCTGATCGCTTAGCTCTTTGGGGGTGCCGCTTTTGTCGCCTGTCAGGGTGTGAAACAAGCTTTTGGCGAAGGAGGTCTCACTGGCGCTCATCGGCTGGCTCTCCGGTCAGGGTCGTCTGCAATTGCATACTCCAGCATAAAGCCCAGACCCAGCGCCAAGTTCCACACGCCCCCTTGCCGCAGAAACGCTTTGCGCTTACCCCTTGGGGCATGACTGGACCTCGCTATACAAAATTGATCAACAGCCTGCCTGCCACCGTGCCTTTCATCGGGCCCGAGGAGCAAGAACGCATCGCTGGCCGCCCCTTCACCGCAAGGCTTGGGGCGAATGAAAATGGCTTTGGCCCAAGCCCGCGCGCGATTGCCGCGATGGCCGCCGCCGCCGGCGATGTCTGGAAATACGGCGATTCCAGCAGCCATGATCTGCGCGCAGCAATTGCCGCCGCGCATGGGGTCGGCATCGAGAACGTGCTGGTGGGGGAAGGAATTGACGGACTGCTGGGCTATCTGTGCCGCCTGATGATCGAGCCGGGCGATGCGGTGGTGACCTCGGACGGGGCCTATCCGACCTTTAACTACCATGTCGCGGGTTTTGGCGGCGTGCTGCATAAGGTTGCCTACCACGATGATCGCGAAGACCCGCAGGCGCTGCTTGCCAAAGCGGCTGAGACAAACGCCAAGCTGGTCTATCTTGCCAATCCCGACAACCCGATGGGCAGCCATCACCCCCGCGAGGCGGTCGAGGCGATGATCGAGGCCCTGCCAGACGGCACGTTGATGGTGCTTGATGAGGCCTATGTCGAATTCGCCCCCGAGGGGACCGAGGCGCGCATTGCCGCCGATGATCCGCGCGTGATCCGGATGCGGACCTTTTCCAAAGCGCATGGCATGGCGGGCGCGCGGGTGGGCTATGCGCTGGCCGCGCCGTCGCTGATCGCGGCGTTCGACAAGATCCGCAACCATTTCGGCATGTGTCGGATCTCTCAGGCGGGCGCGCTGGCGGCGCTGCAAGATACCACTTGGCAGGCCTATATGCGGCTTCTGGTGACGGGCGCGCGCACCCGGATTACCCAGATCGCGGCGCAAAACGGGCTGACGGCCCTGCCCTCGGCGGCCAATTTCGTCGCCATCGATTGCGGCGCGGATGGGGCTTTCGCGCGCACGGTCCTGCAGGAATTGGGCAAGCGAAGCGTGTTTGTCCGCATGCCTTTCGTGGCTCCGCAAGATCGCTGCATCCGCGTCTCGGTCGGCCCCGAGCCCGAACTTGACGCCTTTGCCGCCGCCTTGCCCGAAGCGCTGAAATCTGCCCGCGCCACCCTGTCGCGTTGATTGGCCCCGTGATCCGGTTCATCTGTGTCTCAAACTTGACTCTCAGATAAAGGAAAGCGCGATGAAACAATCTCTGCTGATGGAAAAGTACCCGGTTTTCGATATGTCTCTGCCCAAGGGCGAGACCTCTTGCGCCTCAGTCGATGACATCATCGCCAAGCTGCACACCAAGATCGACGCCCATCCCAAGGTCGCCTATATCGCGACCTTCGATCACTACGCGCATACCAAATCAATTGACGGCACTGTGGCCGACGGGATCAAGGACGCCAAGAACATCGTGTTCTGCTTTGGTGTGGCGCTGCCCAACCCGCATGTGCTGGCCGTGCGCCCACGCGCGATTGGCGTGGCCGATATGGGCGACAGCTTTCATCTGACCTTCCTTGAGCCGCCGATGGAAGTCGCGACCAAGGAAATGGAAGCTTGGTGTAAGGCACTGGCCGACAAGGCGTAAATCCGCCAAGCACATCGGCGGAAGGGGGCCGATCAAGCATCCCCTCCGCCATTGGTGAGTTGATCCGACTCACCACACTGCTCATGTTCTATCGCAAAACAGGAGCAGTCCCATGAGTCGCAAAACCCGCAACACTCGTATCGCTATGCTCAGCCCGCTGGCGTTCGCATTGGCTTTTGGCGCCTATGCGGGCACCACGCAGTCAGGCCGTGAACAGCGCCTGTCCATTGCGTTTGAGCAAAGCGCCCCGATCCGGCGCGACGACGAGGATGAGCTGGGCTGGCTTACCGAATGGCTGGAGCGCCACGGGCAAGCCTAGAAGACCTAGCGTGTCGCGCGTTCAGCCCTTGGCGACCTCGGCGGCGGCAGCAGCAAGTGCGCCGCCCCCATGCGCGATCGCCAAGGCCTGCATCCCGGCCTCCATGGTGGCCAGCGCCCCCAGCGTCATATGGGCGTTCACATGCCCCATATGCGCGACGCGCAGGAAATCATTGGCTTCGGGCGTGCCCGGTTCGGCCATGCCCAAGCCAATGCCCAGCGTCACACCTGCCTCGGTTTCCAACCAGCGCCGCAAGCGCTGCGCGCCACCGCCGCCAATACGCGCCGCCGTCACTGAATGGGCGCGATGGCTGCGCTCTGGCACGTTCAGCGTGATATCCCCGCCCTGCCCCCAAGCCTCGAACGCGGCCCAGACCGCGCGCGCAAGCGTGGCGTGACGCGCCCAGATATGGGGCAAGCCTTCCTCGTCGAGGATCATCTTGAGCGATTCATCCAGCCCAAACAGGTGATGTGTCGGGGCGGTGCCGCCGAAATACTGATAGACCAATTCGGGGAACGCGCGCGGCTGCCAGTTCCAATAGGGCGTTACCAGACCGGCTTTCTTGCTGACCTCATTGGCCTTGTCGGAAAACCACACAAAACCCAGACCCGGCGGCACCATCAGCCCCTTTTGGCTGGCGGCGACCATCACGTCGACACCCCAATCATCCATGCGGAATTCATCGCATCCCAACGAGGCGATCGCATCGACCATCAACAGCGCCGGATGCCCCGCAGCGTCAATCGCCGCGCGCACCCCTGCAATGTCGTTGCGCACGCTCGTTGCGGTATCGACTTGGGTCATCAACACGGCCTTGATCTGATGGCCGGTATCGGCGCGCAGAGCGGCCTCCACTTGGGCCGGATCGACGGGCGTCTTGATCCCGAAATCGAGACGATCAACCTCGATCCCCATCGCCGCTGCCGACTGCGCCCAGATATTGCCAAACCGCCCCGTGATCAGCGCCAGCGCTTTGTCACCACGCGAAAAGATATTGGCCAGCGAGGCCTCCCACGCGCCATGCCCGTTGGCGATATAGATTGCGACATGGCTGGTGCTCATCGCGACGCGGCGCAGACCATCCGCGACCCGCGCGGCAAGCTGTTCAATATCACCCTCGTAGATATTGGGCGCAGGCCGATGCATCGCCGCAAGCACCCGGTCTGGCATGGTCGAAGGGCCGGGTATGGCAAGATAGGGACGGCCTTGGGACAAGCTCATTTGGAAACTCCGGCGTTGAAAACGCTCTATCGGTAATCGGGCGCGTGGGGGGCGTCAATCGCTCCTATGCTTGCGCGCGCCCCCTCTCTCGCGTTAATGCCTATCCCATCCCGCGCCCAAAAGCGCTCAACTCGCAGGACCACCTTGGCCGCTCAACCTGATCCCTATAGCTCCAAGCGCCTTATGAGCCGGATGTGGCGCGACTATTTGCGCCCCCATTGGCCGATGATGGCACTCGCCGGGCTGCTGCTGACCATCGAAGGCGCGACGCTTGGCGCGCTCAGCTGGATGCTGAAGCCTTTGTTCGACAAGGTGTTCAGCGAGGGAAACTCGAGCCTGCTATGGTGGGTCGGCGGCGCAATTTTCGGGCTATTTCTGATCCGCGCCGTCACCTCGATCGCGTCGCGCACTGTGATGGCGCAAGTCGCCTATGGCACCAGTTCGGCGCTTCAGGTTGATCTGCTGCGCCATATGCTGCGCCTCGATCAGCGGTTCTATAGCGACAATTCCCCGGGCGATCTGATGGAGCGCGTGCAGGGCGACACCAGAGCGGTGCAAGGCGTCTGGCAGGTATTCATCACCGGCGCGGGGCGCGATACGGTGGCGCTTGTTTCGCTATTCTCGGTCGCGATCTCGATTGATCCGATCTGGACGCTATGGGCAATCATCGGCGCGCCGCTGTTGATTTTTCCCGCAGCGATCGTGCAGCGCTATATTCGGCGCAAGACACGCCAGATGCGCGAACGGTCCTCGGATCGCTCCACCCGGCTGGATGAGGTGTTTCACGGCATCGCGGCTGTCAAACTCAACGGGATCGAGGATTACCAAGCCAATCGCTTTGGTGCTTTGGTGAACCATATCCGGATCGCGATGCTCAAGGTCACGGCGACGCAGGGCACAATTCCGGCCCTGATCGACGTGGTTACTGGGTTCGGCTTTTTCTTGGTGCTGGTGCTCGGGGGGCGTCAGATTATCGAGGGCGAACGGACCGTCGGCGAGTTCATGTCGTTTTTCACCGCGATGGCGCTGGCATTTCAACCGCTGCGGCGTTTGGCGAACCTGACGGGCACTTGGCAGACAGCTGCCGCCAGCCTTGAGCGCATTTACCGGCTGTTTGATACCGCGCCCGGCATCACCTCGCCGGCACATCCCCAAGCGATGCCGCTTGAGAAGCGCATCGTGCTTGACGACGTGCGCCTGCGCTATGGCGAAAAGGATGTTTTGCGCGGCCTGAGCTTCGTGGCCGAGCCCGGACAGACGACCGCGCTGGTCGGCCCATCGGGCGCGGGCAAAACGACGGTCTTCAACCTGCTCACCCGGCTCATTGATTGCGAAAGTGGCGAGATCACCTTGGGCGGAGTGGCGATCGAGGCGCTCGACCTGAGCGAGCTGCGCGCGCAGTTTTCAAGCGTGTCGCAAGACGCCGCACTTTTCGATGAATCGATCCGCGAGAACGTGCTGCTCGGGCGCACGGATGTGGACCCGCAGACCGTGCAGCGCGCCTTGCAAGCCGCCCATGTCACCGAATTCACCGATGCGCTGAGTGATGGCATCGACACGCAAGCCGGGCCGCGCGGATCGGCGCTGTCGGGCGGGCAACGTCAACGCGTCGCCATCGCGCGCGCCGTGCTGCGCGATGCGCCGATCCTGTTGCTGGATGAGGCGACCTCGGCGCTGGATACCGTCTCAGAGGCGAAGGTCGCCCAAGCGCTGAGCGATCTGAGCAAAGGACGCACCACCCTGGTGATCGCGCATCGCCTGTCCACCGTGCGCAACGCCGACAAGATCGTGGTGATCGTTGACGGGCGCGTCGTCGAGCAAGGCACACATGAGACGCTGCTTGCCCAAGATGGCCCCTATGCAGGCCTGTGCCGGATGCAACTTCTCGACTAGGGCTGGCAGCGCGGCCAAAGCCACATATATCGAGTGCAAAGGAGGCCAGAATGCCCATGCGCCAGCTTTATGAGATTACCGGCCCGGACCGCGAACATTTCCTGCAAGGACTGGTCACGAATGATCTGCGCCTTCTGGCGCAGGGGCCAATCTATGCGGCGCTTTTGACGCCGCAGGGCAAGTATCTGGCGGATTTCTTTTTGATCGCGCAGGACGAGGCGATTTTGCTCGATATTGATGCGTCAATCGCCGAGCCCACAATCAAACGGTTGTCGATGTATAAGCTGCGCGCTGATGTCGCCATCGCCCCTTCTGCGCTGCAGGTCTATTGCGGCACCGGCCCCGCCCCCGTGGGGGCTTTGCCGGATCCGCGCGATCCGGCAATGGGCTGGCGGCTCTATGGGGCACAATCGGGCGATGACGGCAGCGATTGGGATGCGATCCGTGTCGCGCACTGCATCCCCCAGACCGGAATCGAGCTGACACCAGACACCTATATTCTGGAGGCCGGATTCGAGCGGCTTCACGGCGTCGATTTTCGCAAAGGGTGCTATGTCGGCCAAGAGGTGACGGCGCGCATGAAGCACAAGACCGAACTGCGCAAAGGCTTTGTGCGCGTTGCCGTGCAAGGGAGCGCGCAACCCGGAGACGAGATCACCGTGGAAGGGCGCAAAGTCGGGCAGTTGTTCACCCGCGCCGGAGATCACGCGATCGCCTATTTGCGCTTTGAACGCGCCGAGGCCGGAATGATGGCTGGATCGGCGCAGATCACATTAATATGACTCCTGCGGCAGAGCGGTTTTGACAAAGGTCAAGACCTGCCATTCGCTTTCTACGTGAGCGTGTTTGGCGCGAAACGTATGATGCAATATGCAAATCCTCAGCCGAGTCAGAAAAATCTTCCACGGGTCAGGACCTTGACAAATATCATGCAACATTTTGTTTTATATAAATAAAATTATGCTTTTCAGGGGCGGCCTGCGGCGAGTTGCGGGACCAATATACCCTTGAAATCTTTGGACCCTCTCTTAAGTGGAAAAGCGAAATGCGTTGCTCTCTGAGAGATATGCAATCCTTGGCGGGTGTGCTATGCATCGTGCGCATAGCTGCCATGTGTCAAGGACCGTATCGAATCGGCACCAAACGGCCATAGATGGCCGTCACACCGAGAAACGCAAGAGCAATAACAAAGGACGGAAACATGCGCGATTTTGTTGATGGCTCGGCCTTCAATTACGAACAGGGCCAGCGGGCCCGCAAATTGTTTGCCGCCGTAGTATTGGCCGCTCTCGACGATGCGATCGCTGATGACAAGAAATACGGGAATGGTCCCGAACAGATTGCTCGTTGGGCGCGTTCGCGCGACGGTCGTGAAGTGCTGTCTTGCGCTGGCATTGACCCCAATGAACGGGTTGTCACTGGGCTGATGGATTTCGTGTCCAAGGGCGTGCGCACGTCGGTGGCACTGTCGCGCGAGGAAAGCGAACGTCGGATGGCAGCAAACTCGGATGAGGCGGAAGCCGCCTGATCAGCGACTAAGGAACCTGTATGAAAAACGGCGCACCCCGAGATGGGCGCGCCGTTTTCTTATGTAGACACATGCGCGCGCTGCGGCGCTAACGAGCGTTATTCAAGATCGCGGCCGATAAGGGCGCGTTGGATTTCACGGCGCACAAGCTTGCGCACGTTGCGCGTGATCCGTGCCCCCATTGCGCCTTGCAGTTCTTTGCGGATCAAGTCTGACACCAGCGCATGCAGCGCCTCTTCATCGATCGGCAATGCGGCATCAATCAGATCACTGTCATCCCCTGCCCCATCTTGGTCGAGATCAGCCAATTCCGGGAACTCATCCTCGATCGCGATATCTTCACGCATGGTTTCATAGCTCGAGGCGCGCTGCGGCCCATCAAAATGGACCTCGGCCGCATCGCCCAGATGGAGCCGGCGCGGTGCGGCGCCCGTCTCGACCAGTTGCGCGTCTTCGATCCTAGCGACGTCAGAGAGATCAGGCCAATGCGGATCGTCCTGCGCACTCTCGGCCCAATCGCCATGCTGGAGATCCGGGTCCATCTCGGACGGATCGACCGCGTTATCGGCAGGCGTCACGTCTTCCGTTGTCGCAGGCTCCGGAACGGATGGCGCGCCCGCTTCGCTATCGGCCACCTCATCGACGGGCGCATCGAACAGCGCCGCGTCAGGCGCCTCAGAAATCAACGCCGCCTCGTCAAAGCTTTCGGGCAGATCGGCCAACGGTGCCATGCCATCTGCGACAAAGGGGTCGCCGGTTTCCGATTCAAACTCGGTCTCGCTCAAAGACACTTCTGCCTCGAGTCGTGCAATCGTATCCTCAAGCCGGGTCAATTCATCGCCCAAACCAGCCCCGTCGGAGGGCAGTTGCGCCACGAGCGTCTCGGCATGTGGCCAGTCTTGAGCGGCGCTGTCGTCGAAGTCAGGCTCCCAATCTTGCGGCGCACTCATCGGTGCCGTGCGACGCCCAGTCGCGGCCAGATCGCTTTGTAATCCGGAGACGGACCCGGGCGCGACCTCTCCAACAGGAGAGCCATGCATCTTTTCAGGACTGTTGACTTGCGTGTTGTAAGTGTTGGCCCCGGGCGTCTCACTCACCTCGTCTGGCGCGTCCTGCGTAACAAGCTGCGCGGGCGTCAAAACCAAGGTATCCGGCGCGGATGTCAACGCCTTCACTGTCACAGAGGGCCGCGTATCCTGCGACACGAGCCGCCGGATTGAGGAGAGCACATCTTCGATTTCGGGTCTGGTTCCGGTTTCAGCCATCGTAGCGCCATCCTGAGGCGCAAAGCGGCGCCTGTCCAGTCTCAGTATATAAAAGAAATGCGCCGTTCGACACGGGCTTTCTACAGCAAAGCCCGAAAACAGCGAGCAGGCGCGGCCAGTATGGCTCCGCGCCCGCCACGCAATCAGTTCTGGCCAATGGCCTGCAACACACGATCAAGTCGCTTGCCCTGCGGGCTAAGCGTGATCGGCGCATTATGCACCGCGTTATAGTAAGCAGCTGGATCATAAGTCGGGATCCCGAGTTTGAGGTTTTCTACCGTCAACAAACCCATAGCCGACAAAAGTTGATAATATGCTACCTGCAATGTGGCCGCGGCATTGATCCGCCCTGCTTGTGCATCGAGCAAATCCTGTTCTGCCGACAGCACGTCCAGCGTGGTGCGTGCGCCCAAAAGCGCCTCTTCCTTAACACCATTATAGGCGGTGCGCGCTGCCCTGATCTGCTGATCATAAGCCGTGATTTGCGCGCGCGCGATGTCGATCGCGGCCCAGGCATTGCCCACACCTTGCGTAACCGTCACGCCAGCTTGGCTAAGCTGTGCGCGCGCCGCTTGTGCATTCGCGATCGCTTGACGCTGCCCCGAGATCAGTCCGCCACCCGCATATAGCGTCTGGCTCATTCCGATATTGGCCGAAGTGCCACGCACCCCGCCTTCGTCAAGACCAAAGCCCACCGTGCCGGTCACTTTCGGCATGCGGTTGGCTTTTGCGAGAGACACACCAAGATCATAAACGGTGACCGTGTGCTGAAGCTGTTTGATGGTAGGCTGGCTGCGCAGCGCAATCGCGCGGGCCGCATCCAACGATTTTGGCAATGTCGGTGCTTTCGGGAAAGCGGCCAAATTCTTGGGATAATGGCCGGTTGCTGCCTTGAAAGACTCGCGTGCCGTGCGCTGGTTCCCCTCTGCCGACGCAAGCGATGCGCGCGCCGAAGCCAACTGAGCTTGCGCCAGCGACACGTCGGTCTTGGTGACTTCGCCCACTTCAAAACGATCGTTTGACGCTTTGAGTTCCTGGCTCAGCACCCGCACCGAGTTCTGGTTGATCGCGACCTGCTCAGAGGCGCTTTTCACATCGGAATAGGCCTGGATCGCGCTCAGCAGCACTTGCTGTTCGATCGAGCGCAACGCCTCACGAGTGGCAAGAACAGTTTCTTTCTTCATCTCGACCGCGATACTGTTGCGGCCAAAGCTGAGCAGCGTCATCGACGCCCCAAGCGTGGTCGAGGCAACGCGCGACGTCACCGACCCACCTGTCGTAGGCGAGATATTGGTGTGCTGCAAACTATAGTCGGCGGTCCATTGAATAACGGGGCGCAGCGCGGCTACGGCCTGCGCGACATCCTCGTCAGCGGCGCGCAACGTAGCGCGGTTTTGTTCAAGCAGGTTGGAATTTCGGTAGGCCGAGACCAGCGCATCCGCCAGCGTTTCGGCGCTTGCAATGGCAGGTGCCACCATCAGCATCGCCGAACTCGCACCCAGAAAAATAAATGTCTTCAAACCCTTACGAAGCATGCCTCTGCCCTCGACCTTTGTTCGCGCCAGTTCTACGCACCGGCATTCGTGGCCTATAAGTCTACACCCTAAGCCTGCTGAATCAATTCACGCCTTTTACTAGTTGAAAAGATGTGCCTTTCAGAGCACGAAGCCGTGGTCCCCAACAAATCCCGGTAGCACCGGCGCGGTGCCGTTGAAGATATCGCGCCAGTTGATTTGGTCGTCGATTTTGTAGCCGATCCGAACGACTCCAAGTGCGCCTTCCATGAAGATGGCCGCAATACGTCCACCCTCTTTCAGTTGATCGAGAATCGCTTCGGGCACTCGCTCGACCGCACCTTCGATAATGATCGCGTCATACGGCCCGTGACGCGCGGCCCCAGCGGCCAGATCGCCGGGCACGACAGCGACGTTATCCGCCCCGATATGCGCCAAAAGCCCCTCGGCCTGCGTCGCCATATCTTCGACATCCAGCGCGACAACCGCTTCGGCAAGGCGCGCGATGACAGCCGAGGAATATCCAAGACCACAGCCAATATCGAGCACCAGATCATCAGGCTGCAAATCAAGCGCATCCAGCATCTTGGTAAAACTGCGCGGTTCCAGCAGAACCCGACCCGGCGCGATTTCCAGATTTTCGCCGATATAGGCCGCTTCACGCCGCCCGGCAGGCACGAACTCTTCACGCGGAACATGAAGCATGGCTTCGATGATCGGGAACTTGGTTACGTCGCTGGGGCGAACCTGCGTATCCACCATCATGGTGCGGCGCGTAGCGAAATCTTGCATGGTGTGAACTCTTCGGTGTGAAACCTTCAAGTCAGGTTTTGCCATAGAACCCCCCACGGGGCAAGAAGCGCCGGTCCCACCACGTCACATGCAGCGCACACCCCGCGCGCAGCCCACGCACAATCGCAGCATCCCCCTCAGATGCCTCTTGCGCGAAGTCAAACGATGCCGTAATTGATCGCGCACACCACGGATGGCGAGTTGGCGGAGTGGTGACGCAGCGGATTGCAAATCCGTGTACAGGAGTTCGATTCTCCTACTCGCCTCCACTACTTAGCCGAATTTCTGGGCCTTGGTTTACAGGTCGGTTTACAAAACCGACCCGAATTTTGCCTTTCCTGCTGACAATTTGATCGCCCGATCATAGCCTGGCCGCATGGCAGGCGAGGACTGGAGCGAGTCGGAGAATGCGGTGATCGTGGCCGATTACTTCGCCATGCTCGGGTATGATCTGTCAGGGAAGCACTATAACAAAGCGGCGCACAATAGAGACCTACAATCACAGATCGCAAGGTCGCGTGGCTCGATTGAGTTCAAGCACCAGAACATCTCGGCCGTTCTCATGGGATTGGGCGAAACTTGGATCGCTGGCTACAAGCCCGCCTTCAACTTCCAGGCTTCGCTTGAAGACGCGGTAAACCGTCAGCTTCAAAAGCAAGGCGGCTGGATCGTGCCGCCCACACACATGAACACCAGCACTTTCCACGAAGCCGCCCCCCTTTGGCCCGAGCCGCCCCCGACACAGCGCAATACGCCTCCGCCCGACGAACTTGAGCAGATGCTTGGTGTTGCGCGAAAGTTCGACGTCGCCGGGCGTGATTCGCGCAACCGCGCGCTTGGCAAGATGGGAGAAGAACGGGTGTTGCTCCATGAACAAAGCGCGCTGCGATCCGCCGGGCGCGACGACCTCGCCCGAGAGATTGTCTGGGTGAGCGCCGAAGAGGGTGACGGTGCGGGCTATGACATCCGCAGCTTCACCCCCCAGGGTAAGCCCCGGCTAATCGAAGTTAAAACGACGAATGGCTGGGAGCGCACCCCGTTTCACATCTCTCGCAATGAGTTAGCGGTGGCCGAGGACCAACGAGAGGATTGGGTGTTGTTTCGACTTTACCAGTTCTCACGCGGCCCTCGGGCTTTCGAGCTTCGGCCACCGCTCGACGCACATGTCTCTTTGACGGCTACGTCATTCACGGCGCGTTTCGACTGATCCGTTACTTCGAGTCTTCAGATTCGCGCCGTGCAGCAGTCAGCTTTGCAAGAACCTCATCGGCCACCTCGGGCACGATCGCCGCATATTTCTCGATGATGTTTGCCGCATGACGCAACCCCCATCCCATCGTCACAGCAATCTCGTTCAGCGAGCAACCCGCGCGCAGCAACTCTGTCGCAGCCGTGCCGCGCATATCATAGAGCCGCAGTTCATCGCGGATATGATACAGTGTAGTATTTGTTGCAGCCGCCGCGTTTGCCCTTGCCTTAAGGTCGCGCACAATCCCCGATGCGCGCTCGGGCTGAAGGCGCCGCCCATCGAGAGAGACAATCAGCTGTTTCTGCTCGTTTGGCGTCTCATCGATCAGCTTTGCAAGCGCGGGTGTCACAGGAATTCTGGTCACCTTTTTCGACTTTAACCGCTTGAATAGCAGGCGGCGGCCCTTCGGAGTGTTCTGGACGTGATCGCGCGTAAGAATGCCAATATCTTGCGGCGCAAGACCGCCCTCAGAGGCAGCAATCTGAATAGCCCCTAGATTCGTAGACGCCTTCTTCCCTAATTTTGAGGCAAGGAGGCCGAGATGGGCAAAGGCAATTTCAGCGACGAGTTCAAGCGAGACGCGGTCGCGCAGATCACCCAACGTGGCTACCCGGTTTCGGAGGTTTCGCAGCGGCTCGGGGTGAGCGCGCACTCTCTCTATGCATGGAAGCGCAAGTTCGCGAAGGCGTCGTCCGGCGAGACGGAGAAGGATGCTGAGATCCGGCGTCTGAAGCGGGAACTGACGCGGGTGACGGAGGAGCGCGATATCCTAAAAAAGGCCACCGCGTATTTCGCCAGGGATGCCAAGTGAGATACGCGTTCGTGGCCGAGCATCGCGGGCAGTTCTCTGTGCGGGCGATGTGCCGATGCTTGCGCATCCAACCGAGCGGCTTCTACGCTTGGCTGAAGACCCCGCTGAGCAAGCGGGCCCAAGAGGATCTGCGGCAGACCAGGATGCTGAAGGAGGCGTGGGTCGAGAGCGGCAAGGTCTATGGTCACCGCAAGCTGCACGACGACCTGATCGAACAGGGCGAAAGCATCTGCGTGAACCGTGTTGCCCGTCTGACGAAGCTGGCTGGGATCAAGGCTCAGATCGGCTACAAGCGCCGCCCCGGTGGGTATGGCGGCAGGCCGTCGGTCGTCGTCGACAACACTCTCGACCGGCAGTTCAACGTGGGGACACCGGACAAGGTCTGGGTCACCGACATCACCTACATCCGCACGCAGGAGGGCTTTGCCTACCTGGCGGTCGTCATCGATCTCTTCTCGCGCCGCGTGGTTGGTTGGTCGATGCAGAGCCGGCAGACTACGGACGTTGTGTTGCAGGCTCTGCACATGGCCGTCTGGCGCCGCAAGCCGAAGGGAAAGGTTCTGATCCATTCGAACCAGGGCAGCCAATTCACCAGCATGGACTGGGCCGCGTTCCTGCGAGGCCACAATCTGGAGCATTCGATGAGCCGTCGCGGAAACTGTCACGACAATGCGGTTGCCGAGAGCTTCTTCAACCTTCTCAAGCGCGAAAGGATCAGGCGCCGGACCTACAAAACCCGCGAACGGGCCCGGCAGGACGTGTTCGATTACATCGAGATGTTCTACAACCCGAAGCGCAAGCATGCGAGAAACGGGATGCTGTCGCCCGTCGAGTTCGAACGGCAGCGGAAACTGAGACCCGAAGGCGTCTAGAAAACGCGGGGCTATTCAAATGAACAACGCCTATGTCAAGAAACAGACCAAGCTTTTGCGTGAGGCCGCTGAGAGCGCGGATGAGCTTTGGAAGATCAGTGTTGAGAAATCGGCGGATACGGCTGCCAAACAGAAAGCCGCCGAGGCCGCTGCAATGGCGCTCGCGCAAGAGCGTAAAGACATCGAGGTTTTGCGCAAGAAGACCGCGCAGATCGCTGAGCAAAATACAAGACGAGAACAGGATATCTTGCGACGCGAACGGGAGGTTTGTGCTGCGGAGAAATTGCTCAAATCAGAACGACAAAAGGTATCAGTCGCACAACAGCAAGCCGGCGAAGATGCGCAGGAAGCTGGTGCCATTCTTGCAACGGCAAAGCTCATCGCGACCGGCGACATTGAACCCGACGAAATTGATGCAGCACTCGCGCGGGACCGCAGGGCGGATCACCCCGAGCATGCCGCGATGTTGGCAAAGATGCGTGCCGTCCCCAAGGCGGCATTGCATGTCGCTGGGATCTTTGGAGCAGCATTGTCGCGCATGCGTCGTAAGGCGAAAAAAGAGGCCAATGCGGAGCTCGAAAGAGAGCGGAGCCAACTTATCAAGGGGCTCAAAGCGGTCGATAGCGTTGTCGCGATCGCATCCCGCTTGATCAAAACCTTCGTGCCGCCAAATCAGCAGGACCAAGAGCGCGGCAAGCTAAAGGAAACCTTAAAGGACGTGGCGCGGGCAAAGGTTCCCATAGAACGCAGCCGCGACAAGGCGCCAGACCGGGACGATACGCGATGAGTATCGCCCCGGCCAAAGCAAACGTCAGAGGAGGATCATGTCTTTCGCTCTGTCGGACACGCGTCACTTGCCCCCGCTTCCCTGTCGCTCGCGTCTTCAGGCGTATCAGGGTCTCGATGTTGGCCCAGTCACGCACTAGTGTAGCCCTAAGGGCTTAGAAGACCCTACTTCGACCTTGAGCCCAGGGAAGTCGTTGTACTCAAAACTCTCTGGACGAGGGATATTCGTCACTGATTTGTTCCGACAAAGAAAATCAAAATAGGGCCGACCGGGGGCCGGTGTGCGGAAGCCTGCCTGATAACCTCCAAAACAGGCCACACCCGAGGGCAAGGAACTCTGTTCTCAAAACAATAAAATCAAAAAAAATCAATACATGCATCAAAAAAATCTTAAACAATCAAATTTTTGATTGACTCTGATCCAATCTGCTTGTTGTCTAAAGGCAATCCGTCACCGGTGGAGCACGAACGTGAAAGATGATCGCCTTCTGGAAATTCGCAAACTTCTGTATGCTGATGGCACGTCCTCGGTTCAGGATATTGCTGCGGCCGTTGGCGCATCGGTGGCGACGGTGCGCCGCGATCTTATCATGCTGGAAGCAAATGGTATGATCAGCCGTACGCGGGGCGGAGCAAAGATCGCCAACTCATCTGGGCAAGAAGTAGCTTTCACTCTGCGTGAACAACAAATGCTTGCACAAAAGCGTGCGATTTCGGATCTGGCTTTTGCGCGGCTGCGACCGGGCAGCTCGGTTTTGATGGATGCTGGGACAACCGTCTTACAGCTAGCACGCTGCATCCGTCTGCGCCCGATGCCGCTTTCGGTTTTCACCAATTGCATCCCGGTGGCGCAAACCCTGATGGATGTACCCGATGTGAAGATCACGCTTTTGGGGGGCGTGGTTCGTAGTGAGAATGCATCAATGGTTGGTACGCTAATCGAGCGCATGCTGGACGAATTGTGGTTCGATCAGCTCTTTCTCGGTGCGGGCGCGCTGGCCGACGATTGCTGTATTTACACGCTCGATGAAGCTGAGGCCCGGCTGAACGCGCGGATGATTGCGCGATCTTCGGAGCGAATGCTTCTGATCGACTCTACTAAATTCGGACATCACCTAACCTACCGGGTCTCACCCCTGCGCGACACACTGAGTGTCATCACGGACATTGGCTTGCCGAGCGAGTGGCGGGGCCGCCTTGCCGATTCTGAGATCGATTTTGCCCTAGCACCGTTACTGGAAAACCATCAAGGTGAGGGCTGACATGGGCCTTATCTTCGGTCTCGACAGCGGTGGCACCAAAACCCTGGCCGCGATTGCCGATGGCAACGGCGCAGTTCTGCGGCTCGTAACCGCAGGCAGTCTTGATCCGCTGGCCGTACCCAGCTGGCGCGCACGGCTTGACCAAATTGTGTCCCAATTGACTGAAGGTCTAACGGCGCCCGTCAAAGCCGCAGTGCTTGGTCTGCCATTTCACGGCGAGATCGCCGAAGTTTCACAGGCACAAGACGAGACTACAACAGGGCTTTTCGACTGCCCGACCGTCGTCGAGTGAGCCTCCCCCTTTGAAGTGGTCCGCCCTTATAGTTAGGAAAGCGGAGGACCAAGAATGGCGATTAAGAGACCCAAGCCCGAAGAGATTGTCGTGAAGTTACGGCAGGTTGAGGTGCTGA
>NZ_JBFRYC010000021.1:0-28200 GCF_040892615.1 Thioclava arctica
GTGCGTATCGCGATCCTGAATGGCTACACCGCCCTTGGCATCCCCGTCACGAAAAAGGTGGGGTGAATCCGTCTGGGGAAAGGGGAACTATGTCCGGCAGCTGATTTGTGCAACAGAGTCCTGAAATAGCAAAAACTGATCTTTCTGCAAAAATGAAACTTTCTCAGTCCAAGAAAGCTTTTGAAGAATGCTTGCAGTATTTATCGAAACAAATGCCGGAACTTTTCCGCAACTAATAATTGGGATTCCTTTCTTCTGTTTTTCCATTGGTAATTGAGTGTGCGCGTAGATGCGTTGAACTGTTCGCATTGGCTGCTCACATTGCGCCTGGCCAAGTAGCTGTTGTTCATCGACGTCCTCGATGCGCGACCATTATGCTTCCGTAGGGATGGGGCGTGACATGGAATCAAGGTGGGGCGTCAGGCGAGGCGTAGCTCGTTTGCGTTGCAGGAGGCGGCTCAAGTGCAACGAGTATCCGCTTTCTGCCAATCGTGGCGATTAGGCCATTGGGAGTCTGTGCCCTCACAAATCTCTAGAAAGGACTGAAATCAGTCATCTGCTCCAGTACGCAAGGACACCTGATCTGGGCGGTAAGCGTAGACCCCTTTAAAGGGATTATCCAGGAATGCGCATATACAGATTCGTCTAACAGGCGGCGAACTTGCACAGCGCGGGCCTTGGCGTGACTTCGGCACAGTTTGGCGCTCGTTGGAGTTGTTCGGAGGCCACTTTTCTGAAATCAGCCAGGGGGAGAAAGGGGGGGAAGGTCTGGTGTGATTGTGAAAAATATCTTTTAAAAACATCATGTTGCAAGCAAGATATGGCGGACAGTGAGAAATCTCCGGCTATACCTCAAATCTCCTCATGAACCCTCACGAAAATCCGGCAGATCATTGTTTTTACAATGTTTTTTCTGTCACCGGCAATCACGAGGCCTCACCGGGATTTAGACGAGATCAGCGCCGAATCGTAACTTGGTGTGGAAAGCAATTGAGTGAGGGAGACTTGGTATGGGCCTGACGACGAAACAGATCGAGGCGGCGCGTCATAGCATGGGGCCGGAGCGGATCCATGACGGGAACGGACTTTACCTGCGCCTCTTCGCGGGCGGAGCCAAGGTTTTTGAGCTGCGCCATGCGCGGGGCGGCAAACCGGGCTGGATTACGCTGGGACGGTTTCCCGAGATCGGTTTGCGGCGGGCGCGCGACCTGGCCGGAGCGGCTCGGCTCATGCTCGAGAGGGGGATCGCGATCAGCGAATTGCGCGCGCTTCTGAAGCAGGGCGATGTCGCGGCACTCGAAGCTGTCTTCGAAGAGCCGGGCGAGGCCATGCCGTTGGCGACCGCGATGCCCAGCTTTCGCGAACTTGCGAAAATCTGGTTCGAACAGAAGAAGCTCGGGCTTAGGAATGGAAAGCACATTCAGCAAAACTGGAATACGATCGAGACCTATGTCTTTCCGCATTTCGGGGATCGCAGGATCGACGAAATCACTGTTGCTGATGTCATCGCCGCGATCAAGCCGATCTGGCACTGTAAGCACGAGACCGCCAAGCGCACGCTCGGCCGGACCAAGGAGATCTTCGCCTTGGCCAAGATCAAACAGCTGCGCGCCGACAACCCGGCCGATTTCTCGACGCGCATCGCACTTGGTCGAGTGCTTCGCAGGAAGGGACATTTCGGCGCGCTCGCCCATGAGCAGATGCCGGAATTCTGGGACTGGCTCCAGAACGTGCGGTGCGAGTGTCAGACGCGCCAGCTTGCGATGCTGATGATCCTGTCGGCAAAGCGCACGAAGGAGACGCGGCTGGCACAATGGAGTTTCTTTGACAGTGAGGCGGCAATCTGGACGACTCCGGAGGAGTTGATGAAAATGGGCCGCAATCACCGGGTGCCGCTGAGCCGCCAGATGGCCGTGGTTCTTGACAACATGAGTTTGCTGACCGGGGATCACCGCCAGATTTTCGCCAAGCCGGGTAACCGGTCGGGTGTTGTGAGCGAGAACACGGTGCTGAATCTCGTGAAGCGTTTTGATCCGGAAATTACCGGGCATGGCTTCCGTGCGACCTTTAAGACGTGGGCGCGAAGACAGAAGCGCTATGAGGCTGACGCCATCGAGTTTGCCTTGGCCCATGAGCAAGACGCACTGGAATCTGCCTACCAGCGCGAAGACCTGTTGGAAGAGCGGGAGCAGTTGATGCAGGATTGGGCCGATTATGTCACGCGCGGGCGCGACCCGGTGCGGCTGCGCGACCTCACGAGTGGGTAAGGTGGGCGGGTATACTCGACTGCCCGTTCAGAACGGTTCGTCGACCTCCGGCCCTTCGACCTCTGGATCATCCGAAGGATCGGGGGGCTCGATGTCGATCTCCGTCTCGGTTTCCGAGCGGCGTGCCTCGTTCAGCAACTGCAGCGCTTGTCGTGTGATGGCAAGGATTTGACCTGTGCGATGGATTCGGCCCAGCGTCAGGTTGGCCATTTGCATATCAGACAGGGTTGCAAAGTGGCGCAGAAACGCACGCATCGCAGTGCCACCGCCTGTCTTGCGCAGCCAGACCTTGTCACGGTCAAGACAGATCGCTGTTTCATCCCGGAAGCGCACGTGAAGATGCTTCGAAACCGCGTCGACACGCAGAATGATGTCAGCTTTCGCCTCGCGCGCAGCCCGAACAACTCGTGAGATCAGCTCTCCGAGGGAACCGGGAGCTGCAAACCCAGAGCGTCGAGCAAAAGGCTCAGCTGGCGCGAGATTTGTGCATCCCGTGTCTTTTGCTCGGTGGCCATCGCGTCGATCTGCGATCGCAGCGCCTTGATCTCGTTTGCATGGCTGTTCGCGGTATCGCGCATTTCTCCGATCGTGCTCGTAAACGTCGCGATCAGTTCCCCTAAGACCTGCGCCAGATCCGCCGGCTCGCCCTCGGGATGCATCATCTGATCGAGGATCAGACCGCGGATCACATCGATCGTCTCCTGAATCGTGCCGCCGGTCTTCAAAACCTCGTCGAGCTTGCGATGCGCGAGCGTCAGACTCGCCAAATCGCGGGAGGGGACTTGTGGGTCGGGCATCTTCAATCTCCTTCATAATGCGCAAGTGTTGATCCAGAGCGGATCTCGTGAATGAGCGTGTGAGCGCAACGAGCTCGATCCGCGCGCGAAGGTTGCGCAGGTTGAGGGCTCGATCGAAACGCGCCCGGATGATCCGCGGCTCGAGTTCGGGCGAAAGTTGACCGCCGCGGATTGCTTTTAGGTCGGGACCACTGAATTCGTAGCTTGCAACCCCGTGCAGGTTCAGGCTTTCACTCACCTCATAGCCACCATGGGCTGAAAGCTCATTGCGGAATTTTGCCATATCGCGTGGCTGTTTTTTGATCGAGATATCGACCAGCGCCGCAGCGAGGTCACGTTTGGCTTGCGTGTTCAGGCGACGCTTCGGGAAGTGCGGTTCAAGTCGTGGACCATTGCGCGCGTCGAAATAATAGGGGGTCGGAAGGCCGAGCCAAGCACTCAGCTCCTTGTCCAGATATTCACAAAGCGATTTGGATGGGCCGAGGTCGATTTTGCGCCCGGCAAAAGTCTGGGGAAGGTTGAGCAAATGGAAATGCTGCACGTGGGTCCCTAAATGCTCCCAGCCCATCCACGGGACCCCGGTTGGCGCCATTCCCATCAGGCTAATCAGCTTTTTCGGAAACGCGCTCCGTTGGGTGGGGAGAAGATTGACCACTTCCGGCAGCGAGATTGTCACGAAAAGATAAGGTCGCGCGATCCCGCTAGGAGGGCTCAGCCGTGCAAATTGCTCCCTGATCGTGGCGTCATTCAAAGCCACGATCGTCCCATCGACAAATTCGGAATCTTGTCCACGATCGGCATATAAGCCAGCGGCGTGCGGATTGCTGTGCCAGGTCAGGTGCGGTCGCATCCTTGCCTCCCAGGGGCATCGCGAAGATAGTCTTCGAGCGCGGCCACGGCGGTCACAAACTGCGCGATCGCGGGATCTAACTGCCGAAAGATACCATCGCTAGTGATGATGGCAATCAGCTCGTTGAGCCTGAGCCCGATCTCGCCCAACATCTCGCTCAGCTTGTCGAGATCCAGCACATGTCCGCTCAGCAAAGCGGCCCGGGCATAGGCCGCCTTACTCGTGTAGCCGCCGGCGTCGAGCAGCGCCCAGAACAAAATGGCTTCCTCCGCCTTGAGCGCCACTTCGACGCGCTCAGGCCCGAATGCCTGGATCGACCGTGTCATTCGTCCTCTCCCCAATGATGCGCGCGCGGCAGGTTCTCGATGAACGTGTGAACCTCGTCCATGCGCCAGCGGATACTGCCGGGGCCGAGACGCAGAGGTGCCGGAAACTCCGGATCTTCACGCAGCCGCCTGTCGATCGATGCCTCGCTCCAGCTCAACAGCGTCATCAAATCCATCTTGGTAATCAAGCGCAGCGGGGCTGCGTTTGTGGGGGGAGATTGCATCATTATTGCCTCATTGCTTGTGCTCGATTCAGACCGGGTTTCCGGCCGGGCATCGGTGATCCACGAGGAGCCGCTGCCTTGCTTCGATTTTAGGCGACGGGGACAAAGCGTGCGAAATGGAATCGACAAACGAGGGGTTGCTTTATGTGGATAACTGTCTGCTTTCATTCTATAAAGCGAAAATTCCAGATAAATCCTCGACCGCAAGCCCGCATCCGCTCCACGGCCACGCATCGGCCCTGCATGCTTAAAGATGGAAAATACGGAAAACCTTGGCCGCTGTTCATCGGGTTTACGGGGCGCTCTAGGTTCTTGTTCCGGTTATCGATCAATTGAAATGACTTCTTTGCCGGGTTGAGAACGTCACCTGCCGGGATCTTGAGGGAGGGGGCCTATTTTCCTGCCGATGACGATGAGCTTCGCGCTCGCTACGATGTCTGCCGCGGCGGCGTATGGCATGTTCTCGCGCTTTGGGTGGATGACGGGGCGCTTACAAGCAATCGACCACTTCAGGGCGCTTTGGCAAATATTGCCACAAACGGTCAAAAGAACGGAGAATCGGCGATCAGGGCGCCGCGGTCGGGGTAGGGGCAGCGGTTGATGGCGGGGCCGATGACTGCTGATCTTAGACGTCTTGATCCGAGAGCCGCGACATCATCCAGCCGCCTGTATGGCCGCGCGCAATATGGGCCGCAACGAATTGAAACCCGCTCTGGGGCCAACCCTTGGGCGTGTCGATCAGGACCAACTCGGCAATCCCGTAGTCCTGCTGGTCGAGATCACGCAGTCGCGCCTTGGTGGTCAGGTTGGTAAGCTGCGCGAGCCATACCACGTTCTCACTGATCGTCATTGTGTGCCGGGTGAACTCCCGGAGCTTTGACCAAGGCGGGTTCGTCATGATTCAGTTGACCGGTGCGCGCCATTCTAGGAAATTGCGCCCATCTGCCAGTTCACACCAGTCTCGTTCCAGATAATTAGAAAAGCGGTCGAAGAACCCACCACCTCCGCGTGCTGGGTCAAGCACTCGGCCGTGAACCCGGTTTGCGAAATGCGCGATGATCGTCGCCGCAAGGTCGGGAGGTGTCATGACGAGATCGTGCGCAGGCGCGAGGCTGCGGCCCTGACGGACGTTGGTGATACGAAGCGGGCGTCGAATGCCAAGGATGGCCAATACCCGAAGCAGTGTCGCAACGCAGCCGGTGAACGCGCGTTCAAGCGCGATGAGGGTAGGGCGCGAGCAACCAACTCGGCTTGCGAGTTGCGCCTGCGTGAGGCCCTTGGTCCGGCGCAATTCTGCGAGCGCTGTGCCGGGAGGTGCGGTGCCCCAGATCCAATCGATCTTTAGCACTGGCATAACCGCGACAAGTGAGCGCAAACTGCCTTCACCGCATTCGAGGTTGCGCAGCGTCGGAATGCTGATGCCGGCCTTCTGAGCCACAGAGTGTTGTGTAAGGCGCAGTTCGCGGCGTCGTTCGGAGAGAAGGCGGAAAGTAGGCATGTAAAGAAAACTTGTTATTGGATACGCCAGAATACGAAGAATGTTTTACACGGCATTCAGGAGGTATCCGTTTGGCAAGGTGGTTGTATTGTGTCTCGGTCGGCCGATGCGTTCGGACATTCCCCATTCCCTCGAACCAACGGCAGACATGACGTGCCTGCATCCAATCACACGGTAACGCCCGCCACAGGTCAAATCCAGCGGCAACTGCGGCGCGGGTTCAGGTCCCGCCTCAACGTCTTCGCGCACTGTCTGACGTCAGCACCCGTTGTTCAAATCCCCAAATCAGTCCCACTGGTGCTGACGTCAGACACATCCGGCACCGCCCCACTTTGGTTCAGGGCGTCCATGATATCCTCCTAAAACTCCGCCAGCGTCCAGCGTCGGAACTGGCGGTAGACGCTCGACCACTTGCCGAACTCTTCAGGCAGGTCAAGCCACGGCGTGGCGAGCTATCCAGAAAATCCCATCAACAACAAGGGGTGTTTGAACGGTTTGCGCCCGTTCGGCGCACGGACTATCAAGATAAACCGTTCAAAGAACACCCATTCCTCGTCCGACATAAGGTTTCGTGCCAAGTTGGTCTCCATCGCCGATACCAGCTTGAATAATGCCTGCACCGCGATGTGAATCCCTTTCGTCAACACGACCTAACTTGGGTCGGTCAGATCAGCAATCTGCGCGGGTCTGCGATCAATTGGCTATAGCGCGCTAGAAATCGTGCGGCGTCGGCGCCGTTGATCACGCGATGATCATAGCTCAGATCAAGCGGGCAGACCGGAACCGGCACCCATTCGCCTTGCCAGACCGGCTGCAGCGTTGTGCGCGTCAGCCCCAGAATGGCGACCTCGGGCGGGTTTACGATCGGGGTGAACGCACTTCCGCCAAGCCCGCCCAGATTTGAGATCGTCATCGACGCGCCGCCCATTTCGTCCGGGCCAATCTTGCGGGCCTGCGCGCGTTTGGCCAGATCGTTGATCCGGGCGGAAATCTCCCACAGACCAAGTCGGTCGGCATCGCGCAGCACAGGCACCAACAGCCCGTGCGGCGTGTCCACGGCGATCCCGATATGCACGAAATCCTTGAGGATCAGTATGTCACCATCGGGCGACAGCGAGGCGTTGAACCGCTCGAACTCGCGCAGGCATCGCGCCAGCGCTTTGACGTGAAACGCAAGCGCTGTCAGCTTGATGCCGCGCGCCGTTGCCTCCTCGCGCAGCGAAGTGCGAAGCGCCTCGACCGCGCGCATATCGGCGGTGTCGTGATGGGTCACTTGCGGGATCATCGCATTGGCCGCCGACAGGTTATCTGCCGTGAACCGCGCGACACGTGACAGCGGCTCTTGCGAGACGCTGCCATATTCGCTGTGATCCACCTGCCAATAACGCCTATGATTGGGCCCGGCTGCGGCCATCGGCGCGCCACCACCAGCAGCTTGATCGACATCTTCGCGCGCCAGTGTCTCGCGCCCCGAGACCTGTGCGAGCTGGTCCAGATCAACGCCTTTTTGCGCGGCGTAACTGCGCACCGAGGGGCTTGCAACATAGCTCATCGTTATCTCCTCACCAGCTTGCGGAAATATACTGGGTTTCCATGAATTCGAGCATCCCTTCATGGCCACCCTCGCGCCCCAGCCCCGATTGTTTGGTGCCGCCAAAGGGCGCGGCGGGGTCGCTGACGAGCCCGCGGTTGAGTCCGACCATGCCGTAATCCAGACGCTCGCAAATCCGCATCCCGCGGCCCATTTCACCGGTGAAGACATAGGCGACAAGGCCGTATTCTGTGTCATTGGCGCGCGCGATCACGTCCTCTTCGTCGTTAAACGTCTGGATTGCGCCAACGGGGCCGAAGATTTCATCCTGCACGCACTCGGCATTGGCGGGCACGTTGAACAGCACCGTCGGCGGGTAGAAATAACCCGGCCCATTTGGCACCTGACCCCCAAGGCGCAACTCTGCGCCCTTTGAAACGGCGTCACTGACAAAGGCGGCCACCTTATCGCGCGTCGCGGCATTGACCAACGGACCGACATCAACGCCTGCCTCCAGCCCGTTGCCCAGCTTGAGCGCCCCCATCCGCTGGGTGAATTTCGCGGTGAACTCCTCGGCCACGGCTTCGTGCACGTAAATCCGGTTGGCGGCGGTGCAGGCCTCGCCGAGGTTGCGCATCTTGGCCAGCATTGCGCCCTCGACCGCGGCGTCGATATCGGCATCCTCGAACACGAGGAAGGGCGCGTTGCCCCCCAGTTCCATCGCCGGTTTGAGCACATTATCGGCCGCCGCATGCAGCAGCTTGCGCCCAACTCCGGTTGAGCCGGTGAAACTGACGACGCGCACGCGGGGATCGTGCAGCAGATGATCGACCAGCGGGCCGGTATTTTTTGAGGGCAGCACGTTGACCAGCCCCTTGGGCACGCCGGCCTCTTCCAAAAGCGGCATCAGCGCCAGCATCGTCAACGGCGTTTCCGAGGCCGGTTTGATGATCACCGGGCAGCCTGCCGCCAGCGCAGGCGCGATCTTGCGCGTGCCCATCGCGGCCGGGTAGTTCCACGGGGTAACCAGCACCGCGATGCCTGCGGGCTTGTGCTGCACGACGATGCGCGCGCCAGAGGCCGGGGCGCGGGTGATCATACCATCGGCGCGCACGGCTTCCTCGGCAAACCAGCGGAAAAATTCGGCGGCATAGGTGGCCTCGCCCATCGCATCCGCGCGGGCCTTGCCGTTTTCCAGCGTGATCAGCCGGGCGAAGTCGTCAAGGCGCGCGGTCATTAATTCCCATGCCTTGCGCAAGATTTCAGAGCGTTCGCGCGGGGTGCGTCCGGCCCAGTCTGCGAATGCTGCCTCTGCGGCGTCAAGGGCGGCTGCGGCATCGTCAATTTCGGCGGAGGCGACAGAGGCCAACACCTCTTCGGTGGCGGGGTTGAGCACGTCAAAACGCGCGCTTGCGGCGCCTTTGCGCCATTCGCCGTTGATGTAGAGATCAGTGTAATCCATGGGGGCTCCGGGGTCAGAGAAGATGGCGCAGCGGCATTTCCAGCCGCGCGGCAAATCCGGTGATAAGGTCAAGGGCTGTGGCAGGTGTCATCTGCGCGCTGCCCGCCTCTAAGGTGAGGGTAAGCGATGCGCGCCCCGTGAGGGTCAGCACCGGGGCGTCTTCGGGCCCCAGATGCAGGCCTGTCAGCGCGCTGCCCCGCAGATCGCGCAGGATCAGCGTGGGCGCGTCCTCGGTTTCCGGCGCATGGCCCAGCGGATGCTGTGCGGGGGCGGCAAAGTGACGTCTGTGGCCAAAGCGTTCGACGGCCACGATGGTGGTGTCTGCTAGCGCTCCGGCGGCAAGTCCTGCCAGAACCGCCGAACTATCCGCAGGCGCACCTGTTTCTGTCTCGATCCAGTTCAGGAAATCGGCGAGCCCGTCGGCGGACAGTTCTGCCGTCAGATGACGCGACGCAGCCTGTTGCGGGATCGCCTGTGCGCTGGCAGCCGTAGTGGTGAGGCTGCGCAATTGGTCCAGATCGGCCATGTGATAGGGCTGGGGCACCCCGGCTTCAATCAGTCGCTCCAGATCAAGCCACTCAAGGGTGGCTTGACGGCGCATTTTGGGAGAGGCAAGGATGCGGCCCTGTTGCTGCGCTGTGAAGGGGACCGGTTTGCTTCCTTTGTCTGGCGCGGTCTGGGCAGGGGGGGCGGCCTCGGATTTGGGCGCGGGGGCGTTGGTCACCTTGGCGCTGCGCATCACCGGATTGTCTGGTTTTTGAGCTGAGATTACTGCGATCACGGTGCCCACGGGCACGTCCTCGCCGGGCTCTGCCAGCAGCGCTGCGATATAGCCCGATTGTCCCGCGGGCACCTCGACCGCGCTTTTGTCGGTCTCGACCTCCAGCAAGATGTCTTCAGCGCTCACGGCGTCTCCAGGGGCCTTGTGCCATGCGGTCAAGTGACCGGTGTCCTGTGCCATGCCGAGTGCCGGCATGATGATCTGCGCGCCCTCGGGAATGTCTGAGGCATCCGAGGTCTCTGGCGCGGCTTCGGCCTCGGCATTGGGATCCGAGGCAGGGGCCTGCGCCGTATCTTCGGGCGTGTCCGAAATCTGCGCCACGACCTCGCCCACGGGCACGTTCTCGCCTGCCTGGGCGCGAATACCGGTCAGGTAGCCATCGGCTTGCGCCTCGACCTCCATCGTGGCCTTGTCGGTCTCAACTTCCATCAACGGATCGCCCGTCTTGACCACGTCGTCCGGCGCCTTGAGCCAAGCCACGATCAGCCCGGTTTCTTGCGCCATGCCAAGCGCGGGCATGATGACATCATGCGACATCACTGACCTCCCCGCGCACCAGTTGGCGCGCCATCGCGGCCACGCCCTCGGCGGTGGGCACGGTGATATCCTCGAGCGCGGGCGAGAAGGGCACGGGCACATCCATCGCGCCCATGCGCACCACCGGCGCGTCGAGATAGTAGAACGCCTTCTCGGTGATCCGGCTGGCGATCTCGGCGCTGACCCCATAGCTTTGGTGGCCCTCGTCGATCACCATCGCGCGGCTGGTCTTGCGCACGCTTTTCACGATCGTTTCCTCATCGAGGGGCACGATGGTGCGCGGGTCGATGACCTCGGCTGAGATACCCTCGGCGGCCAGCGTTTCCGCCGCTGTCAGCGCGATCTGCACCATAGACGACGTGCCCACCAGCGTGATGTCTCTGCCCTCGCGCAACACGGCGGCCTGCCCAAAGGGGATCAGATATTCCTCTTCGGGGACCGGGGCCTTGTCGTTATACATCAGCTTGTCTTCGAAGATCACGACGGGGCTGTTGTCGCGGATCGCGGTTTTCATCAGGCCCTTGGCCTCATAGGCCGAAGACGGCATCGCCACTTTCAGCCCCGGAATATGGGCAACCAGCGCGTGCAGCGACTGGCTGTGTTGCGCGGCAGAGCGCCGCGTTGCGCCCATATTGGTGCGCAACACTAAAGGCACGCTCAGCTTGCCGCCCGACATGTAATGCGTTTTGGCGGCCTGATTGCACAGCTGGTCCATCACAAGAAACAGGAAGTCGCCAAACATCAGGTCTACGATGGGACGTGATCCGGTCATCGCAGCGCCCACGGCAAGCCCCATGAAGCCGGGCTCAGAGATCGGGGTGTCGATGATCCGCTCGGTGCCGAATTCCTCGACCAGACCGGACAGAACCTTGAACGGTGTTCCCGCTTCGGCCACGTCCTCGCCCATCAGAAAGATCGATGGGTCGCGGCGCATTTCTTCGGCGATGGCCTCATTGACGGCCTTGGATAGGGTAATCTCGCGCATGATTTCCTCCTCAGGCGGCGTCGTTGGGGGCAAAGACGTGCATGTCGACTTCGCTGATATCGGGGTAGGCGGCGGCGAGCGCGTAGCTCACGGCGGCTTCGGCCTCGGCCTTGACCGCATCGCGCAGCTCTTGCAGCTCGTCCTCGCTCGCGATGCCTTCTTTGGTCAGCCATTTGCCGAAATTGATGATCGGGTCGCGCTGTTCCTTCCAGATCGTTTCTTCTTCCTTGGAACGGTAATAATCGCGGTTGATGTCGCCGACATGGTGGCCGTGATAGCGATAGGTCTTAAGTTCGATAAAGAACGGACCTTCGCCCTTGCGCGTCCGTGCGACCAAGGTTTGCGCCAGTTCATTGACGGCCAGAACGTCCTGTCCATCGACCTGAAACGCCTCGATCCCGAATGCTTCGGCGCGCGCGGTCAGCGAGCCAGCTGCAATCTCATCGGTCTTGGTATATTCGGAGTAGCCATTGTTTTCGCAGGCATAAATAACGGGCAGTTTCCAAAGCGCCGCCATGTTCATCACCTCATACCACAAACCCTGCGCGGTTGCGCCGTCGCCAAAGAAGCATACGGTGACATCATCGCGCCCCTGCAACTTGGCCGATAGGGCCGCGCCCGTGGCAATCCCCATCGAGCCGCCTACAATGGCGTTAGCGCCCAGATTGCCGTGGCTTTGATCGGCGATATGCATCGAGCCGCCCTTGCCCCGGCAATAGCCCTCGGCCTTGCCCAGCAATTCGCAAAACATCTGTTTGAATTCGGCGCCCTTGGCCACGCAATGGCCGTGGCCGCGATGGGTCGAGGTGATCTTGTCGTCATCCGTCAACGCCTCGCAGATGCCCACGGCTACGGCCTCTTCGCCGGAATACATATGGGTCAGCCCCGGCATCTTGGCGGACAGATACAGCTGGTTGGCATTGTCTTCGAAGCTGCGGATGCGAACCATCTGGCGATACATGCGCAGATAGTCCTCGGTATTCGTTTTGCGCTTGTTTTTGGCGGTGGCCATGACGCGCTCCCTGTCTTTTACTTGGCATGAGATTAGATCTCCCGCGCGGCAGGTTTGCGCTGCCGCGCGGGGGCGTGTCTCAGTAGCGGTTAGCGATCGGCAGTTCTTCGGCGGGGAACAGGCTGATCACCTTGCAGCCGGTGTCGGTCACCACGACCTCTTCCTCGATCCGTGCGGCCGAGTAGCCATCCGAGGCCGGGCAATAGGTTTCCAGCGCAAAGACCATGCCGGTCTGGATCTCCATCGGGTTTTCTAGGCTGACCGCGCGGCTGATAATCGGACGTTCGTGCAGCGCCAGACCCAGACCATGGCCGAATTGCAGGCCGAAGGCCGACAGTTCATCGGGGAAGCCGAATTCCTCGCATTTCGGGAAGGCTTTGGCGACCACGTCGGTCGTCACCCCCGGCTTGATCAGCGCGATGGCATTGTCGAGCCACTCGCGGCACCGGATATAAGCGTCGTTTTGCGACGGCGTCGCGCGCCCGATATTGAAGGTGCGATAATAGCAGGTCCGATAACCCTGATAGCTTTGTAGGATGTCGAAGAACGCCTGATCCCCGGGGCGGAACAGCCGGTCGGTGAAGTTATGCGGGTGCGGATTACAGCGCTCGCCCGAAATCGCGTTGATCGCCTCGACATCATCCGAACCCATCTCGTAAAGCAGCTTGTTTGACATCGCGACGATATCGTTTTCGCGGATGCCGGGGCGCAGCTCGTGCCAGATCATGTCATAGACACCATCCACCATGCTTGCGGCTTGGTTGAGCAGCTGGATTTCGTCGATATTCTTGATCTCACGCGCGCTCAGCATGATTTGCTGACCGTCGACCACGTTGAGCCCCGCCTCTTGCAGCGCAAAGAACATCGCCGTTTCAGCGTAATCGACGCCAACTGGCATGCCTGCCATCCCCGCCTTCTTGATCAGCGCGGCGATTTCCTCGGCGTAGCGTTTCATCAGGCCAAAGCTCGGCGGGATTGTGCCGCGCATGCCGACCACGCCTGCGCGCATCCGCTCGGGGTCGAGCCAGTCGCAATAGTCGCGGTGGTGCACAGCGGCCGAGCCGAAATCCCAGACATAGGGTTCGTCATCGCCACACAGCAGCGCAAAGCGGCACATCTTGTCACGCTCCCACTCGCCGATCTTGGTGCCAGAAATGTAGCGGATGTTGTTCACATCAAAGGTCAACAGCGAACCGCAATTGGATTTCTTCAGCGCGTCCTTGGTGCGGCTGAGCCGGTAGCGGCGCAGGCGGTCGTGATCGACGCGGCGCTCAAAATCAACGGCCGTGTGGCCAAAGGCGGGGATATGCTTGTCCCAGCGCCAGTTTGGGTCAATGTCACCGGGTTGCAGGATGCGCGGGTTGAGGGCGTTCGTGTTCATGGCAAGTCTCCTGACGCCCATCGCGGGCGTGTGTATGTGTCTTTTTGGGGGATGGGGCGCGTTGGCCCCCGTAGGTCACTGAATGACCCAGCCGCCGTCGATGTGAATCATCTGGCCGGTCATGTAGTCGCTGTCATGGCTGACAAGAAATGCCGCCGTGCCCTTGATGTCATCGGGATACGAGACCTTTTTAAGCGCGAGGATTTCGGCCAGATCGTCAAAGGCCTGACCTTCGTGATCCTTAAAGCCGATCTCGACCAGATCCTTGTCGAGCTGCTCCCAAAGCGGGGTTTTCACGACGCCCGGCGCATAGCCGTTGACGGTGATATTGTGCTCGGCCAGCCCGATCGCGCCGCAATGGGTCAGCGCAAGGCAGCCATATTTCGAGGTGCAATAGACGGTGACGTCAATCAGCGGCTTGCGCGAGGCGACAGAGCCCACGTTGATCAGCTTGTAGACATGCTCTTGCGGCCCCTGCGCGATCATCTGTTTCGCGGTTTCCTGCATGCCTAGCCACATGCCCTTGGTGTTCACCGACATGATGTGATCCCAGTTTTCTTCATCGATATCCATGAAGAAACGGGGCTTGTTGAGGCCGGCATTGAAGACGCCGACATTGATATTGCCAAAGGCCTCGACGGTGGCGGCGACGGCGGCGGCATTGTCTTCGCGCTTGGTGACATCCATGCGCACAGCGATCGCCTTGCCATTGCCACGCGCGTTAATCTTGTCGGCCATCGCTTGCGCCGCCGCCAGATCAATGTCGCCAAGACAAACATTTGCGCCCTGTTCGGCGAAATGCTCGGCGTTGCACGCCCCCATTCCTTTCGCGCCGCCAGTGATCAGCACGTTTTTCCCTTTGAGCCTATTCGGGTCCATTCTTTACTCCCTAACTTGGTCTGGTTCTCAACGCGGCCTCAGCCCTTTTCTGGACCGCTTGCAGCGCCCTGCGCGGGGTCGTGACGCCGCGCAGCATGTCGTGAATTTCCTGACCGCAAATTTCGATCAGATTGCAGATCTGGGGCACCGGAGGGCGCGGCCAGAATTGTAATTCGTCGCGCCAAGACATCGCATCGACCGCCGAAAAGATGGTCGAGATGCGCTGCACCTCGGGGTCTGCCCCAACCGAATAACGCGGCGCGGTGCGGCTCCCATTGAGCACATACAGCTTTTGCGCAGCGGGCGATGTGAACGCGATCAGCGCCTCAGCGGCAGCAGCGCGCCGCTCGGGGGGGAGGTTGGCGGGAATGCCCAGCACATAACCACCCACCGGGGCCACGGGTGCACCACCTGGCCCGGCGGGATGGGGCAAGTAGCCCGTGGTGTCATACGCGGGCGAGTCGGCATCGAGTTCGAAATACGGAGCCAGCAACGTATAGCCATAGGCCATCGCGACCCGACCGGACGCATAGGGACGCACCCGCTCATACCACGACATCGACAAGATATCGGGGGGCGAGAATTTCAACAGATTGAGCAGGTATTCGGCCGCAGACTCGGCGGCGGGGCTGTCAAACTGCGTCAGAAGATCATCGCGATCCAGATGATCGGCATCAAACCCGCCCGCGATGGGCGCGAGATTCAGCACGGGATGACCGAAATCGGCGCAGGCCGTCATAAACGTGTGGCCAAGCGCGGTGCCGCGCGCCGCATTCCACGCAATGCCGTAGCGCCCATGCGCGGGATCGTGGAAGTGCTCTGCGACCTTCAGCACCTCGTCGGTGGTCGCAGGTGGCTCTAACCCGGCTTGGGCAAATAAGTCTTTGCGATAAAAGAATAACTCAGGCGTCGTTTGACTGGGCACACCGTAAGGCCGGCCGGCCCAATGGGCCGCGCGCCAGCCTGCGGTGTGAAAATCGCTCGGATCGAGCCGCTCGATATCCATTACCTCATCAAGGGGTAGCAACACACCCTTGCTGACGAACTCTCCAATCCAGGGAAGATCGATGGCGATGATGTCGTAACGGCTGGCACTATGGGTCGCGTTGCGCAAAACCTCTTCGTGCAGCCTGTCGATCGAAAATGCCCGCTGCGAAATCGACGTGCCAATCATCTGTTCGAACTGACGCTTGAGCGTTTCCATCACCATGAAGGTCGGATCGCCATGCACCAGAACGCGCACGCCGCCGGACAGGGCCAGAGGCTCGGGTAGAACGGCGGGCGGCTTGATGCTGTGGCCTGCCAGATAGGACCCGCCAAAGTAGTAATCGCGCTCTGCCCCGTTTGCGGCCCCCAAATGCGCACTGGCAAGGCGCAGCACACGGTCTGATAACTGCCCCCAGCTTTCCAATAGTTGCGCACTGGCATGCAGTGAGACGGTCTTGCCTGATTTGGTGCGCGGGCGTTGCTCGATCATGCCCACTTCTGTCATTTCGGCCAGCTTGCGCATGGCTGTCGCATAAGGCACACCCGACGCTGCCACGAGCGAGGATGGCGTGACGATCTTACCCTCAAGATGCTTGCGCACCAGATGTGAGGCCATTGTAAAGTAAGGGTTGGGCGCGGAAAGCGGCAGAGTTTCCTCGACCTCACTTGCAAATGCGTCCATGAAATCGATGATGGCCGTCGCACTGTCACCACGCGGGGTGTTGGGTCGTGCATTTGGTTGCATACCAAATTGTCCGGTCTGGATATCTTTCGGATTTTGCATGTGCACGTCAGGATTTCCGTGGATGATTTTCGGGTGTGGCATTTGGTCGTCTCCTGCAAGATGTCCGAATTGAGAAAGGGTGACTTGTGTGATTATATCCAAAATGGACACAGAAACATCCATTATGGACAAAACTTACGCGGTATCCGGTGCGCTCTGAGGGAATGCTCTTAGCGTATCGCTGACGGATTCGGTTTGAATCTGACGTTCAGGAGGAGCGTCTTTCGTAACGAGCTGTCAAAAATGACTAAGGGAGGAAGATACATGAAAACGACTATGAAGGCGCTGATCACGGGCACAACCGCAGCTGCGGCTATCGCGTTTGCCGGTGCGGCTTCGGCCGAAAAGATCAAGATCGGCATTACGCAGAACAACGTTGGCGTCGACAGCTACCAGACGACCTATGAAAAGGCGTTCAAAGCAGCAGCCGCGGCCGATCCAAATGTCGAAGTCGTTGTGCTGGATGCCGGTGGGGACGTGGCCCGTCAGATCGCTCAGATCCAGGATCTGACGCAGCAAAAAGTGCAGGCGATCATCATCTGGCCAACTAATGGTAAGGCCGTGGTTCCAGCTGTGCGCAAGGCACATGACGCGGGTATTCCGGTTGTCATCACCAACTCGAATATCGCAGAAGAGGGCATGCCCTATATCGCTGCCTTCTCTGGCCCGAACAATATCGAGCAGGGCCAAGAAGCTGCCGACATGATGTGCAAGGCGCTCAACAACAAGGGCGATATTGTGCAGATTGCGGGCAAGCCGGGCTACACCACCGCGATCGAGCGTGAAAAGGGCTTTGAGGATCAACTTGCCAAGGTCTGCCCAGAGGTCAAGATCATGGACACTCAGCCCGGTGACTGGAACCGCGAGAAATCCCAGCGCGTGATGGAAGATTTCCTGGTTAAATATCCCAAGATTGACGGAGTCTATGCCGCTGATGACAACATGGGTGTTGGCGCACTGAATGCCGCCAAAGCCGCAGGGCGCGCTAAGGACATCAAGTTCATCGGCGCCACCAACTTTGCCGTGGGCTATGAGGCGATGGCGAAGGGCGAGTATTACGGCTCGGTCTATCAGTCGCCCGTCGATGATGCGGAAAACGCATTGAAAACGGCGATCGACGTGATCCAAGGTAAAGAAGTTCCGAAAATGAACTACTTCAAAACACCTGAAATTACGCAAGAGAACATGAAGCAGTTCTCAAAGCCGGTGTTCTGAGGCTTCCTCCCCGGTGGCATGGGTGGTCTTTCGAGACTGCCCATGTCGTCTTTTATTTTCGGCATAGGAGGCGTTCATGGGACGCGTATCGGGACGAGTTTGTCTTATAACCGGGGCTGCGCGTGGCATTGGCCGCGCGATGGGCGAAGCGTTGTTAGAGGAAGGAGCGGATGTGTGTTTCGCTGATCTCAACGGCGCACAAGCCGCAAACGTGGCCAAGGCCAATGAGGCACGGGCCGCAGCCGCTGGCGGTCGGGTCATGTCGGCACAGGTCAATGTGACCGAACGCAACGAGATGCGGGCAATGATCGCGACGGTTGTAGCCCAATTCGGGCGGATCGACGTAATGTTCAACAATGCGGGCGTCAATCGGCCCATGAACTTTCTCGATGTCACCGAAGATAACTGGCATTTCATTATGGATATTAACGGTCTAGGCACAATGATTGGGATGCAAGAAGCGGCCAAGCAGATGATCACGCAAGGCGGGGGCGGCAAGATCGTCAACACCGCCTCAGTCGCAAGTCGGCAGGGCTTTGACAATGTCGCGCCCTATTGCGCGTCAAAATGGGCCGTGGTCTCGTTAACGCAATCGGGCGCGCGCGATCTGGCTAAGCATAATATTACCGTCACGGGCTTTGCGCCCGGTGTCGTCGCTACCGAGATGTGGGATGAGGTCGATCGCGACCTGATGGAGATTGGCGCGGCTGAAAAGCCCGGTCAGGCAATGGAAGAGTTTTCGTCCGGTATCTTGCGCGGGCGCGTCGCGCGCCCCGCAGACATTACCGGAACCACGACGTTTCTGGCGTCCCCCGACAGCGATTACATGACGGGACAGATTGTCATGATCGACGGCGGTATGACGTTGGTCTGAACTCTTTTGGCGCGCTTGCATGCGGGAGGCATGCAGGCACCAGATCAAGGAGGAGCACATGGCGGATACGCGCCTTGAGACACCCGCCAAAAGGGCAGGTCACAGCAGCCCAAATACGGGCGGAAAACACAACGGAGGAGGCATGGCCCATTCAGGGTTGAAGTCCTTTGCGGGACTTATGGCACGACAGGGAATTCTTGTAGCCTTCGTGTTGTTTCTAATCGCATTTTCGGTGTTTTCCGATCGGTTCTTATCGGCGGAAAACATCTTTTCGGTGGTGCGGTCCTCGGCGATCATCGGGGTCATGGCGCTTGGCGTCACCGTCGTGGTGATTGGCGGCAATCTCGATCTGTCAGTGGGCTCGATGCTGTCATTCTCGACGGTTCTTGTGGTTGATCTTCACGATAAGATCGGGCCGGGTCCGGCGATTGTTGTGATGGTAGCAGCCACATTGTGTCTTGGCGCGATCAACGGACTTTTGGTGGGGGTCGCGCGGCTCAATTCGCTGATCGTCACACTTGGGATGCTGTCGGCCATTCAGGGCCTGACCCTGATCTATAGCGGTGGCAAGAACGTCGATATCGTCCATCAAGACGCCACCTGGTTTAAGGTGTTCGGGCGCGGCTACATTGCCGATATCCCGACCCCGATCGTGATCTTCGCAGTTTGCGCCATCGTGCTGCATGTGATGATGGCCTACACCCCGTTCGGACGCCGGATCTACGCCACGGGCGGCAATGCGACGGCGGCAGTGTTTTCGGGCATCCGGCGCAGCCGCGTGGTGTTTCTGACCTACCTGATCTCGGCGCTGACGGTGGCGATTGCGGCTATTATTCTGGGCAGCCGGGTGATGGGGTCGCAAAACAATGTCGGCCAAGGCTATGAACTGCAAGTTCTGGCGGGCGTGATCTTAGGGGGCACCTCGCTTTTGGGTGGCTCGGGCACGATCTGGAAATCGGTGATCGGGGTGCTGATCCTGGGCTTCATCCAGAACGGTCTCTTGCTGCTTGGCTTTGAATATTATGTGCAGTGGCTGGTGACATGGGTCGTCATCATCCTCGCCGTCTGGCTCGATATCGCAGCCAAGCGCGGCCGTCTGCTCTCGCCCATCGCATAAGGAGGGGATCATGTCACAATCGGTTCTCAAATCTCCGCTGGGCTGGCTGGCTGGCAACCCGATCTGGGGCTTCATCGCGCTGATCTTCATCTTCTTCAGCTTTGCCAACCCGTATTTCTTCGCTCTGCAAAATTTCCAGAATATCCTTGTGCAGACCTCGACCATCGGGGTGATCGCACTGGGGATGACGTTGGTGATGATCAACGGCAATATCGATCTGAGCGTCGGGGCCGTTGTCGCCCTAGCTGCCAGTCTGTGTGTCGATATTCAGGGTTGGAGCCTGTTTGCCGATTGGGGCAACTGGGCGATATTGCCCGGTGTGGTCGCCGCCCTTGTGGCGGGCACCGCCTTGGGCGCGCTAAACGGGCTGATCGTGTGGAAAACCGGGGTGGATGCGTTCATCGTCACGCTGGGCGCGATGTTGGGCGTGCGCGGGTTGGTCTTTGTTTACACCAAAGAGCAGTCCTTTTTTGCGGCGAACTTCTCGTTTTCGGATTTCGGATCCAGCAGCATCGGCCCGATCCCGACCTTGGCCGCGCTGTTTCTGATTTGCACTGCCATCGTGCATTTCGTGCTTTCGCGCACCGTGCATGGACGCAACATCTATGCGGTGGGCGGCAATCGGTCAGCAGCCGTGAATGCGGGCATACGCGTCGGGCCGCATATGATGATCAACTTCATGATCGTGGGCTTTCTGGCCGCATTGGCGGGCGTCACGCTGTCAAGCCAGATGGGGGCAGCCACGCCCAACCTTGGCACCAATTACGAGCTGTGGGTGATTACCTCGGTCGTGCTTGGGGGCACCAAACTTCAGGGTGGTGCTGGCACGATCATGGGCACGCTGGGCGGGGTTCTGGCGATCGGTATTTTGCGCAACGGTATGAACCTGATGCAGGTGCCAGCCTTCTACGTGCTGGTGATTTTGGGCTCGATCCTGATCGCCGTGCTGTTGTTGGACAAACAGCTTAATCGCAAGGGTAAAGAGGAGCTTCGGCTATGAGCGGATCGCACACCCCCCAAACCGATATCCCCGCGCTGCGCCTTGAGGGCATCGTGAAAACCTTTCCCGGCGTGCGCGCGCTCGATGACGTCAGCTTCGACGTGCGCGCGGGCGAGGTCCATGCGTTGCTGGGCGAGAACGGTGCGGGCAAATCGACCCTGATGAAGGTGCTAGCGGGTATGTATCAACCCGATGAGGGGAGCATCTATATCGAGGGCGAGGCAGTCACCATGCGCAGCCCGCTGGAGGCCAAAGCGCGCGGCGTCGTGTTGATCCACCAAGAGCTGAGCCTGGCCGAAGAAATGTCGGTTGCCGAGAATATCTATCTGGGCGAGCTGCCGCGCAAATCTTTGGGCCGGGTCGATTGGAAAACGCTTCACACCAATGCGCAAGCAATCCTCGACCGCCTCAAGTGTAGCTTTGATTCCAAGACGCAGGTGGGCACGCTCTCGATTGCCAATCAGCAGATGGTCGAGATCGCGCGCGCCCTGACGGTCGATGCCAAGGTGGTTGTGTTTGACGAGCCCACAGCCTCGCTGACAGATGCTGAAAAAGTCGTGCTGTTCGATATCATCAATGATCTCAAAGCGCGTGGGGCAGGGATCGTCTATATCTCGCACCGAATGGACGAGATTTTTACGCTGGCCGATCGGATTTCGGTGCTGCGCGATGGCGGCTATCGAGGCACGTTGATCAAATCCGAGACTAATGAGGACGAGGTGATCCAGCTGATGATCGGGCGCGCGCTTGATCTGACGCGGCGAAAAGTGGCGGCGGCAAAGATCGGTGAGGTGGCGCTACAGGTCGAGGGGCTTAGTTGCGGAAAACTATTTCAGGATGTCAGCTTTGAGCTGCGCGAGGGCGAGGTTCTGGGCTTTTATGGGCTGGTAGGGGCCGGGCGCACCGAGATCGCCGAAACGCTGTTTGGTCTGCGCAAACCCTCGGCAGGGCGCATTTTGATAGACGGCACCGAGGTCGAAATTTCATCACCTGCCGATGCCATCACGAAAGGCATCTCACTGGTGCCCGAAAGCCGCAAGGAACAGGGCCTCGTGCTGGGTATGAATTGTCGTGACAACATCACGTTGCCGCAGGTGGGTGATCTGACCACAGGGCCGTTTGTGTCGGACGGCGCGGAGATTGCGATTTTCGATCATTACTATGATGCGCTCAAGATCAAGACGCCAAGCTGGCGTCAGGCGGTGGGCAACCTGTCAGGCGGTAACCAGCAAAAGATCGTTATCGGTAAATGGCTGGCGATGCATCCGCGCATTCTGATCGTGGACGAGCCGACGCGCGGCATTGATGTCGGGTCCAAATCCGAGATCCACGATCTGATCCGGAAACTTGCAAGCGAAGGCTATGCGGTGATCGTAATTTCCTCGGAAATGCCCGAGGTGATGCATGTTTCTGATCGGATTGCGGCAATGTTTCATGGCCGGATAATGCGCACGTTCACGACCGATGAAGTGACCGAAGACAACCTCGTAGCCGCAATCTCGGGAATCGAAACTGACAAGGTGGCGTGATACCTATGGAGGGTGTTGTCACGTTAACTCGCTGAGGTTGCAAGTTGGCATGCCGATCGTTGATCAAGCAACATTTGCGGCGGATTTCCACGCTTCGAGAGCTTCGAGGCGATGGTAGCGGATGGTGAGAGCGGAACGACGGCGGGCTGGGACAGAGAAGCGATTGCGGGTTGCAGATTGCATCGAGACGAAGCGTTGTAATCCGCCAGGCGATCGGAAGCCCTGCATCACCCGCTCTCGTTTTCGAAATGGCAGGTGACTGTTTTCAGCGCGGTTGTTGCGTCCCTTGTGGAACCGATGATCAAGGCCGGGCGCTACCTCGCGTTTTGCTGCTCCGTAGGAGCGCAGCTTGTCCGTAATGATCCTTTTGGGCACGAAGCCCCAGCGTTTCATCAGCTTGATCAGAAGCCGCTTTGCCGCGCGCTTGTCTCGCCTTGATTACAGGATTTCCTCAAGAACCACGCCATGCTGGTCAACGGCACGCCAAAGCCAGTATGACCGGCCCGCGATCTTCACGACGACTTCGTCCAGATGCCAGACATCGCCAGGGCGTGACCGCCGTCGCCGCAGAACGTGGGCGATCAGAGGGCCAAACTTGACAATCCAGCGCCGGATCGTCTCGTAAGAGACGTCCACGCCGCGTTCCAGCATCAGCTCCTCGACCTCGCGCAGGCTCAGGTTGAACCGGATGTAGAGCCATACAACATGAGCAATGATCTGCGGCGGAAAGCGGTGGCGCTTGTAACTGACGTTTTGATTTTGCATTGACACCGCCTAAGCTTGGATCAACGAATACGCAACGTCAGGCGGCTTAACGTGACAATGCCCTCCGAAGTGGTTAGCGTAACGCCCCCTAGCCCGCCTCTTTCACCGCGCTCAGAAATTGCTGGGTGCGTTCTTTTTGCGGGTTCGAGAACAGCTCGTCGGGCGAATTTTGCTCTTCGATCTTGCCATCAAAGAAGAAACACACACGATCCGAGATGTCCTTGGCAAAGCCCATCTGGTGCGTGACCATGAGCATCGTGAGATTATGCTTATCGACCAGATTGCGGATCACGGTTGTGACCTCGCCGATCACTTCAGGGTCCAATGCGGAGGTCACCTCATCAAACAGCATCACCTTGGGGCGCATCGCCAGCGCTCGCGCAATCGCCACGCGCTGCTGCTGGCCGCCCGACAAACGGGCCGGGTGCTGGTCGCGCTTGTCGGCCATGCCCACCAGTTCCAGAAGTTCTTCGGAGCGCGCGCGGGCCGCAGCTTTTTTCATACCCAGAACCTGCACCGGGCCCTCCATGCAGTTTTCCAGCGCGGTCATATGCGGAAACAGGTTGAAATGCTGGAAACACATCCCGATCTGGGCGCGCATCTGGCGCAGATAGCGCCGATCCGCACGCACCAGCTTGCCGCGCTTTTCCATATGGGTCAGCGGTTTGCCATCGACATAGATGACGCCCTCATTGATCGTCTCAAGCGTCATCAACATGCGCAGCACGGTGGTTTTGCCCGAACCGGACGGCCCGATAATAGTTATCATTTCGCCGGCGGCGACATCCAGATCCAGATTGTCGAGCACCGTCAGCTCGCCATAGCGCTTGCTCACGCGCGAGAACCGCACCATCGGGATGTCATCGCCCGTCAGCTCTAGCGGGTATTGCGAAAAATCTTCGTCCATCATTTCAATCCGAGTTTGCGCCGCACATAGCCTTCGAATATGCGGATAAGCGCTGCGGTGGGCAGCGAGATGGCAAGGAAGATGATCCCCACCAGCGTATAAGGTTCTAGATAGCGGTAGCTTGAGGAACCGATCGCATTAGCGGTGTGCATCAGTTCAGCCACCCCGATCACCGACAGCATCGGCGTATCCTTGAAAATCCCGACAAGATAGTTGCCCATACCCGCCAGCGCTGACGGAATGGCTTGGGGAATGATGACGCGCCAATAGGTCTTGACGGGTGATAGATTCAGCGCGGTGCAGGCCTCCCATTGACCCTTGGGCACAGCTTGCAGCCCGCCGCGATACACTTCGGACAGATAGGCCGAATAATGCAGGCCGATTGCGATCATTCCCGCCGTCCACGGCCCAAGCCGCAGGCCAAATTGCGGGCCCACATAATAGACAAAGAAGATCTGCAAGATGAGTGGCGTGGAGCGGATGAATTCGACAAATTCCCGGATCACAAAGGTCACCGCGCGTGACGGGGTGCGTTGCGCCAGCGCCAAGATCAAGCCCAGCACCACCGCAATCGCGTAGCCCAGACCCGCTGCCAGAAAGGTGTTGAGCGCGGCATGCAACAGCTTGGGCAGGATTTCCCATGTGAAGGCCCAGTTCCAGCTAAACGGCATCTCAGGCCCCCCCGAGCTTGCGGCGCATGACCCGTTCAAGCCAGCGCATGAACGGCGTCACGATGAACCGCGCGAGCACATAATAAATGATCAGCGCCGTGCCAAAAGTCTGGGCCGACAGAAAGGTCGAACCATTGATCTGCTTGGCTTCAAACATCAGATCCGAGACCGAAATCAGCGCCACAAGGGCTGTGTTTTTCAGCAGCTCGATCAACAGGTTGCCCCATGGCGGCAGCATATTGACAAAGGCTTGGGGCAAGATGATGCGCCACATACGTTTGAGCGGACTCAGCGACAGCGCATAGGCGGCTTCCCATTGGCCTTTGGGGACCGATTGAATGCCCCCGCGCACCAGTTCGGCCCCATAGGCGCCCAAATTCATCCCCACGGCCACAAAGCCTGCGGTGAATTTCTCGAAGGTAAGGCCAAACAGCGGCAGCACGAAAAAGATCCAATAGAGCTGGACCAGAAGTGAGGTGCCGCGAAAAAACTCGATGTAGACCACGGCCACGCCCCGGATCAGCCGGTTACGCGACAGTTTCATCAGCCCTGCCAGCAACGCGATACAGATCGCCAGCAATGTGGCCAGAAAGAACTGCTCTGCCGTCACAAGCGTGCCGTCCCAGAAACGGTGGCCATATTCTTTCAGAAAGTCGATATAGCTCATTCCCGGCGCGCCATTTCATAGATGTCTGAGGGGGCGTGAAGCGGGACGCGCCGCGCATGCAGCGCGCCCCGAACGACAGCAGGCGACTTATTTCATTGCGCAGGCTTGAGCTGCGGTCTTGTCGCCGGGCAGGTTGGCTTTGGTATAGCCGTATTGCTCAACCGCCTTCATCATCTCGGGCGAACCAAGATATTTCTTCTGAGCAGCGTTGAACTTCTTCACGAAATCCGAGTCGTTCTTACGAAACCCGATACCGACCCAGCTTTGGGTCCATTCCGGCAGTTGCGTCGCGTCCGACACTTCCAGCGCGCCATTTGATTGCTTGGCCAGGTTCTGCGCGGTGAAATAGGTCACCCCGCCCGCATCGGCGCGACCTGCGCGCACGGCGGCGAGAATCTCGGTCGGGCCGGGCACGGTCATCACGTGATCATCCGGAATGCCGCCTTTTTTCGCCGATTCCACCTGATTATAACCAGCCCCCGTAACGAACATCGCGCCCGCCTTGGCGATCTGGCTATAGTTGTTCAGATTCTTCGGGTTGCCTTTGGGCACGACAAACGCATCACCCACTTTCGCCATCGGCTCCGAGAAATCGACGTTCTGGCAGCGCGAGTTCAGGATATACAGCCCGCCCGTCACCATATCGAAGCGCCCGGCGTTGAGGCCCGGAATCAACCCGCCCCAATCGGTCACAACGGGTGTCACATTGTCATAGCCCATCTCGTGAAGCACGCCCAGAACATAGGCGTTCACAAAGCCCAGCGGCTTGTTATTCTCGCCCGGATAGGCCCACGGCACCTCATTGGCAAAGCCGATGCGCACCGGCTCTCCTTTGTTGATGCGGTCCATTAACGGGCCTGCCATCAGGGTCGTGGCGCTGACCGCCAGCGCAATCCCCGCCGAGGCTACAGTTTTGAAAAGTGATTTCATGTGTCTCTCCCTTTTATAATGATTGACGGGGCACGGTGCCTCGCTATTGATGTGTACAACATTAAGGGAATGCCCCGAGTGTCAAGTCGATCACCGCGATTTGCCGAGGAATTTATTGGATATGGACAACACCTGACAAAAAATCGCATTTGTTGTGCACAAGATGAAGCAAAGCGCCCGATTTTCCCCAACCAACTCCAAGCGGCAGGCGGGCGCACCAACCGGAGGGGTTCCGCTGGAAACAGATCCGCTCATTACCGGGCCCAAACGGGCGCGTGAACGCTTTGAGGCGATCCATGCCGAAATTCGCGCACGCATCGTCCTGCTTGATTACCGGCCCGGAACGAAACTGTCAGAAACGCTTCTGGCAGAAGAATTTGCGATGTCGCGCACGCCGATGCGCCGGGTGCTTGCGCGGCTGGAGGATGAGGGACTGCTCAGCTCGAAGCAAGGGGTTGGCACCTTTGTGACCGATGTCGAACCGGAGGAGCTGGGGCAGGTTTACCGGCTGCGCAAAGAGCTGGTGCTGTTGCAAACATCGTTGGATGTGGTGCCCCCCACGCCCGCGCTGGTTGCCCGGATGCAAGAGATCGTGGCGCGTGCGAAGACGTTGCGCATCACCCCCTGCGCGCGCGACTTTTCGCTGCTCGATCAAGAGATGTTCTTGCTGCTACTGGATTTGACCCGCAACGAGCCGCTGCGCATCATGTCCAAGCGCCTGTATTTTCGCACCACCCGAATCTGGCTGCAACAGGTTGCGGGCTCGGAAGCGGCGCTGCTTGAAGAGATTGATGTTTTCGCACGCGAAGCTGCCGAGATCCTGAATGCACTAGAGATCGGCGATCTGGATGCAGTGGGCCATATCCGGCGCGGGCATATCTCGCTGAGTTTTGCGCGCATGAGCGCAGAGCGAGGCTCTGGCCCGCAGGCGAATGGATACATTCGCTGAGAGGTGGAATAACGGCATCGTCAAGTTGTTGCCTTATGCTGAGAAATTGGCGATTTGCGTCAGCTCATGCGGCGAGTTCACCCGCGTATTTGTCCCACTGACGAAATGCATCAGCTCGGTTCTGGCGGAAGGTTGTTGCGTTCATCTTATGACGGCGGGGGCGGAACAGGTTCGCGGTTTCCTCATGGATAGCCAGGAACCTCTGGGCTTGGCGCGAGGATTTGAACCGGCCCTGTATCTTCTCCCGTTTTCGCGTCGGCCTGTGTGATCCTTCAACGCGATTATTCAGCCCCTTGTGCACTCGGTGGTCCAGCTCCAACCCAAGCTTGCGTAAGGCCGCGCCGTAGCTGCGCAACTTGTCTGTAATGATGACACGCGGTATGCCCAGCGGGCGATCAACCTGGAAATGAACCGTTTGGCAGCACGTGCATTTCGGAGGGTTTGTATCAGAATGTCGAGAACCTCGCCGTTGCTGTCTACGGCACGCCATAGCCAATGTTTCTTCCCCCGGATCGCGATCACCACTTCATCCAAATGCCATTTGTCGGTCGGCTGTTTGCGCGGCGCCCGGACACGCTTCGCTATCTGCGGGCCAAATTTCCCGACCCATGCCAGGATGGTTTCATAGCTTACGGTGACGCCGCGCTCGGCAAGGAGATCCTCAACGTCCCGCAAGCTGAGCGCAAAGCGATGGTATGCCCAAACCGCGTAGGAAATGATGGACCGTGGGAAGCGGTAACCCTTTATGCGGGGCTGGGGAATTGGGCTGATCATTCGCAAGCGCCACCGCCGGCATGATGGCACGTCAACAACTTGACGATGCCGCCCAAACATGTCTGGGCGATCCGTGTCAGGCTAGAACTAGCCGAAAACCATCGGGATCTGGCTCTGTTCAATATGGCCATTGATAGCAAATTGCGCGGGTGTGATCTTGTGCAGATGAAAGTCGTCGATGTAATGGCGTCCGGCCAGATCAAGAAACGGGCATCGGTGTTGCAAAGCAAAACCCAAAAACCGGTCCGGTTCGAGATTTCCGAAGGCACCCGCGCCTCGGTGGCGAAGTGGATGGAAGATCCGTTGATGGTCGGATCCGAATTTCTCTGGCCTGGTCGTTTTCACGAGCGCCTGCACATCTCAACGCGCCAATATGCTCGTGAGCAGCCCCACTTGAATGGTCCAAACTAAAAGTTAGTGCATGATCGGCCTTTGGTCCATCGTTACGATGGCCTCAGGCGCAGGTGGGCGATAGCCCAGGGCACTATGGGGTCGTTTGGT
>NZ_JBFRYC010000022.1:0-25282 GCF_040892615.1 Thioclava arctica
CCAGACGCGGAACAGTGCTCCGACGGGGCGGGGCCGCAGCCGCCACGAGGCGTTCGACCGCCGCCATAGCTGTTGGCGCGCGCAGAGCCATAATGCGGGTGATCTCGGGCAACGCGGCGAGGCTGGCATCATCGGGCAGGGCGTCCCAAAGGGCGGCCAGATCAAGGTCCCCGGGATAGGTCAGATGCAGCTGAACCAGCGTGAGGTGGCGATCCAGTGCGACCAATTTTAGGGGTGCGGGCAGGTTGGCTGTGACCGCCTCGGGCAGCCGCGTGCCGACCGGCATATAAAGCAGAACGGGCCGGTCTGAGGATGCCAGCGCATCAGCGAGATTGGCCAGAGGGGCGTTCTTTTGATCGTTCTCCAAAGTCAGGATCGTCAATGCCGGTTGCTCTGATCGACGGTGTCCCGGCTTTTCAATGCGGATGCTGCCATCAGGCAGAAAGCCCCGGCCCAGGATGCGTGTCAGATCGGGTGTTTCGTCCAGCGTGCAGCCGCGCAGCACCGTCAGCGCGCCGGGTTTGGTCACATCTGCGACACGCTCCAGCGTTCCAAAAGTTGCCGCCAGCCGCAGTGTCAGCGCAAGATCCCGCGCACCAAGGAATTTTGCTGGCATGTTACTGTCTGCGAGCCCATCGAGCGGGGGCGTTGACGTCTCTTCTTTGATGCTTCCCGTGTCAGATCCGTCTTCCTGCGCCGTTGTTTCAGGCGGCTCGGCTTCAAGATCGAAGGGGGTGTCATCGATAAGCATGTCGAAGTCGTCATACGCATCTGTTTGCGCGGCTTTGGCGGGCTGCTTGGCCTCTTTCTCGGCTTGCAGGCGACGGATGGCAGAGAGCGCGAGCGGACACCAGCTAGGGGAGAAATCGAATTGGGTCATAGCGGGCCTCATAAGGCATGGGGGGAGAGGCGGCCCCGGAAAGCGGGGCCGCGTGTTTGATCGCAAAGGCAGGGGCTTGCGCCTTTAGCGCCGGGATTTGCGGATCCGGGCCTGCCGGGCGCGCCGCTTCATCTGGCTGCGTTCAGCGGAGCGGGTTTCTTTGCGCTCAAGGCGCTTCAACTCACGCAAGATCACCGTTTCAAGGGTGGGGCGATAAATTTCGGATTTCACCTTGAGCAGGTTGATGAACTCGTGACGCGGAACAAGCTCTGCGGGATAGCGCCGCTCAAGCCGCTTGTGCAGGCGCTTTTCCATGAGTTGAGCGTAACGGCCCGAGCGCATCGGAATCTTACGCAACAGCACGCGCGGAAGGTCGCGCGAGCGCGCCAGTTGATGTTGGAGGCGGCTTTCGGGGTCGCGCGAATAACCGAGCTTGATGACAAACTTGCCGGGCTTCAACTCAAAGCGCATTGCATAAAGATAGCTCGGCTCGGTCGACCAGCTTTCGCCGCAGCCGGGGCAGGTGAAGCGGCCGGTCTGCATGTTCACGCGCGCGACGCGGGCCGTGGCACCGCAGCCATCAGTGTGGCGATAAAGGCGATAGTTGTCATTGCCCTTGGGATCGGCACTGATGAGAGTCCAACCTTGGGCCTTGGCTTCTGCCTGCTCGCGGGCTTTCTGACAGATCTCGCACCGATGCGCGACCTCACCACGCGCCACGCGTTCGACGAACGTAAACTGGCGGCGCAGCTCATGACCACAGGGCGCGCGATAAAACGCATAATGGCGATGCCTAGGATCGCGGCGCAGCATTTTAAGCCCAGCGGCATTGGATTGCGCGCGCCGGCGGGCCTTGATGCAGTGCGGGCATTCCGGATTGGCGCTCAGCACAACGGAGTGCCGACTGATGTGAACGCCGCCACAGGTCGCACATTCGAGCGCGAGGTGGTCCTTGTTCTTGACGCGTGCCACGATGCGGTAGCCTTTGGCTGTCGCGGCATCCGCCCAGTGGGCGTGGATGGTTCCGTTATAGATGGGATACTCGACATCGCCGATGATGAGCGATTTGGGAGCGGGGGCGTGCGGATTATGCTGGGTCATATAGCCAGATCTCCTGATGAATAGGGGGATACGGCGCGCCACAGGGCGCGACCGAAGGGTCGGCGGCGAGAGCCGCAGGACATGCCACCGCTGACGCGTCCGGTGAGGAAGCGATACGAAGTGGCTGTCTAGTCTCTCAAGAGATCAGGGGCAGGGCGCCCATGTGTCGAGATCATCGCCCGGCGCATAGCCTACGAGATCAAGCGCGACAAAGCTCTCAAACAGCGTCAATGCGGTCCGGATCATCGCGTTCACGCGGCGGTGGGTTGCGCTGTCTTCGGCCATCAGAAAGTGATCCGCCTTGCGCCGCGCGACATCTGCAAACCGCGCAACCTCGCCCGGGCATTCGGAGCACATGGTAAGATGCACCAGATAGGCTGCCAGCTTGAGAGGTTTGTCGGACGGGCGGGTCGGAGCCTCTTTGATGAGGGCGCTCAACGCACCGGTCACGCGCTCTTGCGCCAGTTCCGCATCCCGCAGCCAGCCAGAAAAGGCGGGGTCCCAGACGTTCACATCTGCGATGTCGCGCTCCTTCTCGATCCAGTCGGCAAACTGCCCAAGGAACTTCGAGAATTGCGTCGAGATCGGCGACGGGGTGTAGCGGGAAGTGTCTTCATTCGCGTCAAAACGCGTGATAGTCGTGTCGTTAGCCATGTTTGTCTCCTTATCCGAGATAGGCTGGTTAGAGCGAGGGTGAGAGTTGCTGCTCTTGCCTTCGCTCGCTTAATGTGGCACCATTAAACAAATAAATCAAGTGGAGATTCGGTGTCATGGAAAAAAAATCGAAAAAAGGGCGACCGAGGGTCGATACAGAACCGGTAAACCTCCGGCTTTCCAGGGAAATGATTCAGGCGCTCGACGAACGGAGAAAACTGGAAGACGATTTGCCATCCCGCCCAGAAATGATCCGGCGGGCTTTGGCGCAATGGCTTGAAGGAACGGAAGGCTAGGCGCTTGTGCTAGGACGGCTTTCGGGCGCAAACGCGCCTACAGATGATGCGCCCGATATGCAAGATTTGGCCCCCTTAAAGACTGTGGTTTCAGATTGGCAACAGACCCGATTGCAACCAGGCGGCAAAGCCTTCCTCATTGATGCGCCCGCTCGCGAGGTCTTCCATCATCGCGACGCCTGCGACCGGATCGGGACGAAACGCATAGCCATTGAGGCGTAAAAAGGTAAGGGCGGTCACGAACGCCGTGTGCTTGTTGCCGTCTACAAAGGCATGCGCTTTGGCGATGCCGAGCGCATAGGCGGCTGCAATCTGGTCCGGCCCTGAATCTCGATAAGCAGCAAGGATCACCGGCCGCGCGCAACCAATCTCAAGCAGCGCTCTGTCACGCAATCCCGCCGCGCCACCGTGTCTTGAAATCTGTCGGTCGTGGATGATGATGACGGCGGCGAGGGGAACCCAGACGGGTTCGCTCATGCCAATGCTGCAAGCAGATCGCGGTTTTCGTCCATCACGATTTCCGCAGCCTCTAAAGCGGCAGCCACCGAGGGGTCATTGGCCATAATTTTGAGGGTGCCATCGTCTCCGCGCACCACGAAAAGCGTATCGCCTTCCTTGGCATCAAGCATGGTCAACATTTCTGTCGTCAATGTCATGACGGCGGAATTGCCAACCTTACGGATTTTCGTTTCAATCATCGGCGGCCCCTGTATTCTCATATGTATATACGGCAGAAGGAGTTGCGGGGCAAGACTTGACGCGGCCTTGGCCGCGCGCGCGAAAACCGGACCGGGGCGTTTGTTCTTGGTAACTGACGCTATGGCGGTAGCGGGAACGGATCTAAGCCATTTCACGCTGAATGGCCGCACCATCGAGCGCCGCGAAGTTCACTTGACGCTTGCTGACGGGACGCTGGCGGGCGCTGATATTACGCTACCGCAAGCCATCTCGATATGCATCGCCACGTCGGCCTTACGCGTGCTCAAGCCCTGGCAATGGCGACGCGGGCCCCAGCCGAGGCTATCGGTTTGGCGAGGGATATCGGTCATTTGAATCCCGGCGCACCGGCAGATTTCGTTTACCTGAATGATGATTTGAGCCGTGTTTTGGGAGGGGTAGACACCAATCCTTGAGCGTCTGGGCCGCTTCAAATACATCGCGCAAGCCGGCAAGCATTTCCCGCGACGTTCCGCCAATTGCCCGGTCTAGGAATGCACTCGAATTTCCGTGGGCGCTGCCACAATAACCCGCCACGATCGTTGATCTCCACCTTCGCAGCTTGGGCATGTGAGGCAGCGTCGCCAGCGCGTTGCGTAATGCGATTATGCCCACCCTTCAAGCCCAGATTTCCGGTTAGGTTAGAACCTGAAAGAAAATGGTCCCATTTCAGGATGTTATCGAGCCTGTCGGCAGAGGCCGGTTGATGCGCTTTCAGGCTGCTCGGGATGACCTGTTATCCACATTTTTCTCGCAACACAGACATTCTTGATTGTGAAATTTTCGCGCTCAGAAACTATATTGTTTTTAGGGCGCCCGTGCGTTGATCGCCCCGAGTATTGAGATGAATAAATTTATGGGCTCGCGAGAATAGAAAGGTGTCGGATGGCTGGTTTGAATGAGACCCCCTCAACAGATGCGAATGCTTCGGAAAGCGCGCCCGAGGCGGCGCGCACGCAGTTTAAATTTTCAGTGACTTCGCAGCAGACGGCGCAGATCAAAAAGGCGTATCGACGTTCCGCTCATACGACGCAGTCTGCCTTTCTGGCCGCGGCCGTTCTGAACTATATTGAGGATCAATCTTACGATGGCGCGCCCGAATTGGGGCGCTTGGGCAAGCTGCTTAACGAGATCCGCGCGCTGGCGAATGGTCGTAAAACGGCAGTCAACAAGGCGCAGGCCGAGTGGCTGATCGAAGAATTTCTTGAAGCATTGCGCAGGACGGTTCGGTGACGCGGCCGTTCCTGAAATTTCACGCTGACGCAACGGCCGCGCGAGACTATGTCTTTCGTCGCGGCGCAAAACTCGTCGGAGGCACCTTGCCGTTTCTGACGCCAGGGCAGGTCTGTGACGATCTCGATCTTTTGCGCCGCGGTAGGCAAATTCTGCACATGACCCTGTCGCTGCCTGAGGGGCTGCGCGCCGATGACGCGCGATGGATCAAGATCGTTGAGCTAACCTTGGAAGAGCTTGGCGTGATCCCCGATCGGACGGCCTGGATTGCGGGGCGTCACGAGGATTCAAATTGCGATCACGTTCATGTCGCGGTGTCGCTGAGCGACTTCAGCGGGCATAATCTGGTCGTGCAAAAGAAGCGCCATGTGCTCGATCGCATACATCAAAAAATCAATCGCATGATCGGACTTGAGGTGCCAGCGTATTTCTCACCTCAGGTGCTGACGCTCGATCCGATTACACCAAAGCGCAACCTGACCTCGCCTGACACGCGTAACCTACATGCGGCATTACAACAGATTTTTTTGCGGGTGCAGCCGGGCGATATTGAAATCCTCGCGGCGCATATGGCGGGCCCGGAGTTTGGATATCGTCATGAGGTGCGGGAAAACCGACACGGATCGCGCAGTCATTTCTGGATCTCGAAGACCGGGGTGGAAATCAACTCCAGCAATTTGGGTCTGGCATGGGAGCCGCGCTTTGTTCTTAAACGGCTGAAACTGGCGCGCGGCTTGCGAGACCTCCGCGCGCGCCTGGATTTGTCACGGGCGCTGCGGGCCGCGCGTCACCCCCTTAACCACATTTTGGAGAGACTTGATGACCTCAAAAAACGATATGGCCACATGGGAATGGCCCGAGCCCTCAAAGGCGTTGCTCGATCAGTTGATGAACATGGATTCGCACATCATCAGACTGTTCCCGCTTCTGGACCTGCTGAACCAACCCGAGGGGGAGGAGCAGGGTCTGGTCGAGCGGCTGATGGCCGTGTTGGAAGCACAAGCAAAAGCGCAGGAGGCGGTGGAAGCGCGGCTGACGAAAGTAGAGGGACGCCTCAACCAGATATTGGAGCAGAAATCGGACGCAACTCAAAGCGCGACCGACACGCTTTTGACAGAGCAAAACAGAATGTTGAGGGAGCTGTTGGATATTTTGGCACCGATCCGCAGCTAACACTTGGGGATATCTTGCGCCAAGCCCTTGGCGTGTGTCGCGAGCTAGGATTGCGCCCCAAGGTTTGGCATGCCGCGCCGGGGGAAACTGCTCTCGACGTCCTCTGGGCAGATGGGTCCGTAACGCGCGTGTTTGGACGCGAGGTGAAGATAGTCCGCCCCGGCGAGCAAGCGAGTGCGTTTGAACGTGCCTATCGAAACGATCATCTGGAGGTTGACGCCCAAGAACGATCGGACGCGCATGTTGAAAACCAAATCGAAACCGCCTGCGATGGTTTAGCGGATCACGAGGTAAGCGTTGAGCCCGATGAGACCACGTCCGATCCCGACGACGATTTTGCGGGTCCGGGTTGGTAAGATCTGCAATCGCCGCGTCCCCAATCTAAAAGCACCCGCCTTGGATGCGCGTTGATATCCGCCCTTATGCATAGTTTGCTTTTCTTTCTATTGAGCGCGCTTGGATGGAAAGATTTTTTATCATGTCATTGGTTTGGATATTGAAAGATCGACGCCGCATGCTTGGTCTGTCGCAAGCGCAGGTCGCCAAGCGTGCGGGCATCAGCATTCCCACATTGCGTGAGTTGGAGACTAGCCAAGGCACCATCCGCTCACTGACAGCTGTTTTGGCGGTGCTTGATCTGCGCTGGGCCTGGGCCCAAGCGCCGAGAGTGCTGTTGAGACGCTTCGTGAACGCCGCAAATTTCTCAAGATTTCGCAGGCCGAACTGGCCCGCCGCGTTGGTTTCAGCCGTCTCACAATCATTAATCTTGAAAAGACCTTCGTGGGTCGCGTTCCGACGCTGCTAAAAATGCTTGCGGTTCTTCGAATTCGCAAACTGTTGCAGACAAGCGCCGCTGAGAAGGGGCGCCCGCTGATCCCGGCATCGAACGGCTCGGAACACGATATCGTCATGACGCAGCCCGCGCTTGCGCGCGTGATTATTGTGCATTTCTCGCATGCCATGTCGGGTAAAATTCTTGATCCATCGCGCGGGGAAGGGGCCTTCTACAACCAGTTTCCCAGTCATCTCGAGCGGGATTGGTGCGAAGTTTCTGAGGGGCGCGATTTTTTCACCTGGGACGAGAGGGTGGATTGGGTGATGACAAATCCACCCTGGTCGCAAGTCAGGGTGTTTACCCAGCATGCGATGCGGGTTGCGGATAATATTGTCTGGCTTGCCCCATTGACGAATATTACGACGAAAGCGAGGTTGCGCGATCTCGAAGAACACGGCTTTGGCGTATCGGAACTACTCTTTGTCGACACGCCAAAAGGGGATGGCTGGCCGCAAAGCGGGTTTCAGATCGTCGCGGCGCATCTGAGTAGGGGGTATCGCGGCGACTGGCGAGTTGGAAGGCTTTAGGTCGTTTTGGAACAGCTCGATTGTGTTCGGACTCCCGAGATACTGGTGTCGGCGGTCATCCTTGGGAGTCACGCCGAAAGGTAGAGGTGGCAATTTTCGAATACATAATGGCGATTACGCAGTCGAAAGTAGGTTAAATCGTATGGCATGACCTTTTCACATCGGACAGGGCATGTTCGATGGCATTCTACCAGCACGTCGCCAACCGGACGTATGAAGTCGAGCGGGCATCGGATTTTGCATGGGGTGACCCGGATGAGTGACAATGATCCACGAGGAAGAAGGAAAACGAGCTTGACCCAAACGCCCAATTAGAGAAGCAGCCGTTCTCCGGAGCAGGTCGTTCCGCGCCGCAACTTCCCTGAACCGGCCATTCACGCGTGGCGCAGCATTATTGACGTGCCAAGGTTGGCAACGTGGGACAGAGTGAGATCTCGCCAGAAACGAGGCAACGGCCGCGCTCCCGGCAAATCCACCTATGCCTAAACGCTCACGCCAAAGATTTTTCCGACAACGGAAGTGATGGCCATAGCCGCCGCGCCCCAAAATAATACGCGGGCTGTTGCGCGCAGTTTTGGTGCTCCGCCGACTTGGGCACCTAAGGCACCTAGGCCTGCTAGGCATATCAAGGTCGTAATAACGACGGTAGGGATAATCCTATCGCTTGGCGCAAAAATGGCGGCGGCGAGCGGCAGTGCTGCTGCGACCGTAAACGTAAGTCCAGAGGCAAGCGCCGCCTGCAATGGATTTGCGCTATGCACTTCGGACAGTCCAAGCTCGTCACGCACATGAGCGCCGAGTGCATCTTTGACAGTTAACTCCCGTGCAACCAAGGCCGCGGTTTCGAGGGACAGTCCCCGTGACTGATAGATCGATGCCAGTTCCGCTTCTTCCGCTTCTGGTGTGTCGATGAGGGCTTGTTTTTCGCGAGCGATGTCAGCGCGTTCGACATCGGACTGCGAACTGACCGAAACATACTCGCCAGCGGCCATCGACATAGCACCTGCAGCAAGCCCGGCAGCACCAGCCACCAAAATAGCCGTTGGGCTGGGGTCTGCAGCTGCAACGCCGACGATCAGCGATGAAACTGAAACGATGCCGTCATTGGCACCTAAAACAGCCGCACGCAGCCAACCTGCGCGATTGATGTAGTGCAATTCTTCATGCGCAGATTTGTAGGGTAAGCTCATCGTGATCTCCGTCAAGAATGGGCAAATGCACATTTCCATATCGGTTGCTTATATATTCGAAACACTGTCTTAGCTATCTGCAAAATCGGCATATGAGCACTAGCCAAACACGGTAAACTTGGGCTCGGATCCGTCCTGCGGTAGTGCGGCGTTCAAACTTTCGCTTTGGACCTCTGCCTGCCCATTCTCAGTGCCGCGACAGTTGACCCTAGTCAGCCCGCTCTAGCGGTTCATGCGCGGCGCTGCATGAATTTGGTCCTATGAGGCTGCAAAGCGGGACTTAGCCGTGGTCTTTGGATTGATCATGACGTCCTTTCTCCAGACGGTGTGGAATGCTGAGGTCGCGGATGTCGAGCTATTCCAAAGATCCGAGCGGAGTGAAGTTACATCTTCTCCTTGACGCCTTTTTCGATCAGCCACCAGTTAACCGGGTAAGCGGTCACGAACCCGCACCACATGGCGATCTGCATCATGAACCAAAATTCAACACTGTTCACTTCAAGCGTAGTGCCGAGGAGGTCCGCGAAGATCCAGAAATGCGCGATGGCCATAAAGCCATACATCCCGATCTGCCATGAGGTCAGTGAGAGGACGTCTGCTTTGATCGCTTGGATGATGCCCTCCTTCACGGAGAGGTCCCTCATGGGTTTAATCGTGAAATACTGGAAGGCCACGCCGATCACGAGCGCGAAGAAATAGTCTACCATCCACGCGGCGAAAATCTTATCGGCAAAGAGCGTTTTCCAGCCAAACCAAGTCGCGATCACTGGAACGAAAAATAGCAACCACTCGGCGATGATATCCCCAAGCGTGCAGCCACTGCCGCAGTGTGATGTGCCCTTCGCCACCATCATCGGAAACGGCGTGTATTTCTTATTTGGGGGCGTCTCACCCTTCTCCATCGCTGGATGCATTTTGCTGTGAGCAGCAAGCTTCCCGTAGGAAAAGTAGGCCCAGAGAGCGATCACCGATCCAAACAGCGCGACGACGGGCCAAACCACATTCATGATCCACATATGCTGGGGGGCCTTCGCCTCGTCCCAAGCGATTACGAGTGCGGAAATTGCACCAGAAATCAAAGAGATGAAGGATAGTATCTGCAGCCAGTCAGGTATCATGATTAACTCCAAAATTGCGATAGTGTGATAGAGCATCTTTTCCCATCACAACTATTGATCTCACACGAGGTTCCCCATGACATTCGCAACCAAAAACCGAGTAGCCGCATCCTGCGAGTCAGAGCGTTGATTTTGAAAGCTTTCCTGAGGTGCCCCAAGCTAAAATCGCAGACGACATAGGTTCTTGGTCCGGCATGCCACCTTGGGGTTCCGCGGGTTAGGGGCCTTTGCAATTTGTCGCAGTCTCGACTGGAACACTCGACCAAGCTTGCCACTCTTCTGGGCTGGTCAGGATCACCGGCATCGCCTTGGGATGCACGGCGGCCACCTCGGCATTGGGTGGGCAGGTTAAGAAGGCAAAGAGGTCGTCTTCGGTTTCACCATGTTTCAGCTTGCGCACCGATCGCCAGCCGCAGATTTCGATCCCGGCGAAGAACATCGTGATGCCCGGATCAGCCGGTCCGAACCACTGGTTGCCGCCTTTGACTGGCTCGGCGAAGGCCGTAATTGCCTCAAGGCAACGATGCTCAGGACCGAGCCAGCGCCGCCAATGCGGCGATTTCAGGTTGCGCACGTTTGGCACGCCCGGGTCACGCTGCGTCTTGAGCACTGAGGGCGGCGAGGGCCTTCCTCAGCGCGCCGTGACCAACTCTAATTTGCCATCTGAGTGTCGGATGATGGGCGCTAACTGATCGGGGCAAAATTTCCCCAGCGCGAGGTTGCCCACACGATCCGAGAGGCCGCTGAAGAGCCCGCGCATTGCTTCCTGCGTCGTCGTGTTGCTGTAGACGTCGCAAATGGTTTCAGGCCTTCTCATCGCGCCAGATCCAGCGTACAACCTGCCGGACTGGACGACGGACGGTCAAGTCGCTCAGATCGGATGACCCAAACGCTCAATTAGAGGGACAGACATTCGTTCCAAGCGCAGCGGAGGTCTTCTGACAAGCGCCGCAGGCTAAGCACATTTGGCTAACGTGTCACTTCTACGTGATGCATGACCTGGATCAAGTAGGTCATTTTTTTAAAGGGATATCTCTTTTTTATACTAGGAAGACTGAAGGGAGAGGAACATGGAAATCACGAGACGCACCGCTATCGTCCTCGCTTTGGCGGCCCTGCCGGCGTTGGCGATCACGCCCGCAATGGCCACAGAGACGACCACCGTGAAGGTTTCACTGTGGGACAAGGGTGACAATTCGATGGACGACCTAGGAAGCGTCCCGCCTATGGGTTTTAACATGGTTGGTGCCAGCGAACTGACCCAGCAGGCGACGATGGGGGTCACAGCGAAGCCCTCATCCGTTTCTGCGGGCAAGGTCACATTCGAAGTGAAGAACGACTCCAAGGGGACTGTGCACGAGATGATCGTGGCACCGATCCAAAGTGCGACCGAAGAGCTGCCCTACAACAAAGATGAGATGCGGGTAGACGAAGATAAGGCTGGCCATCTTGGCGAGGTATCGGAACTTGACCCCGGCCAGAGTGGTTCGCTGACGGTGACGCTGAAGCCGGGCGAATACATCCTCTACTGCAACATCCCTGGCCACTACGTCATGGGCATGTGGACGTTGCTCCACGTGGAGTAATCCCGATCACAACTATCGGAGCAACGTATCAGCAACGTCATCATGGCTTTGTTGCGCACATGGCTTGAGGGGGGGCATCTCCTGAACCAGCGTGATAGCTGGTGGGTATGAGCAGTTGGGTCACCACGAAATACAAGAACAAGAATTAGTCGAGCCATAACACCACGTTGAAACGCCGAGGATCGTAGTCGCGCTGGTTCGACCCAGAGATGATTTGAGTTCCGCCGCCACGCTGTCAATCGCGCTCCAGGCGCCGGGATCGGCCTTGCGCAGGGCGGCGGCGTTGTCGTCCCACAGCGTCTCAAGATCAGTGATCCGCTGTTTGGCGGCGGCCAAATCGCCGGTTTGGGCGATTGTCTGGGTGTCGGTGACGATCTGCTCATAGCTCGACAGATCGCCCAAGCCCGCCGGGGCTGAAGTCGAGGGGCCGGTCGGCTTAACCGTCTCGACCAACGCAAATCCCGCAACGGGTATCGTGATCAGGGCGACGGACAAAAGAAGATTTCTCATGTGGGGCTCCATTCACACGCGATGCGTAGCGCATCGTGGCGAAAGGAATACCCGATCAGAGGTGTCAGAGTTTCGCGGCGATCTTTCGCTTTTGTAAGAACCGCTGCTTTCAGCGCAAATCGATCAACGCAATGGCCGGCTGACCGACTGGCGTTAGCGTTCCAGCGCTGACTGCCAGTCCTTTCGCGATCAGACCTTTGGCAAGCGCGCTTGCAAGGTCGGGCGCGGGTATGGCGTCTTCCAGATCAAACCCGTCATCGCGCGTCAGCGTGCCCACCCAAAGCCGGATGCCTTCGGGCCGGATGAACCGCGTGGACCACAATCTTAGACGCGGCTGATCAAGCTCAGAAGTCTTGCCCTGCAAGCTGAGGGCAAGATCATTGGGCAGCGTGTTCCAAAAGAGCGGCGCCAACGCATCCCCGGCCCCCGAGCGATCCCGCATATCGCCGATCGCGGTTTTCACCAGCCCGCCAAGCGAGGGCGCGGCGCTCAGCGTCCAACCCTGCGCCGTCAGCGCCCCGCGTAATTGTGCCTGATCTTTGGCCCAGAAGGCGATGTTGATCGCAAATTTGCGTTCTCCGGACAGGGTATGGGCCGTTGCGGGCAGCGTGTGGTCGCCAAAAAGTCCGACAGCCGAACTAATCTGCACATTGCCCCCAAGCGCGGGGGAGGGGTTGAGCGCCTTGGAGTAATCGCTCACACGCAGCCCCGCATAGGCGATCAGACCAAGCGACACCACCAGCGCGGTGATCTTGTGCCAGTTTAGGGGCTGCACCTTCGGTGCGGCGCGCCCGTGCATCATCCATTCCGCCACCGCGATCCCCGAAATCAGGCACAGCCCGCCTAGCACCCAGCCCGCCAGAACGTCGCTGAGATAGTGTTCGACCAGATAGAGGCGGCTCAGCCCGATCAGACCGGCGACGAGGGTGGCAAGGAAGGCGGCCATCACCGCCCCCATCCGTCCCAACCGCCAGAGCAGGTAGAACAGCATGCCGTAAAAGGCGACCGAAAGCGTGGCGTGGCCGGATGGAAAACTGCCCGTAGTCTCGGTAAAATACCCAAGCGCCGAGCGCGGCCGGCCAAACGCCGTCTTAAGCGCGACGACCGAAATCAGATCGGTCCCGAGCGCCACCAACAAGCCGACCAACAGGCCCGGACGCCGCAGCAGCACCAGCCACAGCACCGCCAGCGCCAGAACCGCCGCCACCAGCCGCGTATCGCCAAGTGCTGTGATCCAGGTGAAAACCTGAATCAGCGCTGGCGTCCAGAACAGATGCATCAATTGCGCCAGCCGTGCGTCGATTTGCACAATCGGCTCGGCGCGCACGAAATCAAAGGCCAATCCAAGCCACAGCGCCGCCAGATAGGCAAAGGCCACGCCCAGCACCGTCGCAGGCAGCCCGGTAAAATGGGTCCGGTCAAGACGCCGGGTCAGAAACTGCGCGATGCGCGGATGCCGTGCGCCCCAGCTATCAATGCGCGGATGGCGCGCGATCTCATCCATCACCCCGCCCGCCATCGCCAGCAGATGGGGCAAGGTGCGGTCCAACTGGCGCAGCGTCCACCACAGCAGCGCTGCCAGCACCGACAGCACCGCGACGAATAGCGCGGCGCGCGTCATCATCGGGCTAAAGCGCGACAGACCACTGCCCAAGCCATAACCAAAGGCGAGATGGGCCAGCGCGTAGGGAAAGCCGCTCACAATGTTCCAGATGCGAAACCGGCGAGTCTCCATCCCTGCGATGGCGGCAGCAAAGGGCACGAAGGCAGCAACCGGGCCAAGGAACCGCCCCAGCACCAAGGCAAACCCGCCGCGTTTGGCAAATAGGCGTTGGGCGCGTGCGAAGGCGGGCATGGCCTCGACATTCCAGCGCCCCAGCATGCCGCGACGCGCGCGGCGACCAAGCCAGAAACTGGCCTCCCCGCCAAGGATTGAGCCAATCGCCACGAACCATGCGAGATCAAAGAAATCGAGCATCCCCTGCTGCACCAACACCCCGCCCGCATCCACGATCAGCGTGCCGGGCACAAAAATTCCGGTCAGCAAGAACGCCTCAAGCGCCGTCGCCGCGCCGATGATCCAATACCCAAGGATGCCAAGCGCGGCGAGAGAGGGCAGTATCTCGTGAATTGAACTCAGCATGTCAGTCCTTCGCGATCAGGTTACGTGCGCCGCCTGAGATCAGCATGGCGACCTCTACCACTTCGAAATAGGGCGAGCCCCCCGGAGGCAAGGCGACATAGCGCGGCTGCCAGTCAGGGCGAAATTTATTCTTGAAGCGGCGCAGACCCTCAAAGTTGTAAAACGCCGCACCATGACGGAAAATCAAATTTCCGAACTGGCTTGGCATATGCGCTGAAGGGCGATCAGAAAGTGGACGTTCGCCGCGGTTCACGCAAACGTCCGCGAAGATCAGAGAGCAGACCGTCGCCGCACGCACCAAAGAGCGACCGGAAAGCCCAGCGTTCGGCTCTACAAGTCAGGTGGAGCTCGATAAACCGGGTCAGACTGATCCTCATTCTTGGACAAGACATTGCACAGATCGTTCTTCAGACGCCCCGGCGAAGATTAACTCCTTGTCAAAGGATGCTTGTCGCGAAACGATCAAGCTTGCTGTCCTCCCGGTAGAGCAGACGAACAGCGATGGCAGCGACGATCCCAGTAGCAGCCCCGCCCAAGACGTCGGAAAGGTAATGGGTGCCGACATAGACGCGGGACAGGCAGACTAAAATTGCCATGGCGAAGAACGCCAGCGTCCGTCGCGGTAGCTTCTGCAGAGCAAAGGTCATCGCGACCGACATCGAGGCCGTCGCGTGGTCGGATGGGAACGACCAGTCTGCACTCTTCGCGATCAGGAGATGCGACATGCCAGCGTCATAGGGGCGCACACGGTGAATGAAGAGAAGGACACCCTGGTTGATCGCAAGACCCAGCAGGAAGGCAAGCCCGGCGCAGATCGCGACGTGACGCACATGTTGCCGATCTTCCCGGCTCCACCATTGTAAGACGACCATCAGGACAATGAAGGGCACCCCGACTTTCGTGATCGCGATCATTATGGGATCGAAGAGAGGGTTTTGGCCTGCAAAGGAGTTGATCCACTGGGTAATCGCGACGTCCATTGTCTGCCTTTCATTGCACGAGGTTGATCACGGAATGCAAGTCATTGAGGACCGCATCCATCAAGCCTGAAATGTTAGTGTCACTTTGAAGGGATTGCACGCGCTGACCGAGATAGCTGGCGGACTTGTGTTCTAGCTCGTTTCCGTGCCGGCGATGCTTCATTGGGTGATCTTCTATCACAGGAGCCGCTGATGGAAAATCCTCGCAACTTCGTCGCCACGCACATAATGAACGCGGCACAGCAACAGAGCGGATCGACCCGGGCCCTCTATACTCTCTACCTGATCAGCCAAGGGCTGATCAAAGCTGCCTTGATCGTTGGGTTGCTGCAAAGAAGCTTTTGGTCGATCAAGGGACCGAAGCCACTCCCGTCCCAAGATTAGCAAGCCAAGGCGCAACCAATCTTGCGGTTCTGACAGTTTAACTTTCCCCTTCAATTCCCGTCGCGGGCGGCCTGCACCGCTTGCATTCGGTCTGGCCAAGTTGAGCGGATGAAGCCGAGAATATCGAGGATCTCGCCATCATTGAGGGTTCCGGCGAAACCGGGCATGCCGCTGGCGAAATCCGCGACCCCAAGAATGGCCCGGCGGGTCGGTTTGAAGTTCTGCATTTCAGTTGATCCCGTTGGCGCGCTGCAATTCGCGCACGTAAGTGACGATATTTGCGGTGTCGGCGCGGGTCAGGCCCTCTTGCGGCGGCATGTTTCCAAAGCGCCAGTGATGGGCGCGCACGCCTGCTTGAACCGCAGCGAGAAAGGCCATGTCGCCGTGATGCGAGGGCTCGTAGATCTTGTGCACCAGTGGCGGTCCGAACCCCGCCTTGCCGGTCGCGTTCTTGCCGTGACAGGTGATGCAGGTCGACTCGAAGGCGCGCTTGCCCATGACGGCCTGCGCAGAGAGGGTTTCGGGAAGGCTGATGGCGACAAGCGCAGCGCCTTGTGCAGGCGTCGCGGCCTCTGCCTCGGTGGCGGGGTCAGGGCGTAGCGACAGCCAGACGCCCCCGGCGATCGCTGCGGCCACCGCAGCGTAGAGTATGTAGGTCTTCATATAGATATCCAATGCGATCAGACGCGCCTTCGCGGGCGCGTGAAACAGGGTCCGCGCGCGCAGGCGCAGGACGTGCGAACGTTTGATCGATCAGATGCGGGGGGGTGGCAGGTCGAGCTGGGGCTCATGCGCCGGTGGGGCCGGTATGTCGGCGGGCCGCAGCGGCAAAGACAGATCGGCTCGGCTCAGAGAGAGCTCGGGCGAAAAGGTGAGAGTGGCCGAGACCAGCATTTCCGCATGCGGACAGGGCATGTCCTGCGCGGGTTGACCCGCGTGATGCCCATCGGGACAGGCCGTGCAATCTGCCATGGTGAGCGCGTCCATCGCGCGGGTATGGGTCATCGCCGCAGCGGGCGCACCCAACTGCGACAGGCCCATCATCGCGACCAGCCCGAACATGAAGATATGCAGCGCCTTGCGCATGTCTGCTCCCGCTTCTCCCTATCCATATCTGGTGGGCTTGCGCGCGCCTGTCAATCGCCGCGTAGGCCCATCAGTTCGTCAAGGATCGCGCAATCGGGAGCATCGTCGCCGTGACATTGCGCGATGAGCCCTTCAAGCTGCCCCTCCAATGCGGTGAGAGACGCGATCTTTTCGCGCACCGCTTCCAGATATTGTTGCGCAAGCGCGCGCACGTCGCGGCTTGCGCGGTCCTCGTCGGCACTCAACACGAGCAGGCGACGACATTCCTCAAGCGAGAAGCCAAGGTGACGCGCCTGCGCCAAAAGCCGCAACTGCTCGACGCAAGCCGCAGAAAAATCGCGATAGCCATTCGCGCGTCGGTCCGGCGTGACGAGGCCGATTTCCTCGTAATAGCGGATGGTCTTGACCGGCAGCCCGGTCTGCGTCGCGGCGGTCCCGATATTCATCTGAACATTCCTCCTGAGCGGCAAGATAAACCCTCTAGTAGCTGGAAGGCAAAGTCACGCTTGCATGATTGCATCCCTCGCAGGTGCTATTGCATCAACACGCCGTGAATATAGCGCAAAAAGGCGCTTGAATCGTCCAACATCCATTTTCGCCCCTTGAGCCTCCACCTACTGGAACCCCTATCTCTGCCTAAAGATGTCGGCAGATGCCGATGTTCAAAGCTCTCGATCAGGAGAACGCGCATGGACATGAGCGCCAGAACCAACAACGAAACAAGCGCTCTTGAAACACTGTCCGTCGATGTCGAGGGCATGACTTGCGCGTCTTGCAGCAGCCGCGTGGAGCGTGGCTTGAATAAGCTGGAAGGCGTTTCGGGCGCCGGGGTGAACCTCGCAACAGAGCGCGCTGAGCTGCATTTTGACCCCAAAAGAATCTCGACGGACCAGATCGTCGCGGCCATCCGCGAGACCGGTTACACGCCGATCAGCACAGAGATCGAACTGGCTGTTGAGGGTATGACCTGCGCGTCCTGCGTGGGTCGGGTTGAGCGCGCATTGACGAAGTCGCCCGGCGTAATTGATGCAAGCGTAAACCTTGCCACCGAACGCGCAAAAATCACTTTTCTGCCTGCCATGACGGATGCAGATGCGCTTGCGGCGGTGGTGAGCGATGCTGGCTACGAAGCTCATCCGATCGCTGACACCTCAGAGGCGAGCGAGACCCAGGCAGAGCGACGCCGCGCCTCATTGCGTGCGATGGGGCTGGATCTGGCGATTGCGGGCATCCTCGGATTGGCGATTGTCGTCTTGGCCATGGGCGGGACGTTCATCCCCAGCTTTGATCGAGCACTTACTGCGCTCAGTCCTTTCACGGGATTCTGGGAATGGGTGCAGTTCGCGCTTGCTAGCGTGGTAATGTTCTGGCCGGGACGCCGCTTCTTCCGGCCCGGCTTGATCGCCTACCGCCACCTCTCTCCGGATATGAACTCGCTTGTGGCTACTGGCACCGGCGCGGCCTGGATCTACAGCACCGCAGTCTTGCTGGCTCCCAGCCTATTCCCGCCCGAGGCACGTCACGTCTATTTCGATTCCGCAGCCGTGGTGATCGCTGCAGTGCTGGCGGGAAAGTATCTTGAGGAAATCGCCAAAGGACGAACGTCTGCGGCCATCCGAAAGCTCGTAGGGTTGCAGGGAAAAACCGCGCGCAAGCTGGATGAGCAGGGAATGGAACACGACGTGCCCGTCGCGCAACTTCGGGTCGGTGATCGTCTCGTTGTGCGCCCGGGGGAACGCATGCCGGTAGATGGCCGTGTCGTCGAAGGTCGCGCCCATCTTGATGAATCGATGCTCACGGGCGAACCCCTTCCGGTCGCGAAAACTGCAGGAGACGATGTTGTCGGAGGCACGGTCGATCTGGATGGTCGGCTGGTCGTCGAGGCAACCTCGGTTGGCAGTGATACGGTGCTGGCCCAGATCATCAAGCTTGTTGAAAGCGCGCAAACCGGCAAGCTTCCGATTCAAGGTTTGGCTGACCGGGTCGTGCGGGTGTTTACCCCAATCGTGCTGATAATCGCGGTGCTAAGCTTTAGCGCCTGGATGCTGATCAGCGGCAATATCAGCGAGGCACTGGTTGCGGCGGTTGCGGTGCTCGTGGTTGCATGCCCCTGCGCGATGGGGCTTGCAACGCCTGCGGCGATCATGGTCGGCACCGGTCGCGCAGCGGAACTGGGGGTTTTGTTTCGTAAGGGCGAAGCGCTCGAGACCCTGTCACATGTGGATACGGTGCTGTTTGACAAAACCGGGACCCTAACAGAGGGGCGGCCTGTGCTGGTCGATAGGGTCGAACCCAAACCGGGCGACGCGCTGCGCCTTGCGGCCGCGTTGGAGGGCGCATCAGAACACCCGCTCGCCCGCGCCATCGTTGCTGCGGCCAATGAACGCGATCTTGATCTTCCCGCGGTCACAGATTTTCGCGCCATCGCTGGTAACGGAATCGAGGGGCGCATCGACGGCAAACTGGTGCGCGTTGGCGCGCGCCGTTTCATGGAGCTTGAAGGTGTTGCCCTTGATGACCTCGTCGATAAGGCCCACGAGCTCGAAGGCGCGGGGCGCACCGTGATCTACGTTGCCGCCGATCGCGAAGCCTTGGCGCTGTTCGCCATCGCTGATCGGGTCAAACCCGAAGCGCACTCAGTGGTTGAGGCCCTGCGCGCGCGCGGCGTGAACGTTGCGATGGTAACGGGGGATGCAAAGGCAACTGCTAGGGCCGTCGCCGACCAGCTTGGCATCAAGGACGTTCATGCCGAGGTCTTGCCGCAAGACAAGGCGACGGTCGTGACCGACCTTCAACAGAAGAACCACCGGGTGGCCTTTGTCGGAGATGGTATCAATGACGCGCCCGCGTTGGCGCAAGCCGATGTCGGGATCGCGCTGGCAACCGGGACAGATATTGCCATCGAGGCGGCCGATGTCACCCTGACACGGGGACAGCTTGACGAGGTCATCACGGCGCTGGATGCGGCGCGGCGCACGTTGAATAACATACGCAGCAACCTGTTCTGGGCGTTCTTTTACAACATCATCCTGATCCCGATTGCCGCTGGGCTCGCCGCCCCCTTCGGCATCCATCTTAACCCGATGGTGGCCGGCGTTGCCATGGGGCTGTCGTCGGTCTTCGTGCTGGGCAACAGCCTGCGGCTGCGCCGCCTTGGCGCGTTCCATAATGCGCAGACATCCCAATCATCACAAATCCCAAAAGGAGATCTAAAATGAGCCAATTCACATTCGCCGTATCCAGCCCCGAAGGGTTCAAAGCAACCGTCGAGCGCGTGACTGAAGCGTTGAAAGAAGAAGATTTCGGCGTTCTGACGACCATTGACGTGGCAGCCACCCTCAAGGCCAAGCTGGATCTTGATCATCGTCCCTATGTCATTCTTGGCGCCTGTAATCCGAAATTTGCGCATCAGGCACTTGAGGCTGAGCCAGATATAGGTGCGCTCCTTCCGTGCAATGTCGTTGTTCGCGAAGAGACGGACGGCAAAACGACGGTGCTGTTCATGGATCCTGCCGCCGTGCTGGGAATGGTTGGCAATCCCGATGTCGATCGTCTGGGCCATGAGGTGGCAACCAAACTGAGACGGGTGGCTGACACGCTGGCTGCTTGAAACATCGAAAACCGTCAAAGGAGATGAAAGATGAACAATACGAACCTGAAAATCACGGGCATGACCTGTAATCATTGCATGCGCGCCGTCACGAAAGCCCTTGAGGCCGTCTCGGGCGTGCAAAGTGCCGAGGTAACATTGACGCCCGGCTCAGCCGTGGTGACCGGGTCAGCCGATCCGGCCGCCCTGATCGCGACGGTGCAGGAGGAAGGTTACGAGGCAGAGGTTCAGGCCCATGCCTGAAGTGATCGTCTACACCAGCCCGGGCTGCCCCGACTGTGCCGCGGTGAAGCGCTATCTTGACGCGCAGGGTGTCGCGTTCGAGGAGCGCGACCTGTCCCGCCCCGGGTTGGCCGACGAAGCGAAATCACGCTACGGCGTGCGCGTCGCGCCCATCACCGTCATTGATGGCGAAGCGTCTTACGGAACCTTTGCCGCCCAGAAGGCGCGCTTGGAAGTGGCATTCGGTCGGGCGAGCTGACTTCAGTTTGAGACAGGAGACCTCTATGAAACTCAAGTCGATTTTGTATTGCGGAGGCTTCATCGGCGCCTTGGCCACCCTTCCGCTAGCGCCAGCCCGCGCCCAAGGAATGATGGGCGGAGGCCACGGCATGATGGCGGGTGGCCGCACGATGGGGATGGGAGGCGCTTCGGGTGGCTCCGCAGCTGCAACGGGAGGGCAAGGGTTATATCAGCAGGATTGCGCGTCGTGCCACGGTGAGAGCGGAACGGGCGGGATGAAGGTTGGGGGCGCTGTCAGTTCCGATCTGCGCGCGCCGGGCTTGGAAAAAATGTATCACGACAACGACACTCTACTCGCGCGGGCGATCCTGACAGGCGTTGATGCGAAAGGCCAGACGCTCGACCCCGCGATGCCCAGATGGCGCGGCAGTCTTAACTCAAAGCAAGTGCAAAGCATCATCGACTATCTGAAAAGCTTGCATGGCTAGGGCGTTGATGATGTAAGCGCCCCCCCGACGGCATCTGTGTGCCAAGGTGGGTCTTTGAGGATCCACAAAGGGGAGCGGTCATGTCGGAGATTATCACGGTCGGGCTCGATCCGTTGGCTGACAGGCGAATGCGTAGCAATCGCCGATAGGCTGGCAAAGAATGTGTTTCAAGCCCATGGAGCCGATGGCGCTGGTCGAGCGGTTCTGCGCAAAAAGCTGCGGCGGTCGCAGGTGTTGGACTTTTTCAGCCAGCTGCCCCCTTGTGTCGTCGCGATGGAAGCCTGTGGCGGTGCTCATTTTTGGGGACGAGAGATCGGCAAGCTGGGCCATGACATTCGGTTGATCCCGCCTGCCTACGTCAAACCCTTCGTGAAGCGCCAGAAGAACGATGCTGCCGATGCAGAAGCGATTTGCGAAGCAGCCGTGCGCCCGACGATGTGTGACCCGGCAGGCGATGCCTGCATCGCCGAGAGGGCGCTTCGTGCCGGTGAAGAGCAAAGAAACGCAGGGAGCGGCAATGATCTTCCGTGTCCTGGAGTTGCTGATCCGGCAGCGCACGCAGGACATCCATGCCTTGCGCGGCCATCTCACCGAGTTTGGCCAGATTGTGCCGCAGGGCGCGGCCAACGCCTCGAAACTGATCGCTATCGTCGAGGACGCGGACAACGCCCTACCTGTCGATGCCATTCCCACGCTTCAGGTGCTCGTTTCAGCTCTCTTACATCTGAGGGCGGAGATCGCGAAGCTCGACGCCGAGATTGCGCGGCGAGCCAAAGAGAATGACGTTGCTCGACGGTTGATGACGGTGCCGGGCGTTCGTTGGTCCACTGATCGCCATGGCTATCGCGGTCCTTGCCCCGCCACCGGAGACATTCCGCAAGGCACGAGACTTTGCCGCTTGGCTGGGTCTGGTGCCACAGCAGCATTCAACCGGAGGGAAACAACGCCTCGGCACCACCACTAGAATGGGCGAGCGATCCTTGCGACGCTTGCTGATCATCGGCGCCAACAGCGTCATCATCAAGCGACATGTCCATGCTGCCGCCAAGCCCGGCACGTGGTTGGGCGGGATGCTGACACGCAAGCCACCGATGCTGGTGCGGGTGGCGCTGGCGAAGCAAATGGCGCGCATCGTTTGGGCCCGTATGGCCCGGGGTGGCGTCTACCAGGCTCCGGCCACGGCAGCGTAAGCGAGCGTAGGTCGCGAGGACGTCGGAGCGGAAGACAGGTCGCAGCGGCACAGCCGCCTCTGGTGCGGGCCGCATGATCGATTGCCCCCTGCGAGGCTGCGTCGCGGTCATGGCCACGATGCATGGCAAAGAGGCGGTTTTCGGGCCAGCCCCTGACGCTAAATGTTGAAAAGTCTCGTCGGTGGGCCGCACTGCCGCCATCTTTGCCTTAAACACCACGCTTGAACGTTATCCGAATGGCGGAAAAAGGTGTCGAGCGCTTCGAAGATATCTTCGGGAGCAATGTTGGTTCCGCTGGTCCTCCAGGCAAGGCTATTTCCGACCGGCGCATACGCTTGATTTTTGCCCCCTTACGGCACGAGATGCATACCGCTCGAGCCTCGCCGGCGAAGCTAGCCGCCCGGTCCTGGCCCTAATTTCGATGCGGGACCGGGCCAGGCAGCGATAGTCCGACGCGACGGTAAATCGCAACCTTTGGTTGTCAAATGGGCCCCTCGGGGATAAGCTGGTGCATGCAATATGAGAGAACTAATTGGTTCAAAATAAGAAAAAATTGGCCCCGAATGATGGAGGCAGAGACATGAAATGCGAACAGTGTCCCGTTCGCCATAGAGCAGTTTGCGCCCAATCCGAATGGGATGATCTGGGCCAGCTCGAGTCTATGAAGTTCTATCGCAGCTTCGAGCCCGGTCAGTTGATCACCTGTGAAGGCGACCGCATGGATTTCGTGGCCTCTGTGGTGTCCGGCGCGGCGACGTTGACTCGTATAACGGAAGATGGCCGCGCGCAGATAGTCGGGCTGCTTTTGCCCGGCGATTTTCTGGGCAGACCAGGGCGCGAAACCGCCGCATTCAACGCAGCCGCCGTCAGCAAGCTCGTGCTGTGCTGTTTTCGCCATAAGCCCTTCAACGAGATGATGCAGAAAACGCCGCAGATCGCCCACCGGCTTCTCCAGATGTCTCTCGACGAACTGGACGCCGCGCGCGACTGGATGCTGCTTCTGGGTCGCAAGCTTGCGCGCGAAAAGATCGCTTCGTTCCTCTTGATCATCGCCAAACGCAAAGCGGCGCTACACAATTCCCAGCTAGGCGGCCGCATGGAGGTCGAATTGCCGCTGAGCCGCGCAGCAATGGCCGATTACCTCGGCCTGACACTTGAAACCGTCAGTCGTCAGATCAGCGCACTGAACCGCGAAGGTATGATTGAACTGACAGACAACCGCTTGGTCATCCTGCCCGATTTCGGCCTGCTCGCAAACGAAGCGGGTGGCGACTCGCCCGGCGTCTGGATCATCTGAAAATCCGGGTGCCCGATTAGGTCGCGCCGCGCCTATGAGCGCCATGTCACGCCATCTATCGCAATGAAATAGGCCCGGCGAATTATGATCGGTAAGCTCGACCGGTCGTTCGGTCCTGGATGGTTTCCCAAACCGGCCCACTGAAATCGACGAAACCCACGACTTTTCTTGAGGGCTTCAACATCTAGCGACAGGGGCTGGGCTTTTGGGCCGACTCTTTTGAAGCAGCTTGGTCTTTCGCTGGTCTTGACGCACCACATCGACACGGATGCCTTGGGAACCTTCACCGGAGAAATTTCCGGATCGGCACGATCAAAGAGGTGGCGCGCAAGAAGGCCTTGCTTGGCATGGATATCTCGGGGTGCGATCTTGGTCTTGCGAGCGAGGGAGCTTATGGTTCGCATCCGCATCTGCTGCTGATCCCGGCGGATTTTGATGTCGCCGCGTTCGTTGATAGCAGGACCGGCCAAGAGCTGACCGAAAAGATGGCCGATGAAGCCCCGATTTATGACCATGTTACACTCGCGCCCAACGATGATGCGCGCGGCTTCCTTGAACCGATCGGCTTTCCGGCCCAACGCGTGATCATTAAGCCCGGGGCAAGCGATACCGGGCCATGCATAGCGAAGGGAATAGGGGATTTCGAGGCTTTCACGACTAATCGCCATTCGGCACAGCTTGTCTCTTTCGATGAGCAGGTTTTCGTTCAGACCGTTATGCGGGTCACCTTGCGCACCGTGTTCCGTGACGCCCGCAGTTGACGGCATATCTGCTTGATCGACTTACCTTGGATGAAGCGCGCACGTCTGATCTTCGCAATCGTCTGCACAACCAACATCCCCAACTCGCTCCCTCATGCATCTGAGGAAGCATCAAAACAGAAATATCAGGGGGGTCACTTTTGGACGTCGATTACCCCGATAATGGGGTCAATCTTGGGCTCTGACTCAATTTCTGTGGCGCGGTCATGCCGAATGCTGAAGGCGCGCCAGAAGAAGGTCGATACCTGCAGCGCCATACATCTGCCGTTTCAACATCTTCAGCCTGTTGATCTGGCCTTCTGTCTGGCCGTTGGACCAAGGCTCGCGCAGCGCCGCCGCAACCGCGTCCAGATCGGCGGAGAGCCCGCGCGCAAAGGCTGCCAGTCCAGACGCCTTTGCTTGATCCAACCAAGCTGCCAGCCCGCTCTCCTCGCCATTGCGGATCATGGAGGTAAAGGCGTCGAGGAGCCGACGGTCCTGCGCCAGTTGCGGCAAAGCATGTTCGATCTGCGCGACGAATATGCTGTCGGCCTTCGAGAGGTGATGCCGACCAGAGGTCATCATGCGGGCGATCTTGCGGCTTGGAGGACTTTTGCCTGAGCCGTGCGGGATGGCAGCCTCGGCTCGGCGCTGGCGCGTGGCCCATTCCCCGACCACGCGGAGACTTCCTTGGAATCCGTTCGCTCGCAGCCGGCGCCAGAGTTCAGCGCCATTGCGACATCCGTCCTGCCAATGCTGTTCGAGCAGCGGGAACCAAGGCGTCAGGCTGCTTTGGCGCAGCCGGAAAACGTCTTCCCGTTCGCCGCGCAGGACGCGCCGAACCAGGCCCCGGCTCAGACCAGTGACCCGGACGATCCGCTTGATGGGCACGCCTTCGGCCCCCATCCGCTGGATCAGCATGTTGGTTTTCTGGCGCCGTTGAAAGCCTTCGAATTGCAGGCGTTCCGCCGCCGTCAGAATGCCGGGATCCAGTTCAGCGCTGCAGGCCGTTCTTCTTATGACGGGCATTGCTCGACGGACGGCGGCCAGAAACGCATCGCTCGCGTTCTGCAGGAGATGCC
>NZ_JBFRYC010000023.1:0-22980 GCF_040892615.1 Thioclava arctica
CATAGCACGAGCAAAACACCCGATCCCATCCCGAACTCGGCCGTTAAGTGCCGTCGCGCCAATGGTACTGCGTCTTAAGACGTGGGAGAGTAGGTCACCGCCAAACCTAGTAAGAAGCGATAACAAAAACATCTCTATAAACAATCCAAAAAGAATACAAAAACGGCGCCCAATAAGGGCGCCGCTTTTGGTTGTTCGAGCGATAAACTTACACAAAACAAAGTAGCTGGTGCCACGGGATTTTCCCTCCACTTGCGGTTAGAGGTCTTCCGAGCTTGAGGATGGACCAAGATCAGTTAGCCAGTGGCCAGCGTTTCCGGGGGCTCAACGTGGTTGATGATGCCACCCGGAAGTGCCTCTCTGCGCCCCCTGACATCTCTACCTCAGGACACCGTGTGGCGCGTGAACTGACGGCCCTGATCGAACGCCGGATCGAATGGCCCTACATCGCGCCGGGCAAGCCGATGCAAAACGGATTCGTGGAAAGTTTCAACTGGCGCATGCGCGTTGAACTGCTCAACGAAACCATGTTCCACAACTCGGGCCTTGCCCACTTCGGGATCGCGGCTTGGGCTTCTGACCACGACACCGAACACCCGAATTCGGTGTTGGTCTACCAGACCCCGGATGACCATGCCCGAACCACGACAATCGCCCGCCTCGTCTCGCGCGAGATGAAAGCCCTGCGCGGCGAGCAATTGCTCAACCTACGCCAAATGGCGCAAACACCAACTCGGCTCCGATCGCGACTGGATGAAAGTTCAGTGGCAGGTTTCCGCTACGGCATCTTTCTACAACCTTTTGGCGAATGAATGCGGTTATGACTCGCGTCAATGTGCGCTCAAAGATATAGTGCTTTGAGGGCTTGGCTATGGGCGCTCCTATCGGTTTGTCTTTTCAGCATCGGTAGGAACACGTTTTTCAAGCCAATTTAAAAGGAGCTGGGCGTGAATATATTGCTTGTTGGGGCTGGTCTTTCCGGTGCCGTGATTGGTCGCAAACTGGCCGAAGCTGGTCACAGCATTACCATCCTCGACAGCCGCGCGCATGTTGCCGGCAATTGCCATACCGAGCGTGACGCGCAGACCGGGGTTATGGTGCATATCTATGGCCCGCATATTTTCCACACCGACGACGCCGAGGTCTGGGATTACGTCAACTCCTTTGAAACTTTTATGCCCTACAAAAACCGCGTGAAGACGACTTCTGGCGGGCAGGTGTTTTCACTGCCAATCAACCTGCACACGATCAACCAGTTCTACAATCGTACGATGCGCCCGGATGAGGCGCGCGCCTTCATCGAAACGCAGGCCGATACCAGCATTGCCGAGCCGCAGAACTTTGAAGAGCAGGCGATGCGTTTCGTCGGCGGCGATCTGTATGAGGCGTTCTTCAAAGGCTACACGATCAAGCAATGGGGTGTGTCGCCCACCGAACTGCCCGCCGCGATCCTCAAACGTCTGCCGGTGCGCTTCAACTATGACGACAACTATTTCTTCCATCGTTTCCAGGGCATGCCCGAGAATGGCTATACCGAGATGGTGGCGCGCATCCTCGATCATCCGGGTATTAGGGTGCATCTGAACACCCGGTTTACCCGCGATATGGCGGGCAACTATGACCACGTCTTCTATTCCGGACCGCTCGATGGCTATTTCGACTATGAGCTGGGTCGGCTTGGCTATCGAACGCTCGATTTCGAACGCTTCACCTATGAGGGCGATTATCAGGGTTGCGCGGTGATGAATTACGGCGAAGAGACCGTGCCCTTCACCCGGATCACCGAGCACAAGCATTTCTCTCCTTGGGAAAGCCATGAGGGGTCGGTCTGCTACCGCGAGTTTTCGCGCGCCTGCGAACCCGAGGATATCCCCTACTACCCGATCCGTCAGGTGAAGGAAAAAGCCCTGCTGGCCGAATATGTCGCGCTCGCCGAGAATACTTCGGGCGTCACCTTCGTTGGGCGCTTGGGCACCTACCGATATCTCGACATGGACGTGACGATCCGCGAAGCGCTCGATACCGCTGAGGCCTTCTTGGCCAAAGGAACCGACTTGCCTGCTTTCGCGACCTCGCCTTTGTAAGGCACCAAACCGCTTAAAAGACGCTCATCGGTAAAAATCGGTGAGCGTCCTTTATGATCTCTGCGGTCGATTTACTTCGTACGAAGATTCGGCCGCTCTTGAGCCAAGAACCATTTGTAAGTCTCGCGGATGCCCTCTTGCAGGCCGATTTTGGCCGTCCAGCCAAGACGGGCAAGCCGTGAGACATCCATAAGTTTGCGCGGGGTGCCATCGGGTTTTGTGGCGTCAAAGCTGATCTTGCCAGTAAAGCCGGTCGCATTGGCGACGGTTTCGGCCAGTTCACGGATCGTGACATCGCTGCCTGAGCCGACGTTGATATGGCTCAGCATCTCTTGCGTTTCGCGCCGATAGATCGCGCGATCAAGACCCAGCACGAACAGCGACGCTTCGGCCATATCATCGACATGCAGGAATTCCCGCATCGGCTTGCCTGACCCCCATACGACAACCTCGGACGTTCCATCGCGCGCAGCATTGTGAAACCGTTGAATCAGAGCCGGAAGAACATGGCTGTTTTCAGGGTGAAAATTGTCACCTGGCCCATAAAGATTGGTTGGCATGACCGAGCGGTAATCGGTGCCATATTGCCGATTGTAGCTTTCGCAAATCTTGATTCCGGCGATTTTCGCGATCGCGTAGGGCTCGTTGGTGGGCTCCAATGTGCCCGTCAGCAACGCATCTTCTGCCATCGGTTGGGTGGCCAATTTGGGGTAAATGCAAGATGAGCCCAATTGCAGCAAGCGCTGCACCCCCGCGGCATAGGCCTGATGGATCACATTGCATTCGATCATCAGGTTTTCGTAGATGAACTGCGCAGGATAGCTGTTATTAGCGACGATCCCGCCGACCTTTGCTGCGGCGAGGATCACTTGATCGGGCGTTTCGCTTTGCATGAAATCATGCACCGCCGCCTGATTGGTCAGATCCAGCTCGGACGAGGTTCGCGTGATCAGATCAAGGTCTTCGCCAGCCGCTTTGCGCGCCTCGAGTTGGCGCAAAATGGCGCCTCCCACCATGCCACGATGGCCAGCGATATAGATTTTGGTCATGGCTCTGCCTTCCAATATCTTGAGTTGGGATATGCGCCTATTCGTCCTGAAACGGGGCGGGGCTGCCCCGCGTCGATCATTCCAGACTGACCGGCAGCTCCAGCCCATGCGCCTTGAGCAAAGCGTAGCGCCGCGCGGTTTTGAAATCTTCGGCCACCATCTCGGCGCACATCTCTTGCGCGGTGATCTCTGGCTCCCAGCCGAGTTTCTGTTTCGCCTTGGCGGGATTTCCCAGCAGCGTCTCTACTTCGGCGGGCCGGAAATAGCGCGGGTCGATCCGAATAATCACATCCCCCACCTTCAACGCCGAGGCTTTGTCGCCCTCAATATGGGAAACGGTTGCGATCTCATCCACGCCAGAGCCCGAAAATTCCAGCGTGAGGCCCAATTCTGCCGCGCTCCACTGAATGAATTCGCGCACCGAATATTGCTTGCCCGTCGCGATGACAAAATCTTCCGGCTCATCTTGCTGCAACATCATCCACTGCATGCGCACATAGTCTTTGGCATGGCCCCAGTCGCGCAGGCTGTCGATATTGCCCATGTACAGACAGGGTTCGAGCCCTTGCGCGATATTGGACAAGCCGCGTGTGATCTTGCGCGTCACAAAGGTCTCGCCTCGGCGCGGCGACTCGTGGTTGAACAAAATCCCGTTGCAAGCATACATCCCGTAAGCTTCGCGATAGTTTACCGCGATCCAAAAGGCATACATCTTGGCAACCGCGTAGGGCGAGCGCGGGTGGAACGGCGTGGTTTCGGTCTGTGGAATTTCGCGCACCAGACCGTAGAGTTCCGAGGTCGAGGCCTGGTAGAAACGGGTTTTCTTCTCCAAACCCAGAAACCGGATCGCTTCAAGCATACGCAGCGTGCCAAGCGCGTCGACATCGGCGGTGTATTCCGGCGCTTCAAAACTGACCGCGACATGGGACTGGGCGCCAAGGTTATACACCTCGTCGGGCTCTACTTCTCGCAAGATACGCGTTAGATTTGAGGTGTCGCTGAGGTCGCCGTAATGCAGCTTCAGGCTTGTGTGACGCGAATGCGGATCTTCGTAGATGTGGTCAATGCGTTGCGTATTGAACAGCGAAGCGCGGCGTTTGATGCCATGCACCTCATAGCCCTTTTCCAATAGCAGTTCGGCGAGATACGAGCCGTCTTGCCCCGTGACGCCCGTAATCAGTGCTTTTTTTACCATTTACCAATCCCTCGTCTGTTTTGCGTCGCGTCTGCGGAGTGAGGTCCGCAAGCCTTGGTGATCTCCTGCGGTTCGAATGTTCGCTTTGGAGAAAGACATAACTGCCCTCACCCTATCAGAAATTTACGCATTTTTATCTGAGAAGAGTCTGCACACGGCTGAAATACGGGCGTTTTTTGGCTTCTAGCCCGTATTCTGGGCCCTCTGGACGTAAAATCCGGGCTGTAAGCGCCCAATCCCATCATCAAACTGTCTACCTATGGTCCTCCCGCACAGATTGGCGCAGCGGAATAAAACTTGAAATCCCTGGCAATCTGATAAGATATCAAAGGCGGCAGACCTAACAGAAAGGCCGACCATTGATCACTCCTGTCATTTTATGCGGTGGATCTGGCACGCGTCTTTGGCCATTGTCGCGCAAATCATATCCCAAACAATTCGTTCCCCTCGTTGGCGAGAATACGCTTTTTCAAGCGTCGGCCTTGCGGCTTTGCGATGACTTTTTTGCGCCACCCTTGGTGCTGACGAATTCGGATTTCCGCTTTATCGTCGCTGAGCAATTGACAGAGATTGGCGTTGATCCCGGGGCGATCCTGATTGAGCCAGAGGGGCGCAACACGGCACCTGCCATTCTCGCGGCAGCGCTTTGGCTGGAGAAAAGCGACCCCGAGGGTCTGATGCTTGTCGCGCCCTCCGATCACGTTGTTCCCGATACCAAGGCATTTCGCGCGGCCACCCTTGCCGGGGCAGAGGCAGCACGCGCCGGGCAGTTGGTGACCTTCGGGATCAAACCAACCCATGCCGAAACCGGCTATGGGTATCTTGAACTGGCTGAGGATCCGCAGGATTTTGCGGCGCGACCTTTGGCCCTGCGCCGCTTTGTCGAGAAACCAAATACAGAGCGCGCCCAAGAGATGGTGGCAGCGGGCAAATATCTTTGGAACGCCGGGATTTTCCTGTTCTCGGTCAAGACGATCTTGGCCGCGTTTCGCGCCTATGCGCCCGAATTGATCGCGCCCGTGCAGGCAGCCGTCGATCAAGGCGCGCCGGATTTGGGGTTTTTGCGCTTGGCGCCAGACCCTTGGGCCAAAGCTGCGGATATTTCGATTGATTACGCGGTGATGGAAAAGGCCGATAACCTGTCGGTCGTGCCCTTTGCCGCTGGCTGGAGTGACCTTGGAGGATGGGACGCGGTCTGGCGTGAAAGCCATCCAGATGCGCGCGGTGTCGTCACCTCCGAGCACGCGACCGCTTTGGATTGCGACGATACCTTGTTGCGCTCAGAGGATGCGGGGATGGAAGTGGTCGGGATCGGCCTGAAAAATATCATTGCGATCGCGATGCCGGATGCCGTGCTTATCGCAGACAGCACACGCGCGCAGGATGTTAAGCTGGCGGTCGCAGCGCTGAAGGAAAAGCATGCCCATCAAGCCACGAATTTCCCAAAAGACCATCGCCCTTGGGGGTGGTTTGAAAGTCTCGTGATTGGCAATCGTTTTCAGGTCAAACGGATCGTGGTAAAGCCCGGCGGCGCGCTGTCGTTGCAGTCTCATCACCACCGCTCTGAACATTGGATCGTGGTCGAAGGGACTGCCAAGGTGACGACAGATGACGTCGTGCGACTCGTGAGCGAGAACCAGTCGGTCTATATTCCTCTTGGTGCCGTTCATCGCATGGAAAACCCAGGCAAAGTGCCAATGGTCCTGATCGAAGTGCAAACCGGGTCCTATCTGGGCGAGGATGACATCATTCGCTACGAAGACGTTTACGCGCGCAACTGAGGCTTGTCAGCAGACGTGGCTCACACGCAACCGAGTGGAGGAACTCATGGCGCCCAAATTCGGAACCAGCGGCCTGCGTGGTCTTGTTGTCGAACTGACGCCCGCACTTGTGGGGGATTATACCCGGGCATTTCTTGCGGCTTGTCCAACGGGTGGCGCGGTGCATTTGGGGCGCGATCTGCGCCCATCCTCGCCCGCCATCGCCCAAGCGGTGCGCACGGCCCTGCGTGACGAAGGCATGAGCGTCATTGATTGCGGGGCTTTGCCGACCCCGGCGCTGGCGCTTTCGGCGATGGCACAAGGTCACGCTGCAATCATGGTGACGGGCAGCCATATTCCTGCCGATCGCAACGGGCTAAAGTTCTATGTGCCCACGGGCGAGATTTCCAAGGAAGATGAGCGCGCGATCAACGCTCATCTCGGGCGCAAACCCGCAAATGTGAGCGCGGGTTTTCAACGCGAGGACGCGACGGCGGCAACGGACTATCTGGCGCGCTACGTCTCTGCCTATGGCCCCGAGGCGCTGCGGGGGATGCGTATTGGGATCTATCAGCACAGCTCAGTTGCGCGCGACCTGATGGTTGCAGCGATTGAGGGGTTGGGCGGCGCTGCGATTCCTCTGGGGCGTTCCGAGACTTTTATTCCCGTCGATACCGAAGCGCTTGATACGCAAACCCGCACGATGCTGTCGGGGTGGTGTCGCGAACACGGGCTTGATGCGATCATCTCGACCGATGGCGATGCGGATCGTCCGATGGTGGCCGATGCGACGGGCCGCATCGTTGTGGGGGACGTGCTTGGTGCGCTGACGGCCCGCAGCCTTGGCGCGCAGGTGATCTGCACGCCGGTCTCCTCGAACAGTATGATCTTCGAGATGCCTGAATTCGAAGCGATCCATCTTACTAAGATCGGCTCGCCCTTTGTCATCGAGGCGATGGAGCAAGTGCGGGCCCAGACCCCGAACGCTCGTGTGGTCGGATACGAGGCCAATGGCGGTTTCCTGCTGGGGTTTGAAGCCGCAGGCCCCGCCGGGACGCTCGCCCCCCTGATGACGCGCGATTGCCTGCTGCCCATACTCGCACCGCTTGTGACGGCGCGCGCGGCCGGGCAGCCTTTGGCAGACCTTGTCGCAGCCCTTCCCCCACGCTTCACCGCCGCAGACCGCATCGCCGGCATTGCCAGCGCGACCGCGCAAGCTTTCCTTGCCCAACTCGCGCAAGACACGTCCGCACGCCAAGCCTTTTTCGCCGAGGAAACCGCCCAGACCGACTTGGATTTGACGGACGGTCTGCGCGTGCGCTTTGAGGGAGGGAGCGTCGTGCATCTGCGTCCGTCAGGAAATGCCCCCGAATTTCGCTGCTACGCCGAAGCTGATCGGACTGAGACCGCGCAGACGCTTGTTTCGCGCTATCTTGGAAAGGTGAGAGAACTGCTTGGCTAGCCAAGCGCGCAAGGTTTTATGATTTGGCAAGATGCTGCCCATAGCCCCCGCCCATCACGCGGATTTGATCTAATAATTGAAGTTATGCCGAAAAGCTGTCACATCCAAGGCGACCACTTCCGACATTTCGGCTCCCCATTATGACTCTTCAAAAGTAAGAAAGACCTATGCGTAGAAAGCTTTTTCTCCATATTGGAAGCCACCGCACGGCAACGACGTCAATCCAACAATTTATGCATGAAAATTTGGACCGTCTCGAGGCTCAGGGCATTTTGTACCCTCTGCGCGTCGCGCGACATCAGCGCCTAATTAACAAGATTTTTGCGGGTAAATTGAAGTCTGATGAAGTCGCTGCAGACCTCTCTCGGGTCGCGGATGAGCGAAAAGACCCGATCAAATCCATTGTCCTGAGCGATGAGGATATCAGCATTCGCGATGATCTGAGCGCGCTTGAAGGCTTTAAAGAGCATTGCGACGTCAAGATTTTGTTTTCGATGCGCAGGCAAGATCTGTGGCTTGAAAGCTGGTATTTCCAGAATATCAAATGGCAGTGGAATAAGGCGCTAAGCCACTGCAGCTTTGATGAATTTATGGCCCAGCGCGAGGCGTTTCACTGGATTCATTACGACCGCTATGTCCGCATGCTCGAGAACATGTTTGGTGCCGAAAACATCCTGTTGAGTGTCTTTGAGAAAGATCAGATGCCCGGTGGTCCGGTCGTGAACTTCTGCCGTCAGATCGGGCTTACTGACCTTCAGGGATTCAGTGATCCTCCGCATGTGAACTCGTCCATGTCCGCAGAAATGGTCGAGTTTGTGCGCCATATGCCGCTGGATCAATTTGAGCCACCCGAGCGCGATCTTCTGCGTCGGGCGTTCGAAGCTGTGGATCGAACCCATCTGGGCAATAGCGGGAAACAAAGCGAACTGTTGATGACACCCCGGCAGCGGCGCAAGCTTTTGAGCGAATACGAGGTGGGAAATCAAGCCGTGGCCAAGCGCTACTTCAATCGCGACGCGCTTTTCCTGGATCCGCCGCCCAAGTCCGACAGACCGCTCGCAAAGCTTCAAATTCCCTCAGATAGCGCGACCCTGATCAATCGGATCGTTGCGCCACTGCTGGTTCAGTTGGTTGAAAGTGGCACCATCAAAGGCAAAGACTGATGTCAGAACAGGCGACCAATTTGCAAAGCCTGATCTGGCCCGAGCTCGGGCTTTGCACCGAACGTGATCTTTATATGCGGCTCTCCGATGCCGCGGCATACTCGCAAAAGACGCAAGAAATCCGCTTCCTCAAGGGCGGCCATGCCAGTTTTGACACCTATTACAACCTGTTCAATATTGGAAAGTGGCATAAGAATTGCGCCCTTGCTTCGTTGCTGCTGGCGCTGGATGGCACTGGAACTTTTGAACTGGTGGTGTCTCTGGCTTTGCCCGGACGCTCCGTTGAACGGCTCTACAATGAGATCATCTCGCTAAAAGATGGCACGCCCTTCCGACTGCCCCTCGAACCACTGATGAGCTTTGACACCCGCGGTGTTTTATACTTCGAGTTGCGGGCATTGGCCGATGATTGCACCTTGCGCAATGCGCATTGGGAAACCAACGATGCCCCGACATGCACGCCCCAATTGATGCTCTCGATCACCACGTTCAAGCGTGAGGCTGCAGTTGCAAGAACCGTGCAGCGGTTTGAAGCCTTCATCGCGACATCGCCGCTGCAAGACAATCTTCACCTCACCATTGTCGATAACGGGCAAAGCGCCTCAATCGAGCGCTCGGACCATGTGAGCCTGATAGAGAATGAAAATCTTGGGGGCTCGGGTGGGTTCGCCCGTGGGCTGATCGAGGCGCAAAGGCGCGGCGCATCCCATTGCTTGTTCATGGATGATGATGCGGCTGTCCACATGGCTGCGATTGAGCGCACATGGATGTTTCTCGCCTACGCGAAAGATCCGAAAACCGCCGTCGCCGGGGCCGTTTCAAATGCGCAATACCGTTGGAAACTCTGGGAGAATGGCGCACTGTTTAACAAGATCTGTCAGCCGCAGCATATTGATCTTGATCTGCGTGAAATCGCGCAGGTTCTTGAACTGGAATTCGATAGCACCGCCCGGCAGCCGTATAATTTCTACGGCGGGTGGTGGTATTTCGCGTTCCCGGTCGCCGAAGTGAAACACATGCCCTTCCCGTTCTTCGTGCGCGGAGATGACGTCAGCTTCAGCCTCGCGCATGATTTCAACATCGTCACTTTGCCCGGCGTCATGTCGTATCAGGACGAAGATTTCACGGTGAAAGAGTCTCCTCTCACCGTCTATCTCGACCTGCGCAGCCATCTGGCGCATCACTTCGCGCTGCCAGAGATGGAAATCGGACGCAAAGGGATTTTTAAACTGATGCTGCGCTTCTATTTCCGCAGCTTGCTGCCCCACCATTATGAGACGCTTGAAGCGATCGGCTTGGCGCTGCAAGATACCTTGGCGGGACCCAGTTTTTTTGCCGAAAATGCAGATATGAGCGTGCGACGCCAGCAGATTGGCGCGCTGACGGATCAAGAGCGCTGGCGACCCGAAGAGACCGAGGTGCAACATCGCTTGCCGCCGCGGTCTTGGATTTCGCCGCATCGTTGGGTGCCGCGCAGTCTTATGAAACTCATTTTAAACGGTCACCTCCTGCCTGGCTTTGGCCGGATTGGGAACCGTATCATTTTGGCTGCGGTTAAGCGCGGCCAGATTCGCCCGATCTGGGGGGCCGCACAAATCACCTATATTTCGAGTGATGGTGGAAAACGTAGCTACACCGTCCACCATTCCATGCGCCGGGCGCTGAAAGTCAGCCTGCCGATTTGGCGCGCGATGTGGATGATTTGGCAAAACCACGACTCCCTGTGCAAAACGTGGCGCAGCGGATATGACAACCTGACCCAGCTCGATTTCTGGCAAGCCAAGCTCAAGCTTGATGCCGCGGCGCTACCTCTCAACGCAGGTGATGCTCCCAAAGGAGCCGTGCGCCCCGGCCCCGCCGAAGGATGAGCGGGGGGCGTCGTCCCCGTGCACAAGTCTATCCATCCGCACGCAGACGCGCCTGATTTCGTGCGCGTGACTAGAATTTGGCCACGAGCGCTGCAAGCCCATCGGGACTTTCAGGCCAGATCGGCTCCCCCCCCTCGGCAATCGCTGTTCGGGCCGCGGTCAGCATCGTTGAAATCCATAGCTGCGCGCTGCGAAATAGGTCCATTTCTTCGCCGCTTAATAGCCCCACGATCGCCGCGCTTTGCAGATTGGTCATTGTGTTGCCATCCAAGATGTCGGTGATGCGCGTCGCACATTCACCCTTGATCGCGCTAGCTCTTAGAGCCTTGGCTTCTGTCGCCTTTGCGTCTGCCGTAATCAGCTTGCTCATGTCAAATTGGATGCTCATTCGCTGATCTCCTCAAGTGCGTAAGCTGGCAACATAATCGGACCGTCCTCGGTGACAGTAATCGGCTGCGGAAACCGCGTCTCCTCGGGGGCGTCCGGGCCACATGGCAGGCGCAAGGTCAGGCTTAATTCGCCATTGATGCGCGTAACGGGGCCTACGACCCAATCCGACATCACGGCATCTGCTGGCAGCGTGGCCCCCTCGGGGATCGCTGAAAGGTCCAGAGATTCGCCATTGAAGGTTAGCACATCGCCAGCGACAGACAGATCTAGTAGCGTATCAAGGCGAACGGGGGAGAGGTTAATTTTCATGGCGTTACTCCTTAGAACCAGCGACCGATCCACAGTTTGTTTCCGTCGGTTTTCGTGATCGTCCCGACGAACACAGCAGGCGCAGTCGTGAGGGCGGTGTTATCTTTCCAGCACATCTGCGTCCCATCGGCGAAACGCACATAGGTGCCATTCGCATTTGACCCGCGTTCGATCAGGGCCCCTTTCGGGACGCCGCCTGATTGCGACACAGTGCCGAGAATTGAGAGATTGCTGTAGATTTCCACCCAAGCTGTCCAAGAACTCCCACGCCACTCTCGTACCCATGATTTGCCCAAAAAGGGGCGGGATACCTCTTCTATGAAAAAGGACGAGTTGAAGCGCGTGACTTTCACATACAGGCTCACTGCGAGCGGTGGCGTTCCTGTCCCCGAGGTGGACCAAGTATAAAGCCCGCTTGCGATGTCTGTCGCATCCAGATCACTCAGGACAGGTGCAGTCTCTGTCTCGCCAAGCCCGAAGGCTCCGACCGTCATCAGCCGCCCGAGCGTCTTATCGACAGCGCTGCTCTGTACCGCAGCCCCGCTGAGTTGGCCGCTCTGCGTGTCGACCCGCAGGGCCTCGGTCCAAGTGCTCCCGTCATCCGAGACCTTGATAAGAAAATCATTGTCTCCCGTGAGCCCCATCTCGGCATGGCCCGTGAAATCGCTTTGATACAAAAGTGATGCCGTATCGGTTTCGCTCGCCTTGTTGAGCTTTAGCTGATGGCCCGCCCCGGCATGCGTAAACAGCGAGGATTCGGACGCAACCGCAAGCCGGTTGGCCGCATCCCAATCGGTGCCAATTCCCAACCCATCCAGGCTTTGCAGTGTCGTGGCGATTTCTTGCCACGCCCCATCGACAAAGATGCATTGCATGGCAGTGCTCAGATCCCAAGCCTGCCAGCCTTCCTGCGGCGCGATGAAGAGCCATTCAAAGCCAGTCCACTGCGCCAGCATCCCGCCTTTGCCCGCCCAATCGCCTTGTGGAATCGGCGCCAAGGCGTGGATTTGTCCAGCCTGAGGCACGGCGGGCGGAATCGTTGCCCCTCGCCCTTCAAGCACCAGCTGCGTCAAGACATCGAGCCGCTGAAGCGCCTCATTATAGGTGACATGTTTCTGCGCCTGACTGGGCAGCATGAAAGGCAGATCGAGCCGTACGGAACTGTCCGACATGAGAGAGGGCCTCTTGCACTGTTATCAATTCAGCACGTTATGAGGCAGCTTCCTCTATAAATTCTGGTTCCGCCGCCCGAGGCGGTAATATGTCATTAACCAAAGCGCACGCGGTTCAGGCGCAAGCGCCTCCCAAAATCAGCCGAAAAATCCGACGTCAAAAATCGCGAAAGATCACGCCCCCATACCGGGACGCCCGATCGAGCTATAGGCCTCAAATCCAGCATTTTTGGCATCTTCTACGCTATAGACATTGCGCAAATCCGCCATGCGCGGCGACTTCATCACCCCGGCCATGCGGGTTAGATCAAGCGCGCGAAACTCGTTCCATTCCGTCAAGATCACGACAAGATCACAGTTCGCGCTCGCGGCATAAGGGTCATCAAGCCATTCGACGCCGGGCAAAAGATGTTCACCCTCGTGACGCCCCTGCGGATCAACAACACGTACTTTGGCCCCACCACCCAGCAGCGCAGGCACAACCGTCAAACTCGGCGCGTCCCGCATGTCATCGGTATTTGGCTTAAACGTCACCCCCATGATCGCGATGGTCTTGCCGTTGAACGATCCATCACACAAATCAAGCAGCTTATCGACCATCCGGCGCTTCACTTGCTCATTGATGTTGATCACCGCTTCAGTGATCAGCATCGGGGACGCATTTTCTTGGCCAATTCGGGCCAGAGCCTTGGTATCTTTCGGAAAACAAGACCCTCCATATCCCGGCCCGGCATGTAAGAATTTCTTGCCGATTCGGTTATCGAGTCCCATCCCCCTTGCGACTTGCTTCACATCAGCGCCCACTTTTTCACAAAGCGCTGCGATCTCGTTGATGAAGGTGATTTTCGTCGCAAGAAACGCGTTCGCGGCATATTTGATCATCTCGGCCGATTCCAAATCGGTCACCACGATCGGGAATTCGCGCAGATACAACGGGCGGTAGATTTCCGCCATGACCTTGGCCGCGCGCTCTGTCTCAACCCCGACAACGACGCGATCCGGCTTCATGAAATCGTCAATCGCCGCCCCCTCGCGCAGAAACTCGGGGTTCGAAGCGACATCAAAATCCAGATCCGGCGCAGTCGCCGCCATGACATCGCGAACCTTGCGATTCGTGCCGACCGGTACGGTCGATTTCGTCACCACCACGATGTAGTCCTTGGCCACCTGCGCCACTTCCTGCGCGGCTGCCATCACATAGGTCAAATCCGCATGACCGTCGCCCCGGCGAGTCGGCGTACCAACCGCGATGAAAACCGCCTCGGCCCCTTCCATCGCTTCGTTCAGATCCAGCGTGAAACGCAAGCGACCCGCTTCGACATTGCGGATCATCAGCCGGTCAAGGCCGGGCTCAAAGATCGGCACTTTGCCATTTCTGAGCATGTCAATCTTGCGGGCATCCTTGTCGACGCAAACCACGTCATGTCCGAAATCCGAAAAACAAACACCCGAGACGAGCCCGACATAACCGGTTCCAATTACTACAATCCGCATACCAATCCCTCGTCTATCTATCTGGCGAAACGCTGTGCGCGTTTTCCGAACCGAACGCATTTTTTTATAAACGCATCCCGCGCGATGTCCATTTTTCCACATCGAGGGCATGATGCTGAAACCGGACTGTGGCCGCGTGAAGACAGTCAGTTTTGCTAACTAGACACGGGGGAATTTCCGCCACGAGATCGCGTCACGACGCAATCTCGCAGGACCCATCCCGCCACATACGAACAATTATCCGAACCGCCGCTCGCGGGCGAACTCTAACAGATTAGGTTTTTGAAAGAGTGGTGCCGCTGAAGGAAAGCTCTTTTTTGGGCATTCTCATTTTCGTTGCCTCGGAGAAATCACCACCCCACAGATGCTTGGCTCCACTTTCGGTCTCTCGATCGGCTGACGAACCTGGGTGGCTTTGTCAGGTTGTTATGTTGCGACGAGATCAGGCTCAGCGTCCCGTTTAGGTAGCTATTTCAGCCGCATAGTTATTCCGTAGGCTGAATGCGCCAGCCCGAGTGTGGCGATAGGATGGTGCGGAAAGGCGGTGACGTTTTGGGCGAAAGATAGTGGCGGTCTGGTCATGACGGATAGAAAACGCTGCGCTTGGCGTGGGGATCTGAAACGATCCATGCCCTTTTCTCTTCGTGGAAGACGATCACGCCCCGTTCGGCCAACAAATTGTCGACATCGCGCAGGCTCAGGGCAAACCGATGGTACGCCCAGACGGCATAGGGGATGATGGGCTAAGGGAAACGGAAGGCCTTCAAGCGAGGCTGTGAAACTTTGCTGATCATCAGAGATCGCTATGCGGACAGCCGGGGGCATCCATAACAGGATAAAGCGGCTCACAGCCCAGATCGGAGCTCGACAGAAACAGGGTGTTCCTACGGATGTTGAAGCTATGGATAACAACCTGAAAGATGTGCTCGATACTCAGATTGATGACATCGAACATCGCATCGAAAATGTCATCGCGCGGGTGGAGATTTTTGTCGCAAGGGCAGGGCTTCTCAGATCGATAACAGGGATTGGCCAAGTCTCTGCGGCAATGTTAATCGTCGAGTTGCCCGAACTCGGCCGGATGACAGCAGGCGAAGCCGCGGCCGTGACGGGCCTGGCACCGGTTCCTCTCGACAGTGGAGCGATGAGAGGTCGAAGAGCTATTGCGGGCGGGCGTCGGTCTCTAGGGCATGTGCTGTTTCAGGCTGCGCTCGCCGCCGCCTATCATGCCCCGGTCCTGAAGCTGGTCGCAAAACGTCTCAAGAGCGGGGAAAACCACACAAACTCGTCATCATTGCAGTCGCACGCAGACTGGTGACCATCACCAACGCAATCATCAAAACCGGCATCCCTTGGCGGCAGCAGTTCGCTGATCAGACGCAGTTGCTATCAGTCATTCCGCTCGTAAAGCGCAAAGCGCGCTTGTTTGGCTACGAGATGATAGTTTTGTGCCAAGAACTCCGTAAGCGCGGGATATTCGGCCAGCATTTCATCCGAACTCTTCGGGTTCTGAGTGACCCACGGCGTAGCATCTCTCGATTGGAGCACGAATTGTGTAGGCGGGTTTGCGCGCAACCGATTGAGCAGATCTTGCGTATAGCGACCGTCGTAATAGTTCACCATGAATGGCCAAGAATACGGGTAGCGATAGCGTGGCGGTTCATCGGCCAGGAAATAGAGCATCGTGCTATATCCCCATAAAAATAGAGTATCGCCGGGCTTGCGATGCGCTTTGACGACATCTGCGAACGCGACAATCGCCGCAAGGTCGAAATCCGATGACGATGGCGTGGCCGCGATAAAGACTTTGGCCGGATCTGGTTGCCCAAATGCGATCAGCCCGTACTTGTCGAGCTTCGCGGCATGGCTTGGCAAATACAGCGCGATCAGAGCCAGCATGACAAAGGCGCGGCTATGTGCGGGTTTGCGCAGTAGGCCCGCAATTGCCTCGATGGCGATCCCAAACAACAGCGCATAGACTGGTAACATCGGCAAGAAGTGATAGCTGGCCCCCTTGCCCTGTACATGCCCGGACACCCAACCCGCAAGAACCCACAGCAGCGCCACTACCAGACTCAGCGACCGCCGCGTGGCCGCCCATTCAAGCGCGGCTGCAATTAGTCCGACGGCCACAGTCGCAATCAGGTAGGGCGATGACATGCCAATCAGCAGGAATTCATATAGAAGGCCGGGTTTGTTCTTTGGGACGTAGCCGACGTAGCCGACGATGAAAGACTGGATCTCAAGGAATGGATCAAGCGCGCCAAAGGCCACCATGACGGCGATGATCAGGGCCAAAACCGCAAGCCCTCCCAGAACGCAGGCGAGCAGGTCCCGCAGCAAAAAACGGGTGTGCGTTTGGCCGATCAGCCCGGCAATCAGGGGCGCAAAGATCAAAACCCCAGCGCCACCGATGGTGTACTTGAGCCCGAAAGCCAAACCCAGCGCCACCCCAGACCCGATCATAAGCCACAGACGCACGCGGCCTTTGGAGCGTCGCCACCCCAGCAACATCATCCACAGCGCCGCCACCACGAGAAACGCGGCCCAGCCATCGGTCTGGGCATGCGCCCAAAATCCGTAGCTGTAATAAATCAGCGCAAACCCCACAGGGGCCGCGAAACCGAACGCCAGGCCGCGCCGCAACAGCCGCCCGATCTCGACCAAGCCAAGCGCGGTCAGCGTCGCAAAAATCAGGTCCAGTTCGCGGATCGCCATCATCGAATGGCCAAACAGCACCTGTGACAGCCAATGCACCGCCGTCGTCAATGGTGGCTTGATGTTGAACACATCGCGATAGGTGACCAAGCCATTGTCGAGCGCATAGGCGATTGTTGCATGAATGCCCTGATCGCGGCCAAATGGCTCCAGCAAAGAATAGGCGCCGATCAACGGCACGATTATGAGCGCGAAAACCCGCGCCATCCACCAGCTTCTCTGGGGGGCTGCATCTTCACTCGACGTCATTTTGGCCATTCTTCCGTCTTAATTCTGACCGGTTTCGCAAAGAGATTACTCAGTGAGGTAGACACAAACCAGCTTGAACTCGAACGGTGAGTAAATGAATTTTGACCTGCGACTTGTAGCTGATGAGGGACAAAAACCAACGGTATCGACCGCGACGAGCGTGTCGGTCGTTGTGCCTTTTCTGGATGAATGCGCCACGCTTGAGACGCTGTTCTCGCGTGTGTGTGATGTCATGGGTACTACCGGACGCGCTTGGGAGATGATCTTTGTCGACGATGGCAGTCGTGACGGGGGTGATGTGATCGCAAGCGAATTAGCGCGCGCCAATCGCAATGTGACGCTGATCCGGTTTACCCGCAATTTTGGCAAGGCCTCGGCGCTGTCGGCGGGGATCGCGCAGGCCCGTGGCGATATCGTCGTGACGATGGATGCCGATCTGCAAGACGATCCGGCCGAAATTCCGCGCTTTCTCGAAAAGCTGTCGGAGGGTCACGACGTGGTGTCAGGTTGGAAGCAGACGCGCAACGATCCAATCGGCAAGACGCTGCCATCGCGCATCTTCAACCGGATGACCGCGAGCATGTTTGACATCGACTTGCATGATATAAATTGCGGCTTCAAAGCATACACCCGCCGCGCCGCCAAGCGGCTAAACCTGTATGGCGAGCTGCACCGGTTTACGCCGGCTCTACTGCATGCCGTGGGCTATCGCTGCACCGAGATCACCGTGCAGCACCACGCTCGCGAACATGGCCAGTCGAAATATGGCATGATGCGCATGGTCAAAGGGCTGCTCGATCTGGGCACGGTGAAATTGCTGACCCGTTACCAGTCGCGGCCGCTGCATTTCTTCGCGATGATCGGCCTGCCGCTGTTTTTGCTGGGAACCAGCTTTATCGCGTATCTTTCGGTGCTGTGGTTGCTGGGCATGGGGCCGATCGGCACGCGGCCTTTGCTGTTCATCGGCATCTTGCTGACCGTGACGGGCACCCAGATTCTGGGCGTTGGTCTTGTGGCCGAATTGCTGCAAGCCTCGGGTCTTAAAGAGAGCGACAAATACGTCATCGACGAAACTGTAGCGCAAAATCAACCGCATCTTTCGGAGGGCTCGCTGTGAAACAAGCCATTCGTTCTGCTTACGTCTCCGTCCTGCGCGGTGCGCGCCAAGTGCTTGGTTCGATCGGTTTTCTTGGCTGGCTCGAACGCCGCGAGGGGCGTGGGGCGCGCTGGTTCCGCTCGCTTTTCGCGATTTATGATATCGACGATCTGGTGCGTCTCGACACGCCCTGGTGGACCTTTAATGCCATCGACACGGTCGATCAGTATCTGGCAGAAAAGCCCGGTGCGCGGGTGTTTGAATGGGGATCGGGTGCTAGCACCGTTTGGCTGGCCAAGCGCGCGGGCGAGGTGATCTCGATCGAGCATGACGGCGATTGGGCCGATGTAGTGGCCCCCCGGATCGCAGGGTTCGGTCATGTGACGCTGACCCGTGTGGACGCACAAGCGAAAGGGCGTATCAGCTCAGGTAAGTTCGGTTTCGAAGGACAGTTTTTCGACGACTATGTCGCCGCAATCCGCGATGTGCCGGGCCAGTTTGACCTGATCGTAATTGATGGTCGCGCTCGCGAAGCCTGTCTTGACGAGGCGCTGGCGCGTCTGGCCCCGGGTGGACGGATCTTGTTCGATGACTTCAAGCGCGCGCGGTATCGTGCGGCGGTCTCGGGTCGTGGTCTGAGCGTTCAAACGCTTGATGGTCTGGCGGCCTGCTTGCCACTGCCTGACAGCACAGCCCTTGTGTCTTATCCCGCCTGATCGGTCTGCGCGCGGCGTGCGCGTTTGCGGATCAGGTAGATGTTGTACAGCATCAACAGCAGTGTTGCGACCATCACGAGGGTGATCGAAAGCGACTTGGTTCTGATCCCCTCAACGGTCAGCAGTGCTGACGCGGTGGCACGCATCGCAAAAAAGCTTTGCGTGACGACCGGGGTTCCTGCCTGACGGGACTGCCAAGCCTGCCACATCCATGATCCAAAAAAGATGACACCGCCGATCAGGCCCACGGCCTCTTTGGCGAGGTGATTTTGCAGCATGTGCAAAAGCTCGTTCATGCCCCGGCGCTCCGTCTTGTCCGCCGCTTACCGCGGTAGCTCTTTTGAGGCCGGACTCTGGTGCAAGCGCGCGCGCGGATCAATGATAAATCCAACCGCGTCTTTGTGATGAGATCGCTCGGTGTATCTGCGCGGCAACCAAATGTCTGAGTATCTCAAGCCGCAATAGTCATACTGGCAACACAAAGTGTGAACGGGTGCAATTTTGCCTTCGTAACGGGGAAATCGGCGTCCACAAGTGTCCCCTACAAGGATTTGGGGAATGCTCCAGAAAGGCGTTGTTGCTCTAATCCCATAGAGGATGAAGTTTCCCCTCACCCTTCCGGCTTCATGCAACGGCCTCGATGTCGGCGGTGCCGAGTGCGTTGAACCGGTTAAGGCTTTGTTACTAAATTTCGGGTGAAGCCTTCGGTGCCCGCTTACGCTCCGGGCTGCGAATCGAATGTCTAGGTGAGCTGTAACGGTTTGGGCGCCAAGGGTGCTTGGAAAACGTTATTTTCACCAGTTGTGGGACAAATCGTGCACCCAGACACAAAAAAAAACCTGAAGAAACCAATTTTTCTGGGTTTCTGTGCTTTGACTTTGGTGCGCTGAAGGGACTCAATTTCACAACTCAAGATAATGTTTTTTAATAAAATTTTTTTGAATTTCCGCTATGGAACCCCCAATAATGCCCCCAACATAACATATGTCCGCAGTTGCGGACCTGATTTGAGGAGGTGTTTGCAGACGCTGCAATAGGTTCTTTGCAGATAGAACGCAGGATACCCGCCATAAATCTGAGCTACTCCCCGATCGTTGGGCAGGATCTGGCGCAATTTAAGCTACTCTTTGCACCGGTGTTGATGATGTAACCGCTCTCCTTTGTGACTCGTTGCAGACCCACCTTGGCACATCGAAGCCGTCGGAGGGCGGTTACATCATCAACGCCCATCGGACCTGTGTCGCTTGATCGAGCATGCTGGCTACGAGACCAGGGTCATCGACGTGATCCGGCCGTTCGGATGCCAGAGATTCGCTGCGATCTTGGCGGTGCATGGCCGGGCTGTGTTGGCGGGGGAGATTTCGAGGTGATTTTCGGATCGCCCCCAACGCACACGTGGCAGCTTTTCTGCGATTTGCGGACCTCCACAATGGATTGCACGTCTCGAGAGGCTACGACTTTGATCCAGCGAGACAGTCTTTCCATCATCCATGGGGGAGCTTCTCTTGGCGAAAAAGGGCTCATTTGCTCGGTGTGGATAGGAGGCAACGCGACTGGAGTCTAACCTATTCCGGGGCGTAATGCATTGATCCTAAACAATCTGGGTTTCCGAGGTGCGTTTCCGGGGTGTCTAGACCACGAGCGTCTGTTTGAGTCTTTTTCACCAGAACCGCAAGGGATCACGCGTTCAGCAACAAGCGGCCGGGAACTGGCAAGACCAGTAGTCTACAGGAACCTTCCTTCAGTGTTATCGCGCCCAGACTGATCTGCATCAATCCGAGCAGATTGGGAAGCCAGCGATATGTGGCAATCACGATGTGGAGGTTGATAGATGCATGGTCCGTTGCAGGTGATCACGATGGGTTTCGGTCCCGGCGCCGATGGCGAAGTCCGGGTTTTGGCCGAGGTTGATCGACTGCAAGGTCGAGGAGTGTTGCGCCTCATCGACATGCTCTTCGTTGCTAAGGACGAGGACGGCACGATCCAGCGTCTGGTCGTCGGCGACGGCGAGGACTTCGGTGTTCTCCTGGCGAGCATCATCCCACTCGACGCTGCCCATCACATGAAAACCGCAGTGGGCGAGGGCACGTCGGGCTTCGAGGTGGCGGACGCATGGGCACTGATCGAGTCCCTGTCGCCAGGGACGGCACTCGCATTCCTGCTCATTGAGCACGGTTGGGCGCAGCCACTGTTCCACGTGATCGCCGAGACCGGTGGCACACTGTTGGGCGAAGGATTCCTCACGCCCGAAACAGGGCTGTTCGTCGGCGCTGAAGTCGCAGCGATGGAGCAGGTAGCGACGGAGATTGCGGCAGTGCAAGCCGCCGAAGCCCACGCATTGCTCCTAGCCCTGGCGGCACAGACCCATGCAGCTGAGTCGATCGCAGCCTCCGAAGCGATCGGTGGTGCCGCTGCCGCTCGCGCCATACAGGCGCTGATCACTGCAGGGCTTGTGGAGGAAGCAGCCGCCCACGAGGCCGTCGACGCCTTGATTGCGGCCGGCCTTATCGCCGCCGCTGCCTACGAAGCAGCCGCCGAGGCTGTGGCAGAAGGTGCCGCCACCATCAAAGCAGCATCGATTACCATGGCTCAGGCACTGGTCCTGCGCTACCTGCCCACTCCGTTGACCTTCGCGGTCATCGCCGAGAAACTCGGCATCTCACGGGCAGCCGCGAAGCAACTGGCAGAGCGCGCTTACAAGAAGCTCGGGGTCCACAGCCGCGCCGAGGCAGTCGCCCGGGCCCGCGCGCTCGGCCTCATCGACTGACCGACAAGCCCGCTTGCCGGCGCAACTTCCCGTTCGCCCCGCATGACTACTTGCTGGACAGCGCCCATGCTACCAACGGCCTTATGCGTCGGGCTTGCCTCGCTCATCGCGCTTTTCGTCCTTTGAAGGACTGGCGGCTCTATTGATGGCGTGGATGCTCCCTCCTGACGGCATCGCAATGTGCCAATGTGATGTGTGTTGAGCCATCAACGTAGGAGAGAATATCCATGTCTGAAGTTACCATCATCGGCATTGACCTGGCAAAACGCGTTTTCCAGTTGCACGGGGCGTGCAAGGACGGGTCAGTCGTGTTTCGCAAGAAGCTTTCCCGGGGTCAGGTGCTGGCGTTCGTCGCACAGCAACCCAAGTGCGTTATCGCCATGGAGGCTTGCGCCACGGCGCACGGCTGGGGCCGCGAGTTTGAGAAGTTGGGACACGATGTGCGCTTGCTCCCGCCGATCTAAGTGAAGCCGTTCGTAAAGCGCCAGAAAAACAATGCGGCGGATGCCGAGGCGATTGTCGAGGCGGCGTTGCGCCCCACCATGCGCTTCGTCGCGGTAAAGACGGAAGCACAGCTAGCCCGGGCGATGCTGTTTCGCACGCGGCAGATGTTCGTCGACCAGCGTACCCAGATGATCAACGCCTTGCGCGGGCACCTCGCTGAGCATGGATTGGTCGCGGCGACGGGGACAGCGCAGCTAAAGCGCCTTGCGGATGCGATTGAAGATAGCGACACGGTGTTGCCCGCCGAGGTCCGCGAACTGGGCCAGATGTACCTGGCGCAGATTGACGGCCTGAATGCTCGGGTTGCCGAGCTTGATTAGAAGATGAGATGCGCGGCCAAAGAGGCCGACTTGGCACGACGGGCGCAAACCATGCCAGGCATGGGACCCGCCACCGCGCTCGCGATCGAGACATTCGCCCCTGATCTGTCGACCTTCCGGCGCGGGCGGGACTTTGCCGCCTGACTCGGGCTCGTGCCGAAGCAGCACTCGACAGGTGGCAAGGCTCGGTTGGGCAGGACATCGAAGATGGGGCAGCGTGATATCCGCACGCTTCTGGTCTCCGGCGCGATGGCTGTTCTTCAAGCGGTCGAGCGGTTTGGAACGCCGAACAATGGCTGGCTCAAGCGTCTGCTGCCCCGCAAGCCACGCATGGTTGCCGCGATTGCGTTGGCGAACAAGATGGCGCGTGCCCTCTGGGCCATGATGACGAAACAAGAGGATTACCGGAACCCGGTGGCGGCGATGGCATAGGCACACTGCGCTTTCCATTCCGCACCGGTACGTCGGGAGTGTGAGGAGGTCACCGAACAGTAAGGGCAAAGGATCGACAAGATCCGGGTCAGAGAAAGCAGCATTTGTGCAGAGAGTGTCCGATCTTCTGTGTAACTGCGCTTTGGTCCATGCTTCCTGAGAGGAGCAAGGACGATGACGATTTCCAAGGAACTTTTGGACGAACTTCTGAAGGGCTGCGAGCGGCCTGAAG
>NZ_JBFRYC010000024.1:0-22017 GCF_040892615.1 Thioclava arctica
GCCATGCGGTCATTTGAGAGGCTAGCCATGACGATACCGCTCCTGATCGGATTGCGCAAAACAGCGTGCGATGGTGCGGCAGGGGGCGAGCGTTTGGGGGGATGCGATGATAGACATGGAGATCTCCTATGGTTGGAAAAACCGAGGGGACCGCGGGCAAAGGCCCGGCATGATTGCGTCAAAGCTGCTGGATTTAGACAGTCGTGACCGGCCCCCAAGATGGGGTTCAGTTGGCGCGTATTGCGCGCTGAATATGCCGGATACTGAGTGTCATAGTGCGCGCTGGATAGTTCGGGCGCGGATTGGAGTCAATTCAGGATTTGCCCGGGCAGCCGTCAAGTTGTTGTTCCGCTGCGATAAAAAGCGAATTTTTATGCGGGTGTAATGGCTGGTTGCGTAGGAGGTGCCCATCAAACCCCACCTGAGTGGCAGCGGGTCTTCAGATCACAGCATCTTGGCCGAGATAGCCCAAGGGGCACCGGAAGATTATGATCTTAGCCATAGAGGCTCGCTTATGACCCAACGGATTGCCTCGGCCCCATGTTCGTCATATGTTCTCATTATGCCAGTCTCACACCCGTCCGCCAATCCCTTTAGCACACAGCGTCTTGCACAGGCCGCCTTGGTGGGCATGCTGATCACGGTGCGCTGCCCCGGATGCAACAGGAAGGTTCACTATTGGGCTGCAGATCTCTTGCAGGTTCTGGGCGACCGCAGGCTAGATGAGCCACCTTTTCCCTGCTCGCGCTGCAATAGCCGCGAACTGGATGTTAAATGGCGTGTCCCGGCCCCATCTGAGCTGAGCGACTTGACCGTCCGTCGCCCAGTCCGGCAGGTTGTGCGCTGGATCTGGCGCAATGAGAGGGCCTGAAGCCATGTGCAACCTCTACAGCAATACGACGACGCAAGAAGCAATGCGCGGGCTCTTCAAGGGCCTCTCGGATCGTGTGGGCAACCTCGGGCCGGGCAAGTTTTACCCCGATCAATTGGCCCCCATCATCCGACACGCAGATGACGGATTAGAGTTGGTCACGGCGCGCTGGGGAATGCCCTCACCGCCCTCAGTGCTCAAGACCCAGCGTGATCCGGGCGTGACAAACGTGCGCAACCTGAAATCGCCGCATTGGCGGCGCTGGCTCGGGCCAGAGCATCGTTGCTTGGTGCCCGTTACGGCCTTCGCCGAACCAGTCAAAGGCGGCAACCAGTGGTTCGGAACGGCTGATCCGGGTGTCACGATGTTCTTCGCCGGGATCGAAACCCGCGCCTGGCGATCGGTGCGCAAGGTGAAACATGGTGAGACCGAAGACGACCTCTTTGCCTTCCTGACTTGCCCGCCCAATGCCGAGGTGGCTGCCGTGCATCCCAAGGCGATGCCGGTGATCCTGACCAAGCCCGACGAATGGTAAGCTTGGTTGAAGGCGCCCGTCGAGAACGCGCAAAAGATGCAAAGGCCTCTGCCCGATGGCGATTTGATGCGTATAGTAGACCAGTAGCGCGCATTATAACCAATTTCAAAACAGAGATGCAGTTTACCGGACAAATCGATGGCTTTTATTGCATCCCCATCTCGCAGCTATGTTTAAGATCGGAATGACCAAGCTGCGCAATGTGTCGGTGGAATATCCGGAGACGGCTGCAATCAAACATAAAAGTAATGGAACCAGATCCGAAAGCGGTCACTAGTGCTCAGCGCAGTATTCTGGTCCAGCTGACAATCGCTCAACCTGCACCGATCCGTGCAAACACCACGGCTCCCGTTGCAGCTGAATGAAAGTCATATGGCAAATCAGACTTCCTGCAACTTTTGAGGGTCGGACCCGTCAGTGTGATCGGGCCAAAATATGACATCCAACAGCTCGAAAAAGAACTGCAGAGCAAGCATGCCAAAGCCAAGGGGCAAAAGCGAATAAGGAACCACTGTCGGCGTGCCGAAACTCGACGACACTCGCTCGCCATAGTCCCAAGCTTGATATGCCATCAAAAACCCACGCCACGTCATAATCCCGGCAAATGCGATGCCCGCGATAGCAATGATCGCGCGCGTGATGCGCTTGATCACTGCGGGGGCGTTGTCGACAAAGAAGGTGATCCGGATATGGCTATCGGTGCGCTGAACATCAGCTGCAGCCATAACCGCAACGTAGATGATGAGAAAAGTATTGATCTCAAGTGACCAAGAGGTGGGTGCCGAGAAGACGTAGCGTAGGAGAGCGTCGTAGCAGATTGTAAGAACCATGAATGCCAGGGCAATCTGGCCAATCAACCGTGCGCCTCGAACAATATGTGTAAATATACGTCTCACGGCACCCTCCCGATTAGTTGGCTTGACCAGTGGCCAGCGCGATCGCCCGCTCCCCTAGGTCCTTGCCGACTTCGTCAATCCATGTTGCGCGAACCCCTTGAGCGGCTTTGTCGAGAGCCGTTATATCTTCTGGCGAAGGCTCGATTATCTCAATGCCCGCCTGTTCGACGGTCGGCCAATATTCGTCTTTGTAGATCACGTCATTGGCTTGCTTGGCCCCGTTTGCGTCGAACCATTCAGCGGCGGATTCAAAGGCCGCCTTTGTGTCGGCATCCATCGCGTTCCACCGTTTCGGTGTGACGAAGAGGCCGATGCCAAAGCCTGTAACGGGCAGCTTGTAAACTTGGTGAAGCTGTTCCTGCAGAGACCGACCGATGATCGTGGAAATATTGGCTACGGCGGCGTCGACGGTGCCGCGCTGCAAGCCGAGATAGAGCTCTGAAGATGGGATGCGCACGGACGCGCCGCCAAAATTCTCAATAATTTTTGTGCCTTCAAAGCTAACCACGCGCACTTTCTTACCCTTGATGTCGGCAAGAGAACGGATTGGAGACTTGGCATTTGACCAGATGTATTCGGGCTGAAGGACGTTGCCCATCATCGAGACCATATAGAGGTCTTCCTTCGCCAGTTGCTCATTGATCAGATTAAACAGGGGGCTCCCCTTCTTGAGACGATCTGGGTTCTCATAAAGCGCCTCGATCACACCCGGCAGACCAGTGATGCCCAGAATCGGAACCGATCGTGTGATGTAGCTCGTCGTGTGGAACATAAAATCGATTGTCCCAGCGCGCAGGGCGGGCAATTGTTCATCGGCTTTCAAGAGTTTTGCGCTGTCATAGTAATCGACAGTCACCGCATCGCTGGCGTTGAGACGCTCAACAAACCCAGCCGAACCGTAGGACAACGCCTTATAACTTGGAGGCAGATAGCTCACGCCAGTGAGTTTGGTGTTCGCAAGCGCCGGGGTGCCGGTCACGCTTAGCAATGCGCTCCCCCCCATCAAGGCAGCGCCGATCTTTAAGAAGTTGCGTCTTGTCTGTGTCATTTTAGGTTTCCTCCCTTTGAACTCACAGAAACGAACGGGTCACAATAGGCTTGGAAGCCATAGGCTGAGCCCCGGAAACAGGACGAAAATCATCAGCATCACGAACTGGACCGCCACAAACGGCACGATTGAGCGAACGATTTCCTCCACACTTAGCATCGGACAGACCCCGCGCAGGGCGTAAAGATTGAGGCCCACCGGTGGGGTGACGACGGCGATTTCAAGGTTCATCACCAAAATGATGCCGAACCAAAGCGGATCGTAGCCAAGCGTTTGGATCAACGGCAGAAGGATGGGTGTGGTCACCACGATCAGGGAAACCGCATCGACAAGCATTCCGAGCAAAACCAAGGCCAACATCAATACCACAAGTATCGCCCAACTGGGCAAACTGGTTGCAGTAAGCCCCTCCGCGACGATTTCGGGCACGCGCACAAGGTTTAGATAATCGCCGAAAATCTTGGCGCAGCCGATAATTAGCAAAATGGTGCTTGAGACCTTGACCGACGAGGCAAAGATCGCTCCTAGAGTGCGCCAAGTGAGAGTGCGAAATACCAGAGCAGCAATCAAGAAGGCCCCCGCCGCACCAAAGGCCGCAGCCTCGGAGGGGGTCGCAATTCCCGTATAAATTGCGCCGAGAACGATAACCACAAGCAGGAGCGCGTGCCAGATCCCAGCTAAGGATCTGACCTTTTCTCCCATTGATGGCGCGGGCCCTGTCTCAAGTGGTGCCTGATCGGGATTAAGCAAAACACGGATATAGATGTAGAGCGCGAGCGCCGCCGCCAATGCGAGGCCGGGCACGATACCCCCGATAAACAGTGCCCCCACCGAGACACCCGATACCGCACCATAAATGATGAAGGGGACTGAGGGGGGGATCAGCATTGCCAACGCGCCAGAAGACGCAACCGATCCGGCAGCCAAGCCGCGCGAATAACCGCGCTCTAGCATCTGTGGCACGGCAATAGAGCCAACAGCGGCAACGCCCGCGACCGAAACGCCAGAAACTGCGCCGAAGATTGCCGAGGCGCCAACTGTTGCGATTGCAAGTCCACCGCGCAGCCAATGCAACCAGAGTGCTGCGGCATTAAACAGGTTCTTCCCGACCGGTGTTGCGCCCAGCAAGTTGCCCATCAGTATAAAAAGCGGCAAGGCAATCAGCTCGAACGAATTGAGCTGGCCGAAAAAGGACGTGGGCGCAAAGAAGAATGCAATCGAGCCGCGCGCCATCCAAAGCCCAAGCAATCCGCTCGCACCAAGCGCTAAAAAAATCGGTGCGCCGATTCCTATTAGGCCAAGCAGCGTAACGACCACGATCACTGGTTCGATCATTTGCCCCCCCCGCTCGCTTGCGTGCGAAGTCGCATCAGATCCTCACCTTGCGGCCACCGCGCGGCGCGCCAGATTTGCATATCTCCCCGCTCCATTTCAGAGGCCATAGGGGATAAAGAGTGCGAGGCCGGGCACCACGCACATCACCACAGCGATCAGCAACATGAGTAAAACGAAGGGCGTCACCCCGCGAATGACTGTCCCAAGTCCGGTTCCCGCGATCGCCTGAATGACAAACAGATTCAGCCCGACCGGGGGCGTAATGAGTGCAATTTCGATCAACAAAACGAAATACACGCCGAACCAGACCGGATCGATTCCAAGACCAAGCACTGTGGGAAGAAAGACCGGGACCATAATCAACAGCATCGACATGCTTTCGAGAAAAAGTCCCACGAAGAGCAGAATAGTCGAGACGATCAAAAGAAAGACCCAGCGATTATCACCGGCGATTTCGAACATATGCGCAACCTGCGCTGGGATTTGGTAGAGCGTAATTGCACGCCCGAAGACTTTGGCACCGATTACGATCAGGAAGATGACAGACGTCGTCATCACCGAATCCCGAACCGCCGCAAGAAAATCACGCCAACTCAGTGACCGTTGCATGACAGTGATGAGTAGCGCCACCGACGCACCGATACCCGAAGCTTCCGTCGGGGTGAAAGCTCCTGAATAGATGCCGCCAAGCATAATCGCCGCAAGCAACGCCGATGGCATGGCGCGACGGCTTGCCGAGAAGCGCTCTGTCCAGCTGGCCTTTTCACTGCGCACGGCGCGCGTGCCGAATGACGCTGCGACAACCGCATAAATTCCAAAAAGCAGGATCAGAGCAAGACCAGGGCCAATGCCTGCAAGAAAGAGTTTTCCTATGCTCTGCTCGGCGATCACGCCATAAACGATGAGCGGCACGGATGGCGGGATCAGGATACCAAGCGTGCCTCCAGCCGCTAACAGCCCCAAAGTGAAGGATTTTCCATATCCTCTTTTGGTCATTTCCGGAATTGCGACCGTGCCTACCGTCGCCGCTGTTGTCACCGAACTGCCCGAAATTGCCGCGAATATGCCGCAAGAGAGAAGCGCTGCGATCCCCAAGCCGCCTGGAAGGTGGCCCACCCAACTTTGCACCGCGACGAAAAGATCGCGCCCGACCCCTCCGCGCAACAAGATGTTGGACATCAACAGGAAGAGCGGCACCGCCAACAGCACGAAATCATTCACGCCACCAAAGAGGTTTGATGGGATCAGAGCGAGTGGCAATCCCTTGGCCACGATCAATAGCGTTCCGAAGGTCACGAGACCGAAGGCAACCGGCAGGCCGGTCAGGAGCAGAGCAATCAGCCCCAGGATGATTAGGACCGGGATCATATACTGCCCTCTCCGGTATCATGGAATTCAGGATCTTCCGCGTGAGAGAACGTGGGTGCAGGCCGGATCCACAGGCGCGCGGCATCTGCAAAGGCCTGAAGCGCGAGAAGTGCGTAACCTAGCACGACCGGCGACTCGATAATCCATTGCGGCAATTGAAGCATGCTTGCGGTGCGCCGCCCCATTTCAAAGCTTTCGACAAGTTCGCCAAAGCACAACCATACAGCCAAAATCGAGAACGCTCCGATCACGAGGAGCGAGAACAACTCCGCTAGCCGTGCGATAGTCGGGCTGCGCCCGCCGATCAGCGCGGTGATCCGGATCATGCGCCGGTTGCGCAGGCTTTGTGCCATCGCGATAAATGTAAGCCAGAGCATCAGAGTCGTAGCAACGTCTGCCGTCCAACGCGTAGGCGCATGCAAAATATACCGAGCAAGAGCTTCGTAGCTGACCATCGCGCAGATCGCGATGATCGCTAGATCTGCCCCCCATGCCGCGATGGAGGACAAAGAATCGATAGCCCGCAGCGCGCGCGGCCCGTCCGGTGAGGCGGAGGCCCGATCACGGACCTCCGGCGGAATGTTATTTTTTTCGATCATGACGCGATGTCGAGATCAGTAGAGCGCACGGACGTCGTCGACGAGTTTTTGTCCGACGGGACCAGCATCTTTGATGTAGATATCGATTGCCGGTGCAGCGGCTTTTTGCCATTGCGCCATCTCATCCGGGGTAAGTTCGGTCACGGTGGCGTTGCCGCTATCTTGCAGCCATTTCGCCGCGTCTTCATTTTCCTGCTGCGTCTTGGCGCGCATATCCATCTCTGCGTCATGCGCGGCTTCGTCGACCCAACCCTTTTCCTCGTCGCTAAGTGAATTGTAGACGTCAGGATTAATGACGACGATAAATTCGGCCAACGAATGGTTGGTCATCGTGACGTTGTTCATCACCTCGTAAAGCTTACGAGACTTCACAGCCGTTGTGCCACTCATGCCGATATCAACTGTGCCACGCTGATAAGCCATGAACTGCTCAGAACCGCCCATCACGACTGGCGTGCCACCCACGGCCTCGATGAAATCACCTGATGGTTTACCAAGGGCGCGCACTAGCTTTCCCTTCATGTCAGCGGGTGTGCGGATTGGATTGTCCTTGGACAGAATCTGCACCGGTCCATAATCCTGCCACCATAGAACTTTGGTCCCGGTCTTGCCGATCAGATCGTCGAAAGTCTTGCGCACCGGGCTGTCGGGTTCAGCCGCCTTCGCAAGCACCTCGTAACTCGGAAACAAGAAGGGCTCGCTGAAAATGCCCGCAGCCGGAACAGTGCCAGAATATTCATCGGCCAGAACTACGCCCATATCAATCGCGCCGCTTGCAACAGCCTTTGGCACTTCGCTGCCTTTGAATAGTTGGGCGCTGTCGTAGATCTCGACCTTCATATCCCCTTTTGAAAGGGCCTCGAGCTTGTCCTTAAAGGTAACGACATTCGCTCCGATGGGATGATCGACAGAAACTTGCACTGTCGCGCGTAGTGTCTTCTCGGCCAAGGCTTGCCCCGTTGTGCCAACCAGTGCGCTTCCCGCCAGCATTGCGGTCAAAACGTAAGATCTCATGGTATTCCTCCCAGATGTGTCGGCTCCTCAACCGGCGAATAACGGGCAGTTTTCAACTGCCCAATGACCCCCGCGTCCTTCCTCCAAAGGAGAGCGAGAGAGCTTTCTCAGATCACGCCTTTCGCCCTCAGTTGTGCAAGGCGATCAGAACTCATTTTAAGACTCCCACTCAGAACCTCATCGGTGTGCTCGCCCAATTCCGGTCCGACGTGACGGATCTCGCCGGGTGTGTCGGATAACCTTGGCGCGACATTCTGCATCCGGATTGAGCCGAAATCTCGATGTGGCAATTCGACGATTGCCTCGCGCGCCTTGAAATGGGGATCATCCACCATCTCAGCTGCGCTGTAGATCAACCCACATGGAACGCCGTTCTCGTGAAGCAACTCTTCCAGAGTCGCGAGGTCAAGCGTGCGGGTCCAGTCGTTGATCTTGTTGTCGAGCTCTTTCATATTCTTGCCGCGCGCCGAATGCGTGGCGTAGCGCGCGTCTTCGGACAGTTCAGGTTGGCCCATCGCCGTCGCCAGTCTGCGGAAAACGGTATCTTGATTGGCGGCGATCAACAAAAGCTTACCGTCTTGGGTTTCAAAGACATTGGAGGGCGACACATTGGGAAGTGTCGCGCCAGTGCGCTCGCGGACATACCCCGCGACGTCATATTCGCTCACAGTGCTTTCCATCATCGCCAACACTGCCTCGTAAATGGCACTGTCGACAACTTGTCCCCGACCACTGTTCTCACGCGCATGCAATGCCATAAGCGCGCCCATGCAGGCGTAAACCGCGGCAAGTTCATCCCCGATCGAAATCCCCATGCGGCTCGGTGGCGTCGAGGGATCCCCAACGACATAGCGAAGCCCACCCATTGCTTCGCCGATCGCGCCATAGCCGGCGCGTTTCGAATAGGGACCAGTCTGGCCAAACCCAGTGACGCGCACCATGATTAGGCGCGGATTTATCTTTTTGAGCTCTTCGTAACCGAGGTTCCAACGCTCCATCGTGCCGGGTCGGAAATTTTCGATCAAGATGTCGGTTGAGCGTATAAGTTCGCGAACGATCTCCTGACCTTCCTCAGTGCGCAGGTTCAAGGTTAGAGACTTTTTGTTGCGTGCCACTATCGGCCACCAGAGTGATTTCCCGTGTGGCTTTTCTTGCCCCCACACGCGCAGTGGATCGCCCGTTCCAGGTTGCTCGCACTTAATTACCTCGGCTCCGAAATCTGCCAGCAACTGTCCGCAGAACGGCCCCGCCAGAAGCTGCCCCATTTCAAGCACGCGGATATCATTGAGTGGACCGCGTCGCGCGGCTGCCCCTTCGGTTGCCATCAGTATTCTGTCCCTTTCACGCGTCGATGCCTGCAAACGGGCGTATCGACTCTCCTCGAAAATAATGTATACATTTTTTAAGTGATGGCACAACGAATTTTGTGATGCTCGGGGGAACCATGGACAATGATGTTGAAATAGTTGATGTTTCTTTGCGGGACGGCATTCAGAACGAAAAAGTGATCCTAGGTTTGGATGCAAAGATTCGTATTCTGAACGCCGCTATCGCAGCAGGTGCGCGTCGAGTTGAGATCACAAGCTTCGTTAACCCCACCAGAGTGCCTCAGATGGCCGATGCCGAGGCTTTTTGCGCAGAACTACCACGCGACGGCATGCGCTATATCGGCCTTGTGCTCAATCATCGCGGGTTTCTGCGCGCCCAAAAGGTGGGGATCGATGAGATCAACTATGCCATCGTGCTGAGCGACACGTTCAGCCAGCGCAACCAAGGAATGAGCACTGCCGAAGGTATTACGCAATGGCATCAAATCGCCGCCGAAGTTGAGGACCGGACGAAAACCAATGTCACCTTCGCAGCTGGATTTGGTTGCCCATTCGAGGGCGAAGTGCCTGTCGTGCGGCTTCTAGATGTGCTCGATAGGGTGATGCTGAACCCGCCCGACGAACTCACTCTTGCAGATACGATCGGCGTAGCCTCTCCGCAGAATATCATCGAGCGAGTCTCAGCAGTGCGCGCGCGCTATCCCGATTTGCCGATCCGTCTGCATCTGCACAATACCCGTAACACCGGGCTCGCAAACGCTTGGGCCGGATATCAAGCCGGGGTGCGCTCCTTCGATGCGGCACTTGGCGGCGTAGGCGGCTGCCCCTTTGCGCCACGCGCGACTGGCAACGTGCCAAGCGAAGACCTTGTTTACATGTTCGAGCGCTCAAATATCGAAACTGGGTATGATCTAGAAAAGGCGATCGAAGCCGCAAAAGAACTTGAGGCCGCGCTCGGCCACACAGTTCCAGGTATGCTAATGAAGGCGGGAGGTTTTCCGCATTCACAGCATGCCTGAACGAGAGAATAATGAGGACAGGAATGGCAAAAGCGACAGAAGGAAGCGAGCGTGTCGGGGCCGCCGAACAGGCATATCTTGCGATCAGAAAGCAGATTTTCTCTGGTCATTTTTCTGAAAACGAGCGCATCACCGAGGCAGAGTTCGCTAAAAGTTTGCAGATGTCGCGCACGCCGATCCGAGAGGCGGTGAAACAACTTTTACTCGAGGGCCTGTTGACGCGAGATGCAGGGCCGGGGCTGCGAGTGGTGGATCTCGGGGCGGACGAGATCGAGCAAATCTTTCAAATTCGTCTGCGGCTTGAATCCTATGCGGCTCAGCGCGCCGCAGGGCTAGCAACCAAGGCGGAATGCGACGAGCTACAGACCCTAGCTAAGCGCATGCAAGCCCATGTTCCGCCTCGCGATGAAGCCGATTACAGGGCCATCACCGAGGCCAACGGGGCCTTTCATAACTTGATCTTGATTGCATCACGCTCGCCCCGACTTGAGGCGATGCTGTCTCTCGTCGTCAATCTCGCACTTGTGGCGCGCACTTTCCATAACTACGACGAGACGGCTATCCGACGCTCTGCCGCGCATCACATAGAGATTGCCGACGCTATATGCGCTGGCGATCCCGACTGGGCCAGAGTTGCCATGCAAACGCACCTGCATGCTGCCGCCTCGAATGCACGCGAAGGATTTCGGTTTGCCGGGTCTTGCAGCGGATGTTCTTGACCAGCTTGTCAGCCGCGTCCTTCGAAATTTTAGGTTTATTCTTCATCTCGATCTCCTAATCGATAAGATGAACCAGAAATCCTTCGTTGTTCAAATCCCCAAATCAGTCCCATGGGGGCTGACGTCAGACATGATTGTAGAAGTCGATCCACTTCCTGACGCCTGCCTTCGCCTCTAATCCAATTTCCCAAGCATGCAGGTAGAGACATTCATACTTCAGGGACCGCCCGAGCCGCTCGACGAAGTTATTCGTCGAGGAAACGGCCTTTTCCATCCATTGATATGTTCAAATTTGACCGGCGCAGCCGATCCGTCCACGCAAATGATGCGAACTGGCTGCCCTGACGCGGCAATCCCGGAAGGTCGCTTGTTCAACTGGCGCGCGAGGCAAGGCCGCAAAACCTTTTCGAAGAATTGTGCGAAAAAACGGCTTTGAGAGCCGTCGTGTGGCCTTCTGAGCCAACAAACTCAAGGGACTCGCCTGACAATCGCATCATGCGAAAAATTAACCATTTAGTTTCAATTACTTATACATTCACAACGCGGACAAAAACGAGTAACATCCACCCAACAACCTCCTCCGTCCCAAGGATGACACTGCCGCCATGACTGCCTCGAGACCCACCCGCGCCATGCAACCCTACCTCAAACGGATTGAGCACCTGCGCTCTCTCAGGGGCCGAGGCTCGGATTTTCAGAAATTGAGACGGCACATCCGAGAGGATCCTGCCCTGAGCCCTCTCTATCAGACCTATCTTTCCCTGATCACACTGAAGGATATGGGCGTAGCTGAAACGCGCGGCGTCTTCGAAATCGTCTGTTTTGAGGATTGGATCATTAGCCTCAGCACATCCATCCCTTCGATTGAGGATCTTGCGGATGCCCCCCTTCTTCAAAGGTGGTGCCCGATCAAGGAAAGTGGTGTTCCCTTGCTTTTCGGACAAGTTTCCGGCCACCCGCATCTGCGCGAGGGCGCGCGCGTCCGGACGTCGCCTCTCATGAACATGCAACCTGCTAAGGGTTGGGCCCGGAGTTGCAATCGGTTCTACAATCTCGGTGAACGTGATGACGGGTTCTTGGCGGAACTTCGCAAAGACGGACGCCTCGCACCGAGTGCGCATCGTCTTGATCCCTTCTAAGGCGAGTTCTGAACCGCGCTGTGGTGAAGGGGATCAACAGCCCATCGCGCACAAGACCCGCCAGCCCTGTCCTTGAAGTCGTGGAAACAATCATGACCAACACGCTAATCCTCGCCGACCTGCATCTCGACCTCTGGCATCAGGTGGGTCTCAACCCGCTTGATCAGATCGACTTCAACGGTGTCGAGTTGCTGATTATCGCCGGCGATTTGACCAACAAACCGCGGGTGCGCTGGAAACAGGCCTTAGCGCTGATCGGTGAACGCATCCCGCTGGATCGGGTGCATGTGTTCCCGGGCAACCACGACTATTATGACTTCCGTCTGGATGGCGATGACCGGCTTGCCGAGATTGCCCTGACAGCCGGCGCCAAGTTCGCGCAGAAATCCGTGATCACCTACGGCTCCACGCGCTACCTGTGCTGCACACTCTGGACCGATATGCGCATGGGCACTGGAACGTTGGAAGAGAATGCCGCCGAGGCTGCGCGGATCATGAACGATTACCGCTATATCCGGGTCGCGCACGCGGGCTTTCGCAAAGCGCGCCCGCTCGACACGGTTGCGCTGCATCGTGAGCATGTCGCATGGCTGGAGGCGCAGTTGTCAGAGCCGTTTGCAGGTGAGACCGTCGTCGTGACCCATCATGCGCCCCATGCTTTCGCGCTGTCGCCGGGCGGCCCGGTGCCGCAAGCCTATGCTTCGGACCTGAGCGATCTGATCAACCGCTTCCATCCCGATCAATGGCTCTTCGGGCACACCCACTTGGCAGCAGAGTTTCAGATCGGAACGACCAAGCTGCGCAATGTCTCGGTGGGGTATCCGGCGAAGGCGCGCAGAGCAAAGGAACCGCGCGATGGTTCGTGACGATCTTGTTTGCAGTATCGTGCGTGCCGCCGCGCTTTGGCACAACGATGCGTAAATGCAGGGATTTGCTCGCGACAGTCACGCTCGAAGATGTAGAAAATCCAAAGACGAAACTGCAAGCGCGCTGGAAGGCGCCTTTTCCCTTGGACCTCGGCAAGATCCGTTCGGAGCTCAGTCTGCGAATGCGCACCGCAAAGCGGCGCTCAGCATTGGACACCGGCACTTCAGCACCGTGACGGTCCTTGCGCATAGAATTTCGAAGCCCGGGAAATCGCCGCTCCGCCGACGAAACATCACGCGACTTCAAATGGCGAATTGTCGTTACGAAATTGAAATCATTAAGGATATCGTCTCTATTCTCCCGCTAGAACAATTCCGCACCGTGCGACTCAGATATCAAGTGGCCAGAAAGTGCCCATTACCGTGCTCTGCAATAAGTTGATCCAGAAGCCTCTGTTCGCGTGGAGTGATTGCATCATGATCAACAAACCGCCAGTTGCGCTCGTAGAGGGTAAGTGCAGTCTCACCGTCCACAACTGCATCGTCAGGACGGTTCCAGCATAGCTGGCGTAGCTGCGGGTATTCATTCACTTTGATGATCATATCATCCTCAGAGGCTTCATGATCGCCGATGTCTATCAAACACCGGTAACATTGTGGGAGCTAGAAAAATCTTCCGATGAGGTGATCTGAGCCCCGGAAACTGGACCGTTTGAAGCTGGAGTTTTCCGCTACGCTTCCTTGGACAGATAATGCAAACGGTGAAGTCCGAGACATCTCTTGTCCCGGACTAAACGATTTCATTGCCAATTAGCCTAATCTCCAGAAAGCAACGCTTCATGTTTGAATGGCGTGCAGAGCCGTCTTTACTCTAGTTGCCCCTGACCGCGCGGGTCCTTTACGAAGCCTTCTGCGTTCGGCATCGTGATTCTAGCGAAGCTTTCCGAATTCAGCTCTGTCTCTGGGTTTTCGTCGATGATCCCGCTGCGCCCTAGAATATAGGCGGCGACCGCATAGACTTCATCCGGCGACAGTGATCCAGGTGTGTCCATCGGCATGGCGCGATGAACATAGTCGAACAACGTGCTGGCATATGGCCAATAGCTTTCGACAGTCTTCACCGGGTTTTCGCTTGCAAGGCTACCGCGACCACCAATGAGTTTCGGCGCTCCCAGCTCGGCGATGCCTTCAAGGTCTTCGCCATGGCAGGCTACGCAGCTATCCGCATATAGCGCTTCGCCTTCGGCATATGTCCCGCTGCCTTCGGGCAAGCCCCGGCCGTCTGCCATCACATCTATGTCGATCCGGGCGATTTCTTCCTGCGATGCCGGGCTTCCGATGCCGTATCTATTCGCAGCCAGATCAATCGGTGTGGCATCGCCCGCACTTGACCGTGGGGGCGCCGCGGGCGCGCGTTCGCCAGTGTCGTTAATTTCTGCAGGAATTGCCGCGACAGTTCTTGCTGAATTTTCTGTCTGTGCATTGGCCACCCCACTGGCTGCAAAGCAGAACAGCACCAGAGTAAGGTTTGTAAGGTTACGCGTGGACATTGGTCACCTCCCCATCAGGCGCGATATGCCAGCTTTGAATCGCATTCAAATGATAGACTGACTTCAGCCCGCGGACCTCTACCAGCTTGGCAAGTGTCGGTTGCGTATATCCTGTGTCATCAACCGCGCGGCTTTGAAGGACAGCCTCCTCTCCTTTCCATACCCAAGGAAGCCGGAACCGCGTGTGGCATTTCGGCAAAACCGGGCCGTTGAGTTCTGCTTCCTGCCAGGTTGCACCTCCGTCGGCGGACACCTCAACCTTAGTGATGGCGCCGCGGCCCGACCATGCAAGACCGGTGACCTCATAAAACCCCGGACGCGGTAGCTTCATTGCGCCGGACGGAAATGTGATGACAGATTTTGCGTCCATTTCCAGCGAGAACTGTCGCGCAGTGCCATCCGGCATCAGGTCTGTATATTTTGATGTCTCTTCGCGCGTCATGAACGGTTTGTCGCTGACTTTCAGCCGGCGCAACCATTTGATATGGGTATTCCCTTCATAACCCGGCAATAACAAACGTAGTGGATAGCCTTGTTCGGGCCGCAGCGCCTCGCCATTTTGGGCATAGGCCAGAATTGCATCATCCATCGCCTTATCAATCGGCACGGATCGCGTCATCACTGCGGCGTCGGAACCTTCGGCTAAAATCCAAGCCGCCCCGTCTTTTATCCCGGCTATTTCCAGCACAGTTGACAGCCGGACACCGGTCCATTCGGAAGTCGAAGTCAAACCATGTGTGCCTTGAACCGTCTTAAGGGTCGGTTGCGCCCATTCGGTCAGGCCGTTGCCCGAGCATTCAATAAAATGCAGGCGGCTGACGGATGGCAGCCGCTTCAGATCATCCATCGTGAAGCGCATAGGCTGATCGACCATGCCATGCAGGATCAATTCATGGGTCTGAGGGTCAATCGCGGGAATGCCCCCATGATGGCGTTCAAAATGCAGCCCCGACGGCGTGATGATTCCAAATCCCGCAGCAAGCGGTGTCATCGACCAGCTAGAATCTAGGCTGGCAGTGGGATAGCGCCATCTCAACTCATTCTCGAACTGGGACCTTGATCCATAGCCCCCGTCATCAAGTATCGTGCGGCCCTGTTCTTTCGTCGGATCTGGTTGAACCGGATATTCCACTGCACCAGGGGGAGCCTCGGCCATTGCACGTCCCGCCGCTAGAACACTGCCTCCTGCGGCGAACCCCGCTGCAAGAACACGTCGACGGGTCAGCCCGTTGAACATTCCGTTTTTACAATCGCAATCTTCGTCGGCGTTTCCGCTGAGGATCCGGTTTTCCAAAGCAACCAGCCCTTCGGCCATTTGCCTTTCTACGAGTCCGTATCTTGATGGTGGAAACCTCTCATCCCTTGGCATCACGTCCTCCCAAGACCGGTGTCATTTGCAGCGCGCAATCTTGTTGCTGGGTTTCATACTGACACAGAATGCGAGATTCGTTAAATCAGAAGGCAATTGACCAGAACGAGGGATCCCCTTCCCCTTATGGAAGACGCTTGTTCAACGAAATGTTTGCAAAGCGCCGCCTAGAAAATAACACCCGCAGCTTTCAAGCGTTCTATTTCGGTGGCGACCACATGGGAGAATGCCAACCCTATTCCGTTAAGCGGGCGATCCTTGGGCACGAACTGCGCAATTTCCCAACGGATGGTTGGCAAAAGCGGGTGATCCACAGCTTTGGACCGATCAAGCAACAACAGGGCAACCGGATCTACAATCGCCAACCCCAGCCCCGCCTCAACAAGACGCACCACCCCGTGCAATGTGCGCGTCTCCGCGATGATATTGCGTTCGACGTTAATCGTCTGCATCAAGTTATCTACCCGAGTGCGCAGCGGGCTTCCCGGCGCGAGTTCGACAAAGGTCTCACGCCGCAAACGGGGCAATGGGATTTCGCCCGACGTGTTGAGCGCATGATCTATCGGCAAGATGCATCGTGCTTCGCATGTCGCTAAGGGCGTCACATCTGCGCCGTAAGGATCCGCATCAAGAGTAATGCCCAGCGCCATATCGCAACTGCGCTCACTAATTGCGCGAAGAATTTCGTTCATGCCGACATCCAGCAACCGCACGCTGACCTGCGGGTGCGTTTTCTGAAAGGCGCGCAACGCACTTACAAGGAAGGTATCGCAAAAAATCGGTTGAGCTGCGATCACAAGCTGACCGCGCTGATTATTGGCGATGGCCGTCGCTTCCTCGTTGAGAGCGCGAATGCTAGCAAGGCTGCGCGTTACGGTCAGGTGGAATTGAAACGCTTCGGGCGTGGGCACCAACTTGTTTCGTTTGCGTAAAAAAAGTGCAAAGCCCAGTTTTTTTTCGAGAGCAGTCAACAATCGACTGATCATGGGCTGGCTCAGACCGGTCTCTTCCGCAGCGCTCTTCATCCCTCCAAGTCGCAAATAGGCGTCGAATGCCTCAAGTTCGCGAATTTTGACCATCTTGGCTCTCTCAGTATGTGATTCATGCATACTATCATCTTTTCTTGCTCAAAAAGGAATACTGTGAATTCTCATTCTGAACACACTTTGGCCGAGTGGCCACAACATGGAGGCTTCTAAAAAATGAAAAAACTGCTTTCCTCAATCGCCGTCGCAGCGACTTTGGCTGCGGGCACGGTTTACGCAGGAGATTACCCCGATCAAGCGGTGACGCTGGTTGTGCCCTATGGTCCGGGTGGCGCGTCAGACTTGGCGGGACGCGCGCTTGCCGAAGCCGCGAAACCTTATCTGGGAGAGCCAATGACCGTGGTCAATAAACCCGGTGCTGGTGGCATGAATGGCGCTCGCTCAGTATCTGAGGCCGATCCCAATGGGTATACGCTTTTGCTTGCCCGCGTTGGTATGGCTTTGACGCCCGCAGTCAATCCGCAGGCTTCGGTGGATTGGGACGCCTACACCTTCCTCGGTGCGCTGGAAGCTACTCCGATGATCCTCGCTGTAAAAGGTGACTCGCCTTACAACTCGGTTGAGGACCTTCTCAAAGCGATCAAGGACAGCAATGGCAGAATGTCATATGCCGCCTCGGGTGCGACCGCTATTGACGGGTTCTCCACGCAATCGCTGCTATCTGATGCCGGCCTAGATCCGCTTACCGCAGCAACTCTCGTGCCCTACAAGGGCGGTGGCGCACTGGCGACCGCATTGCTGGGAGGCCACGTCGATTTTCTTGCAATTTCGGCAGGGTCTCTGATCCCGCATATCGAAAGCGGCGACATGAAAGCCCTGATGGTATTTGCACCTGAACGGATGGAAAAGCTGCCCAACGTGCCGACCGCAACTGAGCTTGGCTACAAACAAGCGGGTCAAGTGACGGGTTGGAGCGCCTTGTATGGTCCCAAAGATCTCCCGGCAAATGTCGTCGCCAAATGGAACGACGTTCTGAGCAAAGTCGCGACGGATAAGACCTGGCTGACCCTCGCTCAGCGCCGTGGCTCGATCTCGACGGTGGGTAAGGTCGACATGCCGGCCTACGCCAAAGAACAATACGACTTGTTCCATGGGCTCGCGAAAAAATTCGGCTACCTCCCGGCCGAATAATTCCGCTTAGACGATATGGCGCGGCCCTTTTGTTGGGCCGCGCCATTTGATGAGGAGATCCCGATGCAGACGTCCGTGTTTCGTGGCCCACTTTTCAGGGGGCTCGCTATTTTCCTATTCTTTACCGTCGTCGCCCTTGTGCTGATACCGATCTATGTTCAGCGCCCCGCGTTCATTCCGGGCTTCGCGCCGCCGCCTGACATGTGGCCACGCACCGTATCAATCATCGGTGCCGCTTTGGGTCTTTTGGACATGGCTTTTGCCCTAACCGGTCGTGCCGCAGCGTCCGAAACTATCGACAAGGACGGAGCACATACGAAATCTCATTTGCTGCGGTTTCTCGGTGTGCTGCTAGCCTTTGCCGGCTTTCTCGCTCTCGTCCCGTTTATCGGATTTCTCGTCGCCTCAATGGCCCTCACCTTGGCAGCAATTCTATTGACGGGCGAACGAAGCTATCGGTTCTGGATCGCCGCTCTATCCGTCCTCGGACCAATCCTGCTTGTGAGCTTTTTTCATTCCGCGCTCGGGACACAGTTCCCACTCGGCGCATTGGCCAAATCTTTTGGCTTCTGATCGGAGACCGTGATGCTGCATGAGATTCTTTCCGCGCTTCAAGCGGTAGCAACTTGGCAAAACCTGCTGATCATGGTTGCCGGAATATGGGGCGGCGTGATCGTCGGTGCGATCCCCGGGATGACCGGAACGATGGCCGTAACCCTTGCTCTACCCTTTACTTTTTATATGGATCCGGTCCCCTCGATCTTGTTGCTTGTCGCGCTCTATAAGGGCTCGACCTATGGCGGGTCTGTCTCGGCCATTTTGATCAAGACGCCAGGCACAGCATCGGCAGCTTGCACCGCGCTTGACGGCTATCCACTTGCACAACAAGGCAAGGCCGGTAAGGCGCTCAACATGGCGCTGTATTCTTCAGTGATCGGTGATTTCATCTCCAACCTATCGCTGATTTTCCTAGCTGCGCCGCTGGCAATCCTTGCCCTGCGGGTGGGACCGCCGGAATATTTCATGCTGATGTTGTTTGCGTTGACGACTGTGGCGGGCGTTTCAGGGAATTCGCTCTTGCTCGGCGCGGTATCTGCGGCTTTTGGGCTTTTGCTCGCAACAGCTGGCGAAGACATGTATGGCTCGTTTCGCTTCGCCTTCACCAATGACATGCAGGCGGGACTATCGGTGGCGCCGGTCTTGATCGGGCTTTTCGCGCTGCCCGAATTGATCAAGTTGGTCGTGTTTCGCGCTGTGCGCCGCGATGAGGCCGCCAAGCTTGGCGATCAACATGTGACCCGAGCAGAGTTTATGGGGTCGCTTAAATCCATTCTGCGCGGGTCCGCCATTGGCGCCGTGCTTGGAGCCATCCCTGGCATCGGCCCCTCTGCGGCAGCATTCTTCTCGTATGGCGAGGCGCAACGCACCTCGAAGAACCGCGACAATTTCGGCAAGGGTGAGATCGAAGGCATCGCAGCCTCTGAATCAGCGAATAACGGTGCCTGCGGTGCGACAATGATCCCGCTACTGGCGCTTGGCGTGCCTGGTGATGTGATTACCGGGGTAATGCTTGGTGCCTTCATGATCCAGGGGCTCACCCCAGGGCCTCTTCTGTTCCAGACCAACATTCACGAGGTCTACATGCTCTTTATCGGCATGATGCTTTCCTCTGTCTTGTTGTTCGGCGCAGGCAAAATCACGATGCGCATGTTTTCATATGTCGCGCATATCCCTCAGACCCTGCTGACAGCTGCCGTGCTGCTGCTCTGCCTGTTCGGGATTTACTCGATTTCTTCGAGCATGTTCGATGTGGCGATTTTGCTGATCATGGGGGTTGTCGGGTTCATTATGTTCCTGATGAACATCCCCGCCGCCCCCTTCCTAATCGCGTTTATTCTCGGCCCGATGATCGAGGAGAATCTCCGCCGCGCCCTCGCAATTTCGCGCGGCGATCCGTCAGTGCTGCTGTCCTCGCCGATTACGTGGATTTTCGCCGTGCTGATCGTCTTTGTCGTCGGGCTGACCGTTCGACGCGAGTTCCATAAGTTCAATACAAGAAAGGCCTGAGAGAAATGAGCCTCACAATCGCAGCCCCAGCCGTCCAAAACGATGCCCTGGACAAAGCCAAGGGTCATCTGGGGGCGCTGATCGGCTATGATACCGTTTCGAAACACTCAAACCGGGCGTTGATTGATCATATGGCGGAGCATTTTAAAAAGCTCGGTGCCGATGTCGTCATCCTGCCCGATGCAAGCGGCGAAAAGGCTAACCTCATCGCGCGCTTCGGCCCTGCCGATGTGCCCGGTGTCGTGTTGTCTGGACATACTGATGTCGTGCCCGCGAACGAAGAAACTTGGGTGACGCCGCCTTTTACGATGGATGAGCGTGAAGGGCGGCTTTATGGGCGCGGATCTTGCGACATGAAGGGCTTTGCCGCTTGCGTCATGGCTACTGTAGAAAACGTGGACATCCGTGCGCTGAGCCGTCCGCTATATTTGTGCTTTTCGCATGATGAAGAGATTGGCTGTCTCGGGGCGCCTGCGATTGCGCGCTACCTTGCTGCGCTAGATGTCCCGCCGGAATTGGCGATTATAGGAGAGCCGTCGAACATGGCGTTGGTGACCGGGCAAAAGGGCAAGATCGCCATGCGCGCCCATGTCACTGGCACCTCGGGGCATTCCTCTTTCGCACCCACGCACGTGAATGCTATAGAATTCGCAGCGCTGGCAATTGAGCGGATTGCACAACGCGCCGCGCGTTACGCACAAGAAGGCCCTTTCGATTCAGAGTTCACCGTCCCCCACGCCACAATGCTTACCACGATGATCCGCGGCGGGGTTGCGACCAATGTTACGCCCGCAAATTGTAGCTTTACCTTTGAATTGCGCTCCATCAGCGGCATGGATCCAGAAGCAGACATGCAGGCGCTCTTAGCTGAAATCGAAGCTGATATCGGCATGCAAATGGCAGCGAAATCATCCCAAAGCGGTATCACCTGGGAACGCATTTTTGCCTATCCGCCAATGGGTGAAGCGCGCGAGACAAAAGGGTTTGCACGCTATGCCCATCTCATGCCTGACTGGGGCGGGAAAGTGTCTTATGGTTCGGAAGGCGGCGTGTTTGAAACGATCGGGCATATCCCTTCCGTTATAATCGGGCCAGGCTCCATCGAACAGGCGCATAAGCCCAATGAGTTTGTGGAGGTGTCACAGATCGACGCCTGTCTTCGCTTTCTCGGTGCTTTGACTGCAGACCTGACCGAACCATTTGCCTGAGCAACGCTTTTGGTTCGGGCGACTCTCCTTTGAGCTTTTGGCTTTATCGTAGATCTGTATTTGGGATGCATCCGCCCCCGCTGGCATACATGTGCCACGTTAGGCGGTTACATCGCCCCGGCGTTGTTGCAGGGCACTCGCTTGAGGTCTGACTTCCCATTAAGACGGCACACGCCGACCCCCATCAGGGGCCGGCATGCCTTCACTGGTATAGCGGCGCGACGGGGTCACGCAACGCCTCCACAAGTTTCCCGATCTGGCGCAAGCTGATCCCTTCGGGGCGTGCGGACATGCGCTCGATGAACACGCGGCAGCGGTCGCGCTCGGCCTCCCATTCGCACCCCACCGTCAGCCGGTCAAAATGCGCAATCGCATCTGTCGCCGAAAGGTTGGGCAGGATGAACAGCCGCGCGCGATCACGCAGCGGCGCGGGGATGCCCTCCAGATTATTCGCCGTCATGATCCAGATAACCCGCGACATGTCGACAGGAATGCGCAGATAGGGGCATTCAAAATGCCGTGCCGTGCCGGGCTCCAGCATCTGCAGCAGCGAGGTCGTGAGGCTGGTCGAGGTGCCTCGCGTGCTATGGGCCGTTCCCGCCTTATCGACCTCATCCACGATCATCAGCGGATTGGCGACCCGCGTCGCAAGCATGGTCTCCACAGGCAGACCAGATTGCGCGGTTGCCCACCCCTTTTCCGTGCCCGAGATCCGGAAGCCTGCGCTGCCAGCACCGACATCGATCATGCGCACCGGCAGGCCGGCAAGCTCGGCCAGCTTGCGCGCATAATGCGATTTCCCGATGCCGGGCGGCCCCACAAGAATGACCGGAGGCAATGTAAGGCCGCGCCCACCGGACGCCACATGCTGCAGCATCTGGTGCATGATCCAGGTCGAGACCTCGCGCA
>NZ_JBFRYC010000025.1:0-17622 GCF_040892615.1 Thioclava arctica
GTTTGCGGAACCCATCAGGGCCAGCGGTCAAAACCGCGCAAACAGGCCGGACACATGACTGCTTCTGACAAATGCACAAATCAGATCAAAAATGTCTTGCTATGCAGGAGCCATCCACACATGCCGTTCGCCGCGAAGCAGAATTCAGTAGGTTTGGGCTCTCTGCGCACCTCGGATGCGCCGCAGCGTTTCATGATATGATGATCCGTCAACGTCGGGTTGTCGATGTGGAGGGCGTGGCGGATCGGAGGATCAGTCATGCAAACACCGAACTTACCTGCCATTCGCGCGCTTCGCCTTGCTTGGAACAAGGGGCGCATCGTGGGCCAGAAGCGGCCTCTGAAACCCAAGCATGTTTGGGCGATCAGGGTTCGGCTTGAACTGGCCGAGAACCATCGCGACTTGGCGCTCTTCAACTTGGCTATCGACAGCAAGCTGCGCGGGTGCGATCTGGTCAAACTGAAGGTCGTAGATGTCATGGCTTCCGGCCTGATCAAGGAACGTGCCTCGGTCTTGCAAAGCAAGACGCAGAAGCCAGTGCGGTTCGAAATCTCGGATGGCACGCGGGCGTCATTGGACAAATGGATGCAAGACCCCTTGATGGTCGGATCAGAATATTTATGGCCTGGGCGTTTCCACGAACGACTTCACATCTCGACCCGGCAATATGCACGCATCGTCAGGGATTGGGTGATCTCGATCGGGCTGGAGGCGAGCGCATACGGCACGCATTCTATGCGCCGGACCAAGGTCACCCAGATCTACAAGAAGACCGGCAACCTGCGCGCGGTTCAACTCCTGCTAGGCCATACCAAGATGGACAGCACGGTCAGATATTTGGGCGTCGAGCTTGAAGACGCACTTGCTATCGCCGAAGCCATTGAAATCTGAGACTACGGGCCGTCTTCATGGACGGCCCTTTGCAGTCCTTCATCCTGCCGAGTGCCCGTTGCGGTGCGGCCCGCCCAAACGGACATTCGCCGCTCGCGCATGATCCAAAATGATTTGAACTCGGTGCCGCTGACCGTGCTGCAATTCGCGGCGGTTTTATCGACCGAGCATTAGCGCGTTTCCCAGCAACACCTCGTCTCGCTTGAGGAATACATCAAACCTGCGATGAAACCGGGTCGTATTCGGTCAAGAAACCTAGTCCGTCGTGCTCAGGATTTCTCCAATTTTGAGCGCTTTCATAGGGTTCCCGTCTACTTTTAGCTGGCGCATCATAAATGCCTTTGCGGGGTTCTTTACTCCCATTGCTATGTCGTAGAACACGCTAGCGTCCGCCGTCAGAGTTATGTCAGCGGCCTGATCGCTCTCAATTGCTCCAGTTTCGTCCACATAGAGCGTCGCTGTGCCCGGCATCTCTAGCCGCACGCTGCCCTTTATCCGATTTTTTGAGCGTTTGCTCACGAGGTCTACGATTTCAGCCTTACTTGGTTTGGTCACGTTGGTCTCCTTCGCCCTCCATGGACACTGTTTTCGATTGCTCTGTCTAGTTTGACGCCGGGTCGAGACTGGAGAATTGCGCTTCAGGCCCGTTGCTGCCCTTCATTGCTCGTTTCAGATGCTGCGACCACATCCCGCTTTGCGGACATTGGCTTCCGTGAACAGTGCTCCTATTATCTATCGGAGACCAACGAGGTAGTCAGATGGAACGCGAACCCAACCTTGTCATTTCCAGCGCTTCGCAGCGCATCGTAGAGGATGGGGTGCCATTCAAGGTGGATATCTACAAACTCGAAGGTGGGGAGGGATGGACGCTGGAAGTTGTGACCGAAGACGGCACATCTATCGTTTGGGACGATCTCTTCGACGATGATCGGGCAGCGTTCGACGAGGAGCTCAATACCATCCGCAACGAAGGCGCCGTGGCGTTCGCCAACGGCGGATCCAACGTCATACCGTTCAAACAGTAGGCGAACGGCCCAGAGCTGACCTCCAAGACTGACGCAGAGAGCGACTGCTCCCAGCCCAAAGGCGATCTTTGTGTCAAGTGCAGCACGAAGCAGAGCAACGAGCACGAGCTGGGAAACGAGACCGATCCGGTCAGACGTCAGTCGAGGGGAACAACCCGACCTGGCACCGGTGGCTCTGGAGTGCGGGCGACTTCGTCAGCTGTCGCTGTATGGTTCAGCACGTATTGCGCTGCGACAACTTCACCGCTCAGCCCAATACCAGCTTGCAGCGTGGGATCGAAGGCTGCGCCGACCGCCAGATCCAGCAACTCCGCATCGTAGCCGGTCGCGATGAGCAGCCACGGCAAGGGAGTGTCGGCGCCGCGCAGGGCCTGTTCCCGCGTCATCGGCGGCAGGGCGGTCGGGCGCAGAAACTGGATGCTGGCGACACCCGGCAGGTAAGCGATCTTCGGCAGCACCTCATTCGCGAGCCACGCGGCTACCGCCTCCTCCTGGCCCGGTTCCGGCTGGAAACGACATGCTCTGGCAAAACCGCCGAAGCCGTAGCCTGCGCTTGCCGGAATCGTGCAGAATCCGCGCATCATCCCGCGGAACCGCGGCATGATCGACGAGGTCCAGGGCGTCGGGTCGTTCAGCCGGTCGAGATAGCCTTGCGAGGTCGCAACATCCGTCCCGCTGACTTCGTAGGTGACCATGTAGCGCGGCCCGCCCTCGGTCGCGATCCAGCGGGTCGCCCGCAGGAAACCGGGCACCGAGAGGCGCTCGTGCAGGTGCTCGTGGCTGTGCCAGTGGTCGTGATTGGAGGTGTCGCCTGCGATGTCATAAAATAGCACCATTGCCGCATCGCTGCAGAGCGCCATGGTCGTTTCCTCCCGCCATTGTTGTTTCGCGCGACGCTATCTTCGAGTGTCAAGATCAGCAAGTTGCCATTGTGCCGCTCGGGTGTGCGGCATCCCCCGGATGCGTCTGAAGCGTTTCTACGCGGCGATATGGAAGGGCGCATGCAGCGCCATATTCCGCATGCCCCTGCCGCCCAAGGTGACTGAGCCTCCCCCTTTGAAGTGGTCCGCCCCTATAGTTAGGAAAGCGGAGGACCAAGAATGGCGATTAAGAGACCCAAGCCTGAAGAGATTGTCGCGAAATTACGGCAGGTTGAGGTGCTGATGGGGCAAGGCATGCCCCGGATTGACGCGATCCGTCAGATCAGCGTGACTAAACAAACCTATGACCGCTGGAAGAAGAAGTACGGTGGAATGGGCACGGAACAACTCAAAGAGCTAAAGCGGCTACAGAAAGAGAACGAGCGCCTGCGACGTGCAGTTTCTGACCTGACCCTGGACAAGCTGATCCTACGGGAGGCCGCATCGGGAAACTTCTGAGCCCCTCGCGTCGGCGGGCCTGCATCGATCATGTTCGCAGTCAGTTCAAAGTTTCAGAGCGACGGGTTTGTCGCGTTCTGGGCCAGCACCGATCCACACAACGTCGATTGCCACGTGGGCGTGCTGACGAAGAACGCTTGGTCGCTGATATGATGGAATTGACGCGCCAGTATGGCCGATATGGCTACCGCAGGGTTGCGGCTTTGCTGAGAGAGGCAGGCTGGCAGATCAACGACAAGCGGGTTGAACGGTTATGGCGACGCGAGGGGCTTAAAGTGCCAATGAAACAACCAAAGAAGGGGCGGCTCTGGCTGAATCCCTCCCATCGATACTGCGTATCGACTGCCGGGCAATGGATGGGTCGTGTGTCCGGCTGCGCCCGGAATATCGCAACCATGTTTGGTCATACGACTTTGTACATCACCGAACCGATGATGGCAGGGCGTTCAGGACCCTCAACATCTTGGACGAATACAGCCGGGAATGCTTGGCGATCCGGGTTAAACGGAAGCTGAACTCGACTGAGGTCATTGATGCTCTGACAGACCAGTTCGTCCTGCGGGGGGTGCCTGCCTACATTCGGTCGGACAATGGCCCGGAGTTCATCGCTGAGGCTGTCAGAGACTGGATCAAGGCGGTTGGGGCAAAGACTGCCTACATCGAGCCCGGGTCACCCTGGGAAAACGGATACTGTGAAAGCTTCAACGGCCGGATGCGCGACGAGCTCTTGAACGGCGAGATTTTTTACTCGCTGCGTGAAGCCCAAATCATCATTGAAAACTGGAGGAAACATTACAACACCAAACGACCCCATAGTGCATTGGGCTACCGCCCACCTGCGCCAGAGGCCATCATCCCGATGGACCAACGGCCAATCATGCACTAACTTTTAACACGGACCACTCAAGTGGGGCTGCTCAACGAAATATGGAACGAAATGCTGCCCTCGACGCCTTCGCCGCCCTAGCGCATGAAACGCGGCTCTCGGTCTTTCGACTGCTCGTCAAAGCCGGGCCGGAGGGCGTGCCTGCGCTCGAAATCGCGCGTCGGCTCGAGGCGAAGCCCTCGACGCTATCGGGTCATCTCTCAAGCCTAAAAGGCGCGGGTCTGCTGACGGCGACACGCCATCAACGAGAGATACGCTATGCCGCCAACCTCGCATCGGTGAATGACCTCGTCATGTTCCTTCTGTCGGATTGCTGTGGTGGCGATCTGGCAGCCTGCGCGGATGTGATTTCGTTGCGGTGCGGGGACGGTTAGCGAATTCTGCCGTATTCGATCGGGACACAGAGAATGCACCGCGCCGCATCCTTTTTGGTAGATCGACCAAACGGTGTGACCTGCCCCCATCGAGTGGTCCGGTTTGATTGCAGGCAGATAAAACCATAAAATCCCACGTGTGTGCCGCGCAATAGCCTCGCTTTGCTCTGTATAGACACGCCGAACAAGATCTTTGTGATGGCGCAATCAATACGCCATCACAGCTGAGGACATTTCACGTCCTTTTCACCACGAGGTGCGCTATCCACGAACTATTAGCTCAGCCGCCTCCTTGACAACCGCTGGATCGAGCGCACGCTCCCAGCCATCACGCACCACGATGCCGCGTGCGAAGCGCATCAAACGAAGAGCAGCATCAGAGGGAACCTTGGGGGTGAAGCCAAACCACATCGAAATTTCGACATTAAGGTGACCAATCATGAAATCGAATGCTGCTTCGCGAGGAATGTCATAGCGAGACGCGCACAATTCCACGGCCTCGATCATAACGTCGACGAACGGCATCGCCACCATTTCCGACAGGCCTGGCTCTAGAATTGCAAGTTGCTCCATCGTTACGCGATGCACGCGAAGAATTGGCGACCACATCGCCTCACAAATCTCACAGCCTACATTATAGTGCTCTTCTGGGCCCTGCATGAGAGCGCAAATAATTGCCTGAGGCGCCACACCCCCATGCACGTCCTGTCTTTGCTCTGAGTCGTCAAGGTCGGCATAGAGAGGCGGGTGACAGGGATGGCCCAGAAAGTAAGTAATATCGTCGCGCGAAGGAAGTACTCCGGCGTAAGGCGCTGCGGCATCGAGAATAACGACGATTGTGCCTTCATCAAGTTCCGGCACGATTTCTTCAGCAACCGGGCCAATCAGCGAATCGGGCAGGGCCAAAACAACAACCTGAGCCCCTTTGAGCGCTTCACCTTGATCACAAGCGGAAATACCCGCTCCGGCCAGTCTGTCCCGTCCAACATCACTTATCTCGACAGCGCGAAGGTCATAGCCCGCATCCCGGATCTTACAGGTCACGCGGAAACCCATTTTCCCTCCTGCACCAAGTATCGCAACAGGTCGTGTCATTGATTCCTCCTAACTCGGCATCATATATGATACTGATTATACCAGTATAACAGATTCACGAATGCGTCAATCTGGTATAGTCTGTAGATCTTCTGAAGAATTCCTGTAAAAGTCCCTAAAGTATTCTCTTTGACTGGAGGCTCGGTTGAACAAAGAACCCATTAGAAAAAAGAAGCTTTCTGAAGAAGTACGTCAGCGCCTGCTCGCGCAAATTCAGGAAGGCCATCTTCCCCCAGGTGCTCCATTGCCATCTGAACGGGAATTGATGGATGTTTTTGGCGTTGGTCGCCCGGCAATTCGCGAGGCTATGCAATCATTGCAAAACCTCGGCCTTATTCATGTTCGTCACGGGGAGCGACCGAGGGTAGCAGAACCGCAACTGGGCCTTCTAGCCGAGCAGCTGGCGCTCACCATGCATCACGTCTTGACATATGATGCTGATATACTCGCTCAACTGAAGGAAGCACGGCTTCTGCTTGAAGTTCAGCTGGCGCGTATCGCTGCAGAAAAAGCGACCCCAAGCGATGTTGCCGACCTAAAGGCGATTGTCGCCAATCAGACAAAGAGCCGTGGTGACTCGCGAAATTTCATGAAGATGGACAGCGCTTTTCATGGCCGCCTTACAGAGATATCGGGAAATCTGTTGCTAGCGTCCGTTGTCAGGGCAATCTTTGATTGGCTTGAACGCTTCCATCCTGCCGCAGTGCGGACGACCGGGCTCGAGCATTTGACGCTGGAAGAGCACGAAGCCATCATTGCAAGCATTGAAAAGAAAGATGTCGAAGCTGCAGGTGCAGCCATGCGTCATCATCTGAGCCGTGCCAACACACTTTATCACCAGCAGGACGAGACCGGCCTGAACTAATCAGGCCGGTAAGTTTTTTTGTTCAATCTTCGTCTACGCGTATTTTCCGACGAGCTAGGAGGCTTATCATATTATTGCGCACTGAATCGATCACGACAGCAATTAGAATAATCACGGATTGGATCAACGGCTGGATGTATATGTCAACTCGCAGGAAAACGAGACCTGATTGAACCATCTGGATCAGAACGGCACCCAAGACAGTTCCCGGAAACACCTTTCCTACCCCACCAAAAAGGCTAGCCCCACCTAGCACAGCGGCAGCGATTGCATAGAGTTCGGAGAACTCGCCGAACCCGGCATTGACGATACCTAGCTGTGACACCGAGACAAAACCGCCAAGTGCCGCGCAGACACCGCATACAAGGTAGGCCAGGGTCATTGTCCGTCCGACCTCAACACCTGCGCGCTTGGCACCTTTGGCATCGTTTCCGACAGCGTAGATATGACGACCGAAACGAGTGCGGGTGAGCACGATCTGCCCAAGCAACGCAACAGAAAGAAAAACAAGAATTGGATTGGGTAAGCCGAAACTGCGCCCGGCGCCGAAGATCAGCAGTTCATTGGGAATCATGATCCCCCGCGACTCGGTCAGAAAAAGCCCCACTCCACGGCCTGCGACAAGCATCCCCAACGTCACGATGAATGGAACCATTCGTAACCTTACAATCATGAAGGCGTTGATAGAACCAAAGACGAGACCCGTTGCAATACACCCAAGGGCGGCGACAGCCGGCGTCATGCCAAAATCGCGCATCAGCAATCCTGCGACCACCGAGGACAAATACATGTTAGTGCCCACAGAAAGATCGATGCCGCCAGTCAGCATTACGAAGGTCATGCCAATTGCGACAATCCCTATAAAGCTTGCCTGTTTGACAATATTCTCAAAGCTTTGAAACTGTAAAAACCGATCTGACAGAGCCCCGAAGATTAGAAAAATAAGAATGAAGAGCACGACCGGCGCATTCGCAAGTAAAAAGACCTTCAAATTCTTCATGTTCATTTCACATTCCTCCCACCAAAGGCCGCCGAAAGAATAGCCTGCCTATCGAAATTCGACCGATCGAATCCCGCTGCAATCCGCCCTTTATGCATGACCAGAATGCGGTCAGAGACGCCGATCAGCTCATCGAGCTCTGACGAAATATACAGAATTCCGACTCCCGCTTCTGCCAACCGGTTCATGATCGAAAAAACTTCGAATTTTGCTCCAACATCAATGCCGCGCGTCGGCTCATCCATAATCAGCACATCTGGCTGGTTCATCACCCATTTTCCTATCACGACCTTTTGTTGGTTCCCGCCAGACAAGCTGTGAACCGGAATGGAAAGCGTCGGATCGCCCGTCCGTAGACGCAATTGACTCGCCATATCGTCGATTTCGTTCGAAAGCGCGCCCTGTCGGATGAAACCGCCAGAACCTGCAAAACGCGGCAGGCTAACAAGCGCCATATTGTCGCGTATAGAGCCGCCCATAAGCAGACCTTCATCCCGCCGGTCTTCCGTCACAAAAGCCAAGCCACGCTGAACACTTTCGCGCGGGCCTGAAATTGGAACAGCCTGACCGTCGATACGTACGTTGCCAGAGGAATGAGGATCCAGACCAAATAGAACGCGCGCCATCTCTGAACGCCCCGCCCCCATGAGCCCAAAGAAACCCAAAACTTCACCACGGCGCAGGCTGAAGGAAACATCACGGATGACACCTGGCTCGCTCAACTGCTCTACTTCAAGAACCGGCGCACCCAGCGTGGCATGCCGGTCGGGGAACAGTTGCTGCAAAGGACGCCCCACCATACTCAGGATCATGCGATCCATATCGAACTCGCTGGTGGGTCCGCTGTCGACGCGTTCACCATCGCGGAGCACGACGATCTGATCGGCAAGCGCCATTACATCAGCTAAAACGTGACTGATATAGATCATCGAACGCCCCTCGGAGCGAAGCTGTTTGAGGAGCGCGAAGAGCACCTCCGTTTCGCGCGCTGTCAGTGATGTTGTCGGTTCGTCAAGAATGATGATACGTGCATCAAGAGCGAGGGCTTTTGCGATCTCAATGAGCTGCTTTTCGCCCGGCGCCAGACCGTCAACCTTTGTATCCGGAGAAAGGTCGAGGCCGACTTGGCGCATTGCATCAAGCGCTTCGCTTCGCAACTTTTTCCGATTAATCAAGGGTAGCGACCCATAATGTGGTAGCCGATTCAGTAATATGTTTTCAGCGATTGAAAGATTGCCGAAAAGATTCAGTTCCTGATGAATAAATGCGATACCTGCCGCGGCCGCATCTGCCGGCCTTGACGGGTGGTAGGGTGTGCCATTCAAGCGCATCTCACCCGCGTCGGGGACATGAACGCCCCCCAACATATTCATCATTGTGGATTTGCCAGCGCCGTTCTCTCCAACGAGGCACAAAATCTCTCCTTTTTGCATTGATAGATCAACATTCTTGACCACTGGCACGTCAAAGAAGCTCTTTCCGAGGCCACGAAATTCAAGAACTGGTTTGTTTTCATGATTCATTTTGAAGAAGCCTCCCTACGCCAGACATCCAAGAAAGCGGCAACTAGGATAACGCAGCCTTTAACAATGAAGACAGCGTAGAAAGATAGGTTCATCAGGTTTAGCGCATTCGACAAAAGCACGAAAAGAAGAACGCCATAGATAGTCCAGAGAATTTTCCCAGAACCGCCGAACAAACTGGTTCCGCCGATCACCGTCGCACCAACAACATCAAGCAATAGGTTCATATTATCGCCGAAAGCTGGTCTTCCCATTTCAAGTCGCGCTGAATAGAGAATAGAGCCAATGGCTGCACAAACTCCAGAAACAACAAAGCTCAAAACTATGACGCGGTTTACCGGTATGCCTGAGATTTTTGCAGCACTCTGGTTCATGCCGGTTGCGTATAGCCAACGTCCAAAAACTGTGCGTGATAGTCCAATGTGAGCCAGAAATGTGACGCCAATAGCAAGCAATGCGGACCAGGATAGAAACCCTCCATAGCCGCGTTCAGCTATCAAGCTGAAAGAATGCGGTAGATTTGTGACGTTCTCCGAATGGGTGAGCCAGACAGCAAATGCGGAGAAGAATAAGAGTGAAATGAGCGACATCATGAAAGCTGGCAGAGAGAAACTGGCAATCAATCGACCCGTCAGAGCTCCAATGGCCCCACCAGTTACGATCATCACGATCAGAGCTGCGGGCATTGACCAGACGTGTCCGGCGAAAATGCCACCGTCAGGGCTAATAATGGTCCCCCATAAAATCGTGCCTTCGAAAACCCTGGAATCGACGCCAAGTGTCATCACGGCAGCCCCAATGACGCTGGTCACTGCAATAACTGCGATCTGACTAAGATCGATGCCACCTGCAATCATCACATAGGTTTGCCCTACGGCTATCACTAGAAGCGGCCAGATATTCGAAAGAAGGTTCGAAAGGTTTCCGGGCTTGGCAATCTGAGGGATGAACGGAACCAGAAAAGCAAAGAATAGCAGGGTGACATAGAGTACGAAGTGTTCGGATTTCAGAATGGCACGCAATCCCCTGACAGCGGTCCAGAAGATGCGTTTTCCGCCACTTTCTTTAGCCGATTCAACGGTCATATCTTAACCTCCACAAGGTCAAGATTGGATGGCTTCCAAGCCATCCAATCTCTTCAAAAGTTGTTGGTTTATTGATCGGCGAGAACGCAGCCCCACATGTCACCATGGCGCTCAGCTTCGTTGTCTTGGGTCAGAGCGAAACCTTTGTCGGGGATCAGCTGGTTCGGTGCCTTGTTGCCCGACTTGATCGCTTCCATCAATGCGTTGACCGTCGCATCGGCCTCGAAGAACAAATCTTGTACGCCAGTTGCGTCGACGTAGCCTTGGCGGATCAGTTTACAAGCTGTCACATCACCATCGAGACCGCCAAGAATCATGTGCCCGTCCTGACCTTGAGGCACCCAACGCCCCTGCTGCAAAAGAACCGCCCGGATCTGCGGGAACAGGAAATCTGACGACGTAAAGATCATGTCGACATTAGGGTTGGCCTGAAGCGCGCTTTCAAGATTTGCAAGCGCGACGTTCGCATCCCATTCGGTAGGAACCTCAATTGGCTTGGCAAAAAGATCGGGATTGGCGTTGATTACATTCAAGAAACCTTCGCGGCGACCGATCGCATTGGTGTCGGCAAGCGCCCCAACCATGATGAGAGGCTGGACCTTCCGGTTCAGCTTGAGCTCACGCGCCTTCTTGGTCAAATGCTGAACCGCTGCCTCAGCGATCGAAACGTTGTCGGCAACAACAACAATTGCTTTGTTCGTGTTGCTCGGGTTTGGGGGGCGATTAAATACAGCCACAGGCACGCCTGCGTCATTGGCTTCACCGATCATCTTGATGACGCTCTCACCGTCTTGCGGAATGATAATAATGCCATCGACGCCTTGCGTGATGCAGTCGCGAACTTGCTCCAATTGTTTGTTTGCGTCGCCGTTTGCGTTGACCTCGATCACGTCCACGCCCTTCTGGGCGAGCGATTCGGTCATCGCCTTATGGCCCGCAACCCAAAATTCTGTTTCAAGCGTTTGATAAGCAAAACAAACTTTCTTCGCGCTCTCCGCCAATACTGCATGACTCGCGATCATGCTGGCTGCAGCCAGTCCGGCTGCCATTAGAAACTTCTTCATGCTTTCCTCCCAGTTGGCATCAACTCTCTCACTACAGATCCAAGTTTTGGCTTGCAGTCATATTGTTATTATACCAGTATGCCAGTAATGCAATGAAAAAGTTCTTATGATCACCCTTTCCGTCCGCAAAACGAGGAAGAATGTAGCTCATGCAGGAAGTTGAGATTGAAAATGGCGCAGCAAAGCTAACGGCTCTCTTTAACGAGGCTGGTCTTTGTCGAATTGCCTTCGATGGGAGCGAGATGCTCCGCGGCCTGAGCGCACCCGTGCGCGACACAGCTTGGGGTGAAATCGCGCAGGACAGTATCGACTGCCAACTAGAGCGCGTCGAGGCCGGTTATGAATTCCGGCGGAAAGCGCGAATTTGTGGAAATAACGCGAGCGTTTCCATGACAATAAGCCTTTTGGCAGAGGGTGACGCATTCATCGTAGCGGCCCGATTCTTGTTGCAGGCCGAGGAACCGCTGGTCACAAACCGGGCAGGATTTTGTCTGTTGCACCCTCTTTTCGGACTACGCGGCACCCCACTGTTCATTGTGCATCCAGATGGAAGTGAAACTCAGACAGAGTTTCCAACTGCCATCGCGCCAGCTCAGGTCGCCCGTGACGTGGCCGCGATGCGCTATACAATTGCGGGGGTTCAATGTGACATAGACTTTGCTGGCGAAGTCTTTGAAATGGAAGACCAACGCAATTGGAGCGATGCCAGCTTCAAGACCTATTGTCGCCCGCTCGGTTTGCCGGTTCCCATTCGAATAGAGGCCGGAAAACAACTCGAGCAAACCGTTGAGATCGTGTTGCGCCGACAAGCGCCCCAGCACATCGAAGTGTCGGATGGTCCCCTCATAGAGAAGGCTGTCCTGCCCGCCATTCTCTTAGCAGTCGAGCCCGGCTGGATTGCCAAGCCGTCTGTTAGGCCATTGGGCTATGTGATGCGTGAGAAGCCTGACAATCCATTTCAGGACGCCGATCTTAAATTGCTTGCCGAACTGGTCATAGAGTCTTCCGCGCCGCTCGATCTTGAATTTGTGGTTGCCGCTCAAGACGATCCGCAAGAAGCATTGTCGGCAATGGCTGACCGCCTTGCGCGGTTCAATTTGTCGCCGCGCCATGTCATTGCCTTGCCCGAAGCCTATCTCAAGAGTTACCAGCCCGACGGGGAATGGCCACCAAAGCCAGGACCTGAAGACGCGGCGAAAGCAGCCAGACAGGCTTTTCCCAAGGCGCGCATCGGATGCGGCATGCTGACTTATTTCACCGAGTTCAATCGATGTCCACCACCGGAAAACGCATGCGATTATGTCACTTACGGAACCAGTGCTATTGTACATGCGGCTGATAGCTCCTCTGTGTTCCAGACGCTTGAGGCACTTCCAGATATCTTCAAATCCGCTGACGCAATTTCTACATCCAAACCTCAGCGTCTTGGTCTTGTCGCCATTGCGATGCGCTCAAATCCATATGGCGCCTCGCTTGCAGAAAATCCTGACGGCCTGCCGCATACGATGACAGCGAATGATCGCCGGCACAGTGGGGATGCTGGTGCAGCTTTTGCCGCTGCCGCAGTCATGCTCGCAGCAGAGTGCGGCATTGAAGCGCTTTGTATTGCCGCGCCCAAAGGACCGTTTGGACTTGTTGATCATCGTGGCACCCCCACTCCGCTTGCCAAATTGATCGAGCATTTGCAACGGTTTTGGGCTGAACCAGTGGAAATACGCAGTAATGGCAACGGCCGCATTGAGATGCTCGGTAAGCCAGGGCGCCTGACAGCCATATTCGCACCTGAAGCGGCAGGACTATCATTTGAGGAGGACGATTCATGACCAATGCTCCCTTCAGGGGTGCGCTTATTGGCTGCGGTTTTTTCTCGCAGTTTCACCTTCACGCATGGAGTGGGCTGGAAGGCGCTGAAATCGTCGCTGTTTGCGATCGGGATGAGGGTCGGGCGCGCGAGACAGCAAAACGCTTCAACATTGCCTCAGTCTACACTGATGCGGAAGCGATGTTTGCGCATGAAACGCTCGATTTCGTGGATATCGCCACTACAGCCCCCTCACACAGGCCATTGGTAGAACTCGCCTTGCGTCATGCAGGCACTGTTGTTTGCCAGAAACCATTTGCCGAAACGATCGAAGATGCCGAGGCGATGGTTGTAGCGGCAAATGCGGCTGAAGCCGATCTGATCATCCACGAAAATTTTCGCTGGCAGAAACCATTCGTGACGATGAAGGAATTGATCGAACAAAATCGCCTCGGCGCGCTGCAATTTGCCCGATTTTCTTTCCGGCACGGCTTCGACAACTATGTCAATCAGCCGTATCTGGCCGAACTCGAGCGTTTTACCATCATGGATGTCGGCCTGCATCTATTTGACCTTGCACGGCATTTCATGGGTGAGGTCTCGAATATTTCATGCAGCACTCAAAGGCTCAACCCCAAGGTGCGCGGCGAAGACGCCTTCACCGCATTACTCGTTCATTCGGGCGGCCTAACAACCATTTGCGATTGCTCATTCCGCTCAGTCATCGATCCTGACCCGTTTCCGCGTACTGTCGCATGGATTGAGGGGGAGGATGCCTCTCTTGGTTTGGAAGCTGACGGCCGTCTTACGCTGCATGGCAAGAATGGCCGCGAGATCTTTCACGCAGCACCAGACATCCCTTCATGGGGTGAAGCGCCATGGCATTTCGTGCAGGACAGCGTGATCCGATTCCAGAGCCACGTGACCGATGTTCTGAGCGGTAGGGCCAAACCGCAACCATCTGGTGCCCATAATCTGAAAACCCTTGAACTTGCATTCTCAGCTTATGAAGCGGCGGCAAGCGGCAAGACAATCACCTTCAGCTAGGAGAGAGCATCGTGAGCGAACGTATTGAAGCAGATTATATCATCGAAACGGCCACCAACCTCGAAAAAGCCGCAGCGACCATGGCAGGCGAACAATCTTCAGGCACATTCACCAAAGTGCCAGGTGAGACACCAGAACTGATTGAGCGCGCTGGGGCCCGAGTGGAAAAACTCACCGTCCTCGATACGGTTGAAAAACCGTCGCTGCCCGGTGCAAAGCCGGGCACTCCGATCCGGCAGGCCAAGGTGACAATTTCATGGCCACTGGAAACGATCGGGCTTTCTGTGCCTCACCTTTCCATCGTCATCGGGGGAAATCTGTTCGAGCTTGGCGATTTTTCAGGCTTGAAGGTAGATGATATTCGCCTGCCAGAGAGCTTTCTCGCATCTGGACCCGGGCCAGGCTTTGGCATTGAGGGCACACGACGGCTGTCCGGGGTCTACGACCGACCGCTCATTGGTACGATCATCAAACCTTCGGTTGGCTTCACTCCCGAGCAAACGGCGGATCTTGCCGAAGAACTGGCACAGGCGGGCCTTGATTTCATCAAGGATGACGAGTTGCAGGCTGCCAGCCCTTCATGTCCCTTCGAAGCGCGCGTTGATGCGGTCATGGATCGGCTCCATCGGCATGCAGATCGGGTTGGCACCTTGCCAATGTTCGCATTTAACCTGACCGGAGAGGTAGATGACATGCTTCGACGGCGGGACTACGTGCTCAAAGCTGGCGGAAGCTGCGTAATGATGACCCTGAATGCTGTCGGCTTGTCCGGCTTCATGGCGGTCTCTCGCCAATCTCCGTTGCCAATCCATGCCCATCGAGCCGGATGGGGGGCGCTCTCACGCCATCCCGTGCTGGGTTGGTCGTTTCCTGCATGGTCGAAATTATGGCGGCTCGCAGGAGCAGATCACATCCATGTAAATGGAATCGACAACAAATTTTGCGAGAGTAATGAAAGCGTGATCCGGTCTGCGCGTTCTTGCTTAGAACCATTGGGGAAAACAAAACCCTGCATTACCATGCCTGTCTTTTCCTCCGGTCAGACTCCTCGGCAAGTGCCACAGACCTATGCAGGTCTTGGATCGCGCGACCTCATTCACGCCGCTGGCGGGGGGATACTTGGGCATCCGGGCGGCCCGTCTGAAGGTGTGGCTGAAATGCGCTCCGCCTGGGATGCTCAGAAATGAGCGCCGAGGCCTCGCTCCACTCAAGTAAGGCACCCATTTGCGCTTGGTATGGAGATGATTTCACTGGAACGCTGGCGGTCCTTGAAATTCTTGCCTTTGCCGGCTTGTCCGGAGTGGTTTTTCTTCGGCGGCCCGATGCTGATACACTCGAGAAATTTGGCGATCTGGCGGCGATCGGCCTTGCAGGTACGGCACGTGCTGAAAGCCCAGCTTGGATGGATGATCACCTGCCGGAAGTTTTCGACTGGCTGTCAGGGACTGGTGCAGAGCTTATTGCCTACAAGGTGTGCTCAACGCTCGATTCTGCCCCTCAAATCGGCTCGATCGGCCGCGCTGCGGAAATTGGCATGGTATCATTCGGTCAATCGGCAGTAGCCTGCCTGATCGCCTGTCCCTCAATGGGGCGCTATCAGGTTTTCGGAAATCTATTCGCAACCGGACCAGACGGCCGTATCTACCGACTTGATCGCCATCCCGTTATGACGCGTCATCCGATCACGCCGATGTCGGAAGCAGACGTTGCCCAACATCTTAGCAGGCAAACTGCGCTTCCAACGCAGAACATCGGACGCTCCGATCCTTTGTGGGGGGATCTGGATTGTGCAAAGGGAATTGTCTGTCTTGACGCATATGACGACTCTGACATGGAAGCTGCGGGAACAGAAATCTGGGACGCCCGTCACAGTCATCGCTTCGTGATCGGGTCTCAAGGCATCCAGATCGCTCTCGTTTCTTATTTTCGCTCGTGTGGCCTGCTTGGCAAGCCACCCTCGGTGCGAAAGCCCGGCGCCCGCCAAACAGTTGTCATTTCCGGATCCGTTTCGCCGACCACTGCGGTGCAGATCGAGTATGCGCTGGAAAACGGCTTTAAGGGGATCAAGCTTGACCCCATTCGCCTTGTTGATGGGCATGACTCTCTGGAAGAAGCCGCGGAATATGCATCAGACGCCGCACAAAAGGCGCTTGCGGGTGGACGTTTGCCGCTCATCTATACTGCGCTAGGCCCAGATGATCTGACGGTAGCAAAATTTCGGGACTTTATACAGATGTCGGGACTCTCGGGATCTCTTGTTCAAGAGAAACTTGGCACGAGCCTCGGGTATATCCTGAAGCGGGTATTGGACAAGACAGGAGTGCGCCGCACGATCATTGCCGGCGGCGACACCTCGGGCCGGATCATGTTAGAACTTGACGGATTCGCAGTGACCCCTCTTTGCCCAGGCAACACGCTGGGAACCTCGCTGTTCCGGCTTGCTGCTACTAATGAACTGGATGGGTTGGAAGTTGCTTTGAAAGGCGGCCAGATGGGATCGCGTGACGTGTTTGAACGCCTTGCGATGCGCCCCGGAGAAGAATGAAAGGCAAGCGAATTCCTTGATGGTTCGGGCAGTCTAAACGGTGCGCGCGTCGCGACCGTTGCGCCGATGGAAGATCATGCGAGCATATTTCTGATGCGCGCGGGCGCGATCACGGCTGAGAAGGTCACGCCTAACACTCAAAGCCGCTCTCGATTGCGTGCAAAATCGAGAGCTTTTGTGATCCAACTTCGCACAGCGGGCGTATCCCCTGCATGATCCGCAACGGGTCTCAACTAGGGAGTATGAGTATGCTGAGAAGAACCTTCATGGCGGCAGTTGTCGCAGGCACCGCCCTCGTTTCCACCCCGATCTACGCCCAGGATGGCGGCAAGATGGATATCGTCGACACGGCTGTCAACGCAGGCAGCTTCGGCACGCTGGTCGCGGCCGTTCAAGCGGCAGGGCTTGTCGATACACTCAAGAGCGAAGGCCCCTTCACCGTCTTCGCCCCCACCGACGAAGCCTTCGCGAAGCTGCCTGCGGGCACCGTCGACGACCTGCTCAAGCCCGAGAATAAAGACAAGCTGACGGCCATCCTCACCTATCACGTCGTGCCGGGCAAAGTGATGTCGGGCGATCTGAGCGATGGCATGATGGCCACGACCGTTCAGGGCTCACAAGTCACGATCACGACCGATCCGACTGTGATGGTCGACGGAGCTAACGTGACGCAGGCCGATATCGAGGCCAGCAACGGCGTGATCCATGTCATCGACGCGGTGATCATGCCCAAAATGTAGGTGGGTCGCCTGCCAGTCCCTCGGTAGGTCCTCAGGGGTTGCCCGCACGTAAATAATTTCGGGGCGGGCAACCGAAAGTTTATACCTTTCGCACACCGCACCAAACACACCAAGGGATGCCTCAGTCAGAAGACCGGGCTGGCCATGGCCTTCATACTGATGATGTCGGCACAGAAGAAATTGAGCAGCCCCACTTGAATGGTCCAAACTAAAAGTTAGTGCATGATCGGCCTTTGGTCCATCGTTACGATGGCCTCAGGCGCAGGTGGGCGATAGCCCAGGGCACTATGGGGTCGTTTGGT
>NZ_JBFRYC010000026.1:0-16132 GCF_040892615.1 Thioclava arctica
ATGGCCGCCGCATCGATGGCATCTGACTTACCGCGTTTGACGTATGGTTTGACATATATCGGCGGAATTAGTCGGACTTCATGACCCAACGCTGTCAACTCCCGCGCCCAGTGGTGCGCACCGCTGCAAGCTTCCATGCCAATGAGGCAGGGTTCGATCTTGGAAAAGAATGGCAACAGCTGGGCCGGTCTCAAAGGGCGGTTGAAGGGGACCTCTTCGCCTTGAGTGATCCCGTGAACTTGGAAAACGTTCTTGGCCAAATCAAGGCCGATCGTGGGAACTTGCATGGGGTGGCTCCTCTCATAAGCAGATATCGACACCTGCAGTATGGCGCATTGCGACGCCGGTTGAAGCAGGAGCCATCCACCCCATCAGCTCTGAAGTATTTCGGACTAAAGATCGCGTTTGGCCCGTTCCCGAGGATAATGTTCCGGTCAAACGGCTCGGCACTGCCAAAGCGATGCTCACCGTTCGCACTGCATGCCAGCCCGGAGCAACGACGACTTGCCGGGAGTAGGAGGCGCGTTGACTGCAGTTGTGTATACGATCAATGGCGAGCGCTCTCGCCGGGGTGTTTTGGAGAAGCTCCCTCCGGAAAAAGATCCTCGTATCGTCAAACCGCGTAACACTCATCAACCAAACTGAAGATGGGTGATAGCGTGCGCCATTCCGCGATGCACAATACCTCCAAGGCGACCGTTTTCTATGACGGAGGGTGTCCTTTGTGTCGCGCGGAGATCGGTCTCTATCGGGAGACGCCGGGCGCGGAGGCGCTGGCGTTCGTCGATCTCTCCGAGCCGGGCGTGACCCTGCCTGACGGCCTGAGCCGGGCCGATGCGCTGGCTCAGTTCCACGTCCGCGCAGAGGATGGGCATCTCGTCTCGGGGGCTGCTGCTTTCGCCGAACTTTGGTCCCATCTTCCGCGCTGGCGTGGTCTGGCGCGCATCGCACGGTGGCCGCTCGTCAAGACCCTCCTCGAACTGACCTATCGCGTCTTTCTGAAGCTGCGCCCCGGTGTCGTCTGGCTCTTTGTAAGGCTAACGGGGCGGCGCGTCCGATGAACGCAGCGCTGATGGATCAGTCAAAGGATTATTGGCGCGTGGGCTTTCTCGCGATGGCGCTCGCCACAGCAAGCATCCCGATTTATATCCACCTGCCGAGTTTCGCGGCCACGCGACTTGATCTGTCGCTTGGTCAAGTCGGAGCGATCCTGCTGCTGATCCGGATCGTGGATTTCCTGCAGGATCCGCTGTTGGGATATGTGACAGACCGCTGGGCGCGTTTCCGAGCGGGTTTCGCAGTCCTTGCGATGGGGCTGCTCGCGGCGGGCTGCGTGGCGGTCTTTTCGCTGCTACCGGAGGGACATCCTGCGCTCTGGCTGACCGGTGGGCTGGTCGTGGCGTTTACGGGCTATAGCCTTGGGGCGATCCTGATCTACGGCCAGAGCGCCGCCTTCGCGGGCACGGGGCAGGCCCGGGCGCAGCTAAGCCTTGCGAGTTGGCGCGAAACGGGTGTTCTGATCGGTGTGACTCTCGGGGCGATTGCGCCGACGCTGCTTGCGAACGTCTCCGCGCACGCAGATGGCTATGTGGCGTTCGGCTGGCTCATCGCCCTGCTGGCTCTGATCGCGATCGTGCTGGCGCGGCCGCTGTGGCGCAAGACGCAAGCGGCGTCCATGCGACTGAACTGGCGGGGGCTGATCGGGTCCGGCGCGGGCTGGCTCTTGCTGCTGGCCTTCGTCAACAGCCTACCTGTGGCGGTGACATCGACACTTTTTCTGTTCTTCGTGGGAGACCGGCTTGGCCTGCCGGATCTCGCCGGTCCCTTCCTGATCCTGTTCTTCATCGCCGCGGGAGCCAGTGCGCCTCTCTGGGGGCGTCTCGCCCGACGTGTCGGCGCCCGCCGGGTGCTCCTGGCTGCGATGATCCTCGCGATCGTGAGCTTCATCGGCGCGTTCAGCCTGCCGCCGGGCGCCGCGTTGTCCTTCGCGGCGATCTGCATCGGCTCGGGCATCGCGCTTGGCGCGGATATGGTGATCCTCTCGGCGCTCTTTGCCGCCACCCTGTCGCGTGCGGGGCTTCAGGCGGGGCAGGCATTCGGGATCTGGAACTTCAGCGCCAAAGCGACGCTGGCGATCGCCGCCGGGACCGTGCTGCCGCTGCTTCAGCATTTCGGCTACCAGCCCGATGGCGAGAACAGCAGGGCGGCGCTCGATGCGCTCAATTTCAGCTATGCGCTCGTGCCCTGCGCGCTGAAACTGGTGGCGATCGCCCTCGTGCTTCGATTGCCGCGTGACATTCTTGACCCGGCAACCTGAGGCTGGAGGATACCCGTGACCCTCAAATCCCTGCTCACGATCGCAATGCTGCTTGGCGCGACGATCTCTGCCCGAGGTGAACCGATGCCCCCCGAGACCCGCTGGCGTGTCTTCACCGATACGGTGATGGGCGGCGTCTCGACGGGGCAGGTCAGCTTCGAGCGCGAGGGCGCCACGTATTTCGCCCGCCTCAGCGGCAAGGTCAGCACGCAGAATCGCGGTGGTTTCATCCAGATGCAGATAAAACTCGATGCGCCACCAGAGGGCGCGCGCGGCGTGCGGATCGTCATGCGCGGCAACGACGAGGATTACTTTGTCCATCTGCGCAGCCGCACGATGCTGTTGCCCTGGCAATATTATCAGGCGCGTTTTCACGCGACTGCACGCTGGACGGAGGTTCGACTGCCCTTCACGGCTTTCACGCCATCGGGCGGGATACTGCGCGCTGAGCCTCGCGCGAAAGATCTCAAATCCATCGGCGTCGTTGCCTATGGCAAGGATTATGAAGCCTCCGTCGACGTTAAGGAAATCGGCTTTTACTGAACGTGGACCGGCCGGCCCTTCGCAGACCGACAATCGCGCGGCCCCGCCCCTTGCGCCGCAACGAGGGGGCAGGGCCGCTCTTTGATCCGTCGACGTGTGCGCTCAGGCGGCGCGGATCGCGTGCGGCTGATCTCTCGCGATCCACGCGCCCTGTTCATAGCGCGCGCAGATTCGGCCCGCGTCATCCATCGCCTGCAGTGACAGCCAGCCATTGTCGAACAGGGTCTTAAGCTGCGGATGCCGCTCCAGCACGCCGGAGATCGCCTCCGCCGGGGCTGCAACGACGACCGAGAGCCGTAGCGGATCATGGCGCAGCTGTTCCCCGTCATGAAGCGATTGCATCGGCAGGCCGACCCGCAGATCGCCGCAATTGCCCTCAAACACGCCGATACCGCCGACCACGTTGTGCAGCAGCTTGTTGCCTGCCCCGAACACTTCGGGCGCGGTGGCCGAGCCGTGATATTGCAGCGCGATCCAGCTGGTGACAACTGCGGGGGCGGTCAGGATCAGTTCCAGCGTCGCGAAGCCTTCATCCTGCCGCCAATGGTAATCGTGCAGGAAGGCCCGTCCGCCAAGATCACGGCCCAGGCTGCGCGCCCGCGGCGCCACGATGAAGGCGCGGCACCCGGCCAGACCCCATTCGGGCCGCAACTCGGACCAGTCCTTGCCGCGCCGAGGCAAATCAGCCTCGGAAGTCGCGCGGGGCAGGGCCTGCGCCCGTGCCGTCCGTGCGATTTCGCCTGCCTTCGCGAGCGCTGCTTGCAGTCGCGCCAGATGCGCCTGCGGCACCGCGCCGAGCCCTTCGTCGAACAGGCGCAGCGCGTCGCTGACCGTGTCATGCAGCCCCGCGAGGAAGCGCGTTTCAGGCGGGATCGCGATGCCGTTCCGCGACAGCCCCTTACGCACCACCGGATCATTGAGAAGCTCGGCCAGAAGCCGTGCGTTCACATCTCCCGCATGGCCGCCGCAAGCCCCGCATTGCAGGGCGCTCGCATGCGGCGCGTTTGTGACATGCGCCCCATGCCCCGCGATCAGCACCACCGGCGCGAAATCGGAGGTAAGCGACATTGCCCGCAACACCCGGCCCGCGAGTGCGATCCGCGCGTCCGAGGGCAGGTCGAGTGCGGGCACGGGTTCGGGGTGCGGGGAAGCGCTCTGCGCGATCGCCGACCCGAACAGCTTGCCGAGATAGAGTGGCCCAGCCGCCTCCACGAAGGCGAAGGACGAGACCGCGGCCAGCTTGAAGCGGCCCCAGGCGCGGGTCGCGCGACGGGTGATCCGTTCCGACTGATCGGCCTTGCCGCTCACCGCGACCTGCGAGTCGAGCGCCGTCTCCAGCAGCACCGGCGCCCGCGCCTCGCGCTGATCCGAGGCGAGCCCGCGATGTGCGACCGGCAGGCCGAAGAACCCCGCGAAGCCACGCGTCTGCACGCCCGGATCAGCGGATTCCAGCGCCCGCCGGAAGGGCTCGGAGCGCACGTCGATGCAGAAGATCGCCTGAATGTCCAGCGTCGGTGCGCCAGTCCGACCACCCGAGGCGGCAAGCTTGTCCGCGAGGGTCCGCTCCTCGGCCCGATCGGCAGCCTCCTGCAGGGCCAGATCGATGCGCAGATCGAGGCTCGGCTCCAGCGGCGCGGCGTGATCTGTCAGCGCCTGTGCCCAGGGCGCGGCGAGTTGGTCGGCGAAGCAGTCGAGCAGCGCCACCTCCCATGCGAGCCGGATCACCAGCATCTCGAACCCCAGCGCGTTGCGTTCGCCCTTCAGCCCATCGGCCCAGCCCAGACCGCGCGCATATTGCGCCCAGCCACCAAGGCTCATCGCGAGCCGGTGCAGGTAGAGCGGCGCGGCCTCTGCGCTCAGATCAAGCCGTCCCGTCAGCTCCGCGAAGGCCGCACGTGGATCCGTGGGCAGGCTCGCCACGAAGGCGCAGAAGCCGCGCAGTCCGTGCAAGCCCGGCGTCAGGTCGCGCAACGCGAAAGCCCGCCACGCCTTGAAGGCCGATCCGCCCGGTGCGGGCCAGAGCGCTTGCCCCTTGTCGAAATGCCCGCCAGCCCAAAGACCGACCCGGTCGGCGATCAGCGCGGGCCAGTCGTGCGCGGTTTCCCGCGCCGCCAGATCGGCCAGTGTTGGATCGGGGCGATAGGCGGGGGACGGGGCATGAAGCGCCTTTTGCACCTGATCGGGATCGAGCCCGGCCTCGACAGCGGCGGCGACGATGTCCTGCTCCGTCACGCGCCCGGCTTCGAACCACGCGGCGATCACCTCGCTCGGGGCAGTGATCCGCGCGCCCGCTACCCGCGCCAGCCGGGTCGCGGCCTGAAGGCGGCTCTCTGCGGTCTGACCCAGATAGGGGTTCACCGCAACCGTCGCCTCCAAGCCGAAGGCGGGCGGGATCTGTGCCAACGCATCTTCGGCGGCGGCGAAGAGTTGCAGCGTGGCGCCGGGAAACTGATAGCTGTGGAAGCTCATTGCCTTAACCTTTCTTGAGGGGTGTCTGCCCGATCAACCGATCGGTGAGCGCATTGAGATAGAGACCGTTCATCAGGTGAACCCGCAGCCCCGCCGCAGCCGGATGGCTGCCCCAGAGCGGGAAGGTCGCCTGCGCCCAGGCCGCGAGGCCGAAGCCCACGACGGTCAGGAGCATCACCAGCCAGACCAGCGGATCGGCGGCGGGTGGCGGCGGCAGGGTTCCCGCCGAGAGTGCATTCGCCCCCCAATGCAGCGAGAAATAGCCAAAGGTCGCGCCCAGAGACATCAGCGTCGTGCGCCAGAACAGAGGCCACGGCGCTGCCTCCGCCAGCCCCTGCGCGATCAGGTAGGCGACGCCGAAGACGAGGATGGCACCGAGCGCAATCGCCTGTGGCGGCTTGTGCCAGAGCCCGGAGAGTGCGAGCGCCCCGCCATAGATCGCAAGCGAGAGCGCGAAGGCACGCAGCACCGCCCCGGCGCCCGGCACAGCGACCGGGCCGGGCCGGCGCTGCTGCGCTACCGCTGCGACCGCGCTGCCCGAGGACAGGAAGGCATGCGCCTTGTAGAGCGAATGCGCCACGATATGCAGCAGCGCCAGCGGGAACAGCGCCAGTCCACATTGCAGCACCATGAAGCTCATCTGCGCGCAGGTGGACCATGCAAGAGAGGTCTTCACCGCCGATTGCGTCGTCGCCACCGCCGCCGCGATCAGCGCGCTGAGCCCGCCGATCAGCGCCAGCACCGCGAGGACACCAGGCGCTGCGAGCATCACGTCCGCGAAGCGGATCAGCAGGAAGCCTCCGGCATTGACCACGCCAGCATGCATCAGCGCCGAAACCGGAGTCGGTGCCTCCATCACTTCCGTAAGCCAGCCATGGGTCGGGATCAGTGCTGATTTGAACACGGCCGACACCCCAAGAAGCGCCGCCGCGAGCCAGAGCGTCTGCGGACTTTGCCCGCCGCGCGCGGTCTCGAGGATGCGCGCGATGTCGCTGGTTCCGAAGCCATGCGCGAGCAGGCTCACCGCGACCAGGAGGGCGCCGCTCGCGATCAACCCGCTGAGCGATTTTTTCCGTGCCGCCCGCTGCGCGCCGGGGCGGTCGGGGTAGAAGAGCAGGAGCCGATGCAGGCCTGTGCCGACTGCGACCCAAGCGATGACCAGCTGGAACAGGTTGCCCGAGACCACGAGCGCTAGCACGAAGGCGAGCGTCAGGCTCATCCAGCCCATGAACCAGCTCTGCCGCGCCTCGCCATCGAGCCCGACCCGCGAGAAGCGCAGCACCACCCAGCCGACGAAACCAACGGTCAGAGCAAGCGCGATGCTGACGATGTCGGTGCGCGCCGACAACCCGATGCCTGCGACACCGAGGAGCGGGCTTGTGGCTGGCCCTGAAAGCGCGAGCGTCACTGCAGCCCCCGTCGTCGCGAGCAGTCCCAGCACCGCGGCCAGCTCCGGCCCGCGCAGGCGCGCCCCGGCCCGTGACGCAGGGCGGAAAAGCAGATCTGCCCCGACCGCGATCAAGAGCGCCGACGGCAGCAATAGAAGATAAGACATGGCAACCTCCATTTCGTTCCCGAGAGAGGTAGCTACGGATCAGCTTGAATAAAAATTCATTGTTTGCGGATTATCATTCTGTTTAATGGAACGATGTCGGAGCTGAACTATCATCATCTGCGCTATTTCCACGAGGTCGCGAAGGACGGAAACCTGACGCGCACGGCGGAGCGTCTGAACGTCTCGCAATCGGCGCTCTCGACGCAGATTCGCACTCTGGAGGCCCGGATCGGGCATCAGTTGTTCGAGCGGCGCGGACGGCAGTTGGTCCTGACCGAGGTCGGGCATATCACGCTGGACTATTCGGAACGGATTTTCGAAGCGGGTGAAGAACTTGCCGCGACGCTGCGGCAGACATCGTCCGGTCGGAAAACGGTGCGGATCGGCGCCCTCTCGACGCTTTCGCGAAACTTCCAGATCGGGTTTCTCGCACCGATACTCGGCCGCCAGGATGTGGAGATCGTGCTGCGGTCAGGCAGTGCAAATGTGCTGTTCGAAGCGCTGCAGGCGATGGTGCTCGACGTTGTTCTGACGACCGAGCCGCCCGCCCGTGACGTGTTCTCGAGCTTCATCGCGCATCGCGTCGCGGAGCAGAAAGTCTTACTTCACGGCACACCGCACCGGCTGCGGCATGCGACTCTCGAGGAGATGCTGAGCGAGGAGCCTGTGATCCTGCCGACCGACAGTTCGATCCGCACCGGCTTCGACAGTTTGATCACGCGGCTCGGGCTGCGCCCGCAAGTGGCGGCGGAGGTCGACGATATGGCGATGATCCGTCTTCTCGCCCGGGAGGATGCGGGCCTCGCGATCACGCCCGCGGTCGTTCTGGCGGACGAGCTTCGTGATGGCTTGCTGGTGACCGCGCCCTTCGATCTCGATATTGGCGAGGATTTCTTCGCCGTGACCTTGCAGCGCCGATTCCCGAATCCGGTGGTTGCGGAACTGCTGGAGAAGGCGCGCGAGGCCGAAGCGGCGAAAGCTGACTGACGCAGGAGAGCCAAACGATAGCCGATGGTGTGCGATTCAGTGTTTCGTGGTGCTGACTCATCGTTCGGTCCTGAGCCGCCCTTCGCGCAAGATGCAGCGGACGGTCGGTCACAGGGTGAAGCTGCGGATCTTCGACCAAGGCGGATTCGACATGATCGGGAAACTGGTCGAGAAACGCGCCTGCGCACCGCGCCGGGTCGAGCACATGTCCGGACATCCGGTCTGCGAAATGCGCGATGATCTTGGCCGCCAGATCAGGGGGCGTCATTACTAGGTCGCGGGCGGGATCGTTGGTTGCCGGAATTAGACCGGGCCGCCCAGGTGCTGGCTCAGGACGAAGGGCCTGACGGATCCCGAGGACCGAAAGAACGCGCAGCAACGTCTCGACCCTGCCGGTCAGGTCTCGCTCGATCGCGATGATCGTCGGCCGTGAGCACCCGACCCTCTCCGCTAGCGCCCGCTGGCTGAGCCCGCGCATTCGCCGCCGCCGCACAAGGTCCGGCCCGGCCTCAATGTCATAAAACCAGGACCACCGGAGCTGCAGGTAGGGCAGGGTGCGCGACAGCGACTCGATGCTGCCTTTGCCCTGTTCGAGGTTGCGCAAAGTCGGAATGCTGATCCCCGTCGCGCAGGCAACGGCTGCTTGGGTCAAGGAAAGATCGCGACGGCGAGCCCGCAAGAGGAGGAGTGGAGGCATGACAAACTATTTTTGCATTTTGGGATAAGGAAATAGAAAGATTGTTTTACCTGTGGTGAAGGGAGTTGACTTCGTCAGTTGCTGACCCTGCAGGATCAACGCGAAAAGTTGAGACGAAACGGTTTCCAGTAGCCAGCAGATATCAAATGGCCGTGTCCGATGCAGCGCGAGACAGTTCGGCGTCAAACGTTCCCAAGGCGGCTAGCTACCCTGAGCTGCCGTCAACTAGTCAATCCGCCACTGCACTGCAGCATTCGCATTCCTACCATTTGGTGATGGCGCGAACCAATAAACTGACTTCGGCCAAAGCGCTTGGCGGATTCTGGCCGTTCCTACAGATCAGGACTTGGCAGGAGGTAACCGTTGCTCCAAGTCTAGATCTGATTTCCACAAATGGGTAAATGATGCGCAGGATTATCCCAAGCTTAATTGCCGTTCTCATAACCATTGCTCCGGTGTCCGCGCTGGCGGGTTCGCACAAAGGCTGCCCCCCCGGCCTCGCCAAAAAGCACAATGGTTGCCTGCCGCCGGGGCAAGCCAAGAAAATCTATGGACGTGGGGACCGCCTCCAGGGCAACTATGTATTAATCAGAAATCCAGACCGCTTTGGCCTGAATCCCAATTCGACGTATTATCGGCTTGGTGACTACGTTTATCAGGTCGATCGCGACACCAAGGAAGTACTCAATCTTATCGGCGCCGTTGCCGCAGTCTTGAATTAGGCCGTCAGGCAATCTCTAGCGCGGACAGGCTCTGTTGATGGCGTGGATGCCCCGGATTGACGCGATCCGTCAGATCAGCGTGACTGAACAAACCTATTACCGCTGGAAGAAGAAGTATGGTGGAATGGGCACGGAACAACTCAAAGAGCTAAAGCGGCTACAGAAAGAGAACGAGCGCCTGCGACGTGCAGTTTCTGACCTGACCCTGGACAAGCTGATCCTACGGGAGGCCGCATCGGGAAACTTCTGAGCCCCTCGCGTCGGCGGGCCTGCATCGATCATGTTCGCAGTCAGTTCAAAGTTTCAGAGCGACGGGTTTGTCGCGTTCTGGGCCAGCACCGATCCACACAACGTCGATTGCCACGTGGGCGTGCTGACGAAGAACGCTTGGTCGCTGATATGATGGAATTGACGCGCCAGTATGGCTGATATGGCTACCGCAAGCGTATGGGCGCGCGGGTCGGTATGACCAGCGTGCTGCATACTTGGGGCTCGGCGCTAACGCATCATCCGCACATACACATGATCGTGCCCGGCGGCGGCCTGTCGCCCGGCGGGACAAGGTGGGTCGGCTGCCACCCTGGATTCTTCCTCCATGTGCGGGTGCTGTCGCGGTTGTTCAGGCGCCTGTTTCTGGACGGGCTCATGGAACTGCACCGGACCGGGCAACTGGCCTTCTTCGGTGATCTCGAAAGGTTGGCCGTAGCTGATACCTTCAAGGCCTGGCTCGCCCCGTTCCGGAAGGCCGAGTGGGTGGTTTATGCCAAACTGCCCTTTGGCGGTCCTGAGGCCGTGTTGGCCTACCTGAGCCGATATACCCACCGGGTGGCGATCTCGAACGCCCGTCTGGTCAGCGCAGACGCCGCGGTCGTCGCCTTCCGCTGGAAGGATTACCGCATCAAATCGGGTAGCCGACAAAAGGTGATGCGGTTGGCCACGCCCGAGTTCATTCGACGGTTCCTGATCCATGTGCTACCCGACGGATTCCACCGCATCCGGCATTACGGATTGCTGGCCAGTTCGGCCCGCAAGGCCAACATCACGAAGATCCGTGCCTTGCTTTGCGTGCTGCGGCCGGAACACGCCGGCGCGACAGGTGTCGAGGCCGAGATCATCCCACTCACCCTGCGTGAACCATGCCCTTGCTGCGGTGGCCCCATGCGGATCGTCGAGATCTTCAGGCGTGGGCAAAAACCGATGTCGCGCGCACCACCAAGGGAGCAGGCCGCATGACGCACCGCCTGTCAGATGGCACGGAACGCCACCGGCTGCACCCTGCAGATCCGGTCACGACAGGCTGTGCCCATCTTCCCTTGGCCCGAAACACGATGGCAATCACGCCAAATCGTTCAGCGGTTACGAGGGCATCGAACGCACTCGCGCCCGTCTCAGGCGCCGTGCGCACACTCGACCGCCCCCCTGATACAAACGGTGCCCCAACCGCCAGCACACTTTCTCCATAGGGTGATCCAAGCCCCCCGCGGCTTCCTCCTTCCGAGGTTTGTCAACGTGGGCCGCCATCTCATGGCCACCACCGTCGCGCTGCGGCCCACATCGAAAAACCTTCAGGATTGCGGACTTTCGCTGCACCCGCAATGATCAACATCAGGAACGGATAAAGCAGACAGGCGCGTGTCCGCAACCCCGCTGGAGAAGGCTCTGGTATCGCCCACCTGCGCCTGAGGCCATCGTAACGATGGACCAAAGGCCGATCATGCACTAACTTTTAGTTTGGACCACTCAAGTGGGGCTGCTCACCTCCTGCTGCACAATTTTGGGGGCTGCGCAGGCGGCCATAACCTTCAACAGCGCGTCATTCCCAACCTGCTATGGCAAAGAGTTCACCGACCGCCTCTTTGGGTCCGCGATGTGGCATGTAGGGATTGAAGGGCACCTAACTTGCGGTCTTGATATGGCGTCACTGCGTGGACGACCCAAAATACCGGCAGCCCGTCAGGCTGCGGCTGCCCAGTTCGCCATTTCCGGCAGAAGAGCGTCGAGTATCGCTTGAAAGGCCGCGACGACGGCAACCGGCTCTTCATTGGCTGCGGCAATCTGACCGCGGAACACTTTCGTTTTGATGACGCTTTGATCCCTATCGCTGATCAGCGTCAGACTCATGTCAATCTTTGCGGTCAGGGTATCGCCAGCGATCGCTACATTGAAGGCGTCGATACGGGTCAAAAGGGCGAGTTCAGGCACCGGCCCGGCCTTGCTGGGGCCGACGTAACCCATCCGCCCCGTTCCCGCAATCGAGCGGACCAGTAGCGATTGCACCAGTGCCGGTAGGTCGTCGGACCAGCGGGCATCAGGCAAATAGGTGACCGAGGCGGCCGAGGGCTTTACCATGATCCGGTCGCTTGAAATCGCGGCGGACGCGTTGGGTAGTGCCACCAGCAATGTGCGCCCCGATCTGCGGCCCGACGTCGATGTGGTGGCGGGCGACAGATCGTAAGTAGCCAACGGCGTAGCGGCCGCATTTATCGACGACAGGGCGCTACAGCCGCTAAGGCTGGCAGCGGCGCCCAACATTGCGGCTCGGCGGCTGAGGGTTAGGGGCTGCATCATGTCATCTCCGGTATTCGGGCACGCGTTCGTCAAGAAGGAAACGTGCAGGTTCTCGATCAATCCGGCGCACCAGTTTGTCAAGCGATTGCACCAATACGCGCGCCTCGCTGCTGAGGCGGCCCAGCTCGTTCAGGCCGCTGCCGGTGAAATTGCGGATACCGGGGGCGGCATCGCTGACGGTGGTCTGGATTTGTGCGACGGCCTTATCGGTCCTCTCGATCAACGCGCGCAGCTTGTTGGTGATCTGCGGCAGGTCGTCCGAAATCTTTTGGGCCGCGCCTCCGATCAGGTCCGTCGCCGTACGAATGTCGGACAGCACCGGCCCCAGATCGGTCGAGATCACCTCATCCGCGCTGTTGAAGGCCTTCTCCGCAGAGACAAGCGTGCGATCCGCAACCGCCAACGATCCGTTTATGCTTTCCAGCGTGATGTTTGCCCGCTCAATTAGGTCCGTGGCGGCTTTTACGGCGGTGCGTGTGTCGCTTGTGAGGGGGTGTAACCCATCGGTGAACTCTGTCAGATCGCGTGCGGCAGTGTCCACAGCGACGGATGCCGATGACACGGCACTGCGGATGCTTTCGACGACAGCAGGCACATCTTCGTCGATGACCGTCTCAATCTTGGCAAGCGCGGATTGCGCGCTTGCCAAGACCGCGCGCGCGTCCGACACCATCTGCGTACCATCGCCTGAAACCAGCGTGTTGAGGGTGTTTGAGGCATCGGTCACGGCGCCGAAAGACGTGCTAGCATCAGCCAGGGTTTGCTCCAGCTCCTGCAGCCGCGCATTTAACAGATCAGCCGTCTCGTCAAACCCGTCGAGCGTCCCGGCCGAGCGCGCCGAGATGTCTGCCACAGCCTTGTTCAGCGCATCGACCGTTTGCGAAATCTGTCCGATGACTTCGGGCACCTGCTCGCGCATAAGGGTCTCGGCCTCGGCAAAGGCGGCGCTGGCGCTGTCGATGGCTGTGCCCGTCGTATTGATGGCCGCCTTGGCGGAGTCGAACGCGCCAGTGGCAGAGGCCAGCGTCTGGTCAGCATTGCCAAGCGTCGTCTCGGCCGCTGTGCCAAGGGTATCCAGACGCGCGCTAAACCCCGATATCTGCGTCGTCGTATCGGCAACGGTCTTGGTGATGTCCGAAAAATCACTTAGCGCCCGATCCAGCCCGTCAGATGCCTGGCTGAGATTTGCTAGGATATTCTGGACATATTCTTGATTTTCCGGCCCTGCGATCTGCTGGAACTGTCTTAGCAGATTGGTCGCTTCGGTGATCAGATCGGGCGCGTCCTCAACCAGTTGTTGCACGCTAGAGCGCCGCGAGGGGATTATGGGTGGCGTGCCGTCGGGCGATATCAGAGGCGGCGCGTTGGCGCTGCTGTTTCTGAGTGAGATATAGGCCACTCCGGTCACCCCTGACGAGCTAAGCTGCGCCACTGTGTCCTCGCGCACCGGCGTAGTCGCATCGACCTCAATGCCGACATAGACCTTAGACGGGTCGGGATCGTAGATATGAACGTCGATCACGCGCCCCACGCCAATACCGTTGAAGACCACGTCGCCCGAAGACGCCAGCCCTGAAACATCGTCAAAGAGGATGCCGTAATACGCGTATTGCCGGTTCAACTGCACGCTGGACAGCCACACGGCAAATGCCAAGCTGCCGATGATGCCCAAGAGAGTGAAGGCGCCAATCAGGATGTAATTCGCACGGGTTTCCATCACAGCGCCTTTTAATCTTGTTCGGTTGCAAAAGCCGCGCGCGCACGAGGGCCGTGGAAATACTCGTGCACCCAAGGGTGGTCGATCTTCATCAGTTCGGCCATTGTGCCTACTGCTAGCACCTTCTTCTCGGCCAGCACGGCGATACGGTCGCAGATCGCATGCAGAGAATCCAGATCATGCGTCACCAGAAACACCGTCAGCCCCAGCGCCGCCTGCAACTGGCGGATCAGCGTGTCGAACGCCGCCGCGCCGATGGGATCCAACCCTGCCGTCGGCTCGTCCAGAAACACAATTTCTGGGTCGAGCGCGATCGCACGGGCAAAACCTGCCCGCTTGCGCATTCCGCCTGAAAGCTCGGACGGGAACTTGGTTTGTGCAACCTCTTCCAGCCCGACCATACGCACCTTGATACCAGCCAGCGTCTCGCGCAGCTCGTCCGGCAGGTCCAGTTGCTCGCGCATCGGCGCTTCGACGTTCTGGCGCACGGTCAATGACGAAAACAGCGCACCGTCTTGAAACATCACGCCCCAGCGACGGCGTAATTGGCTATACTCTTCAGGCAACGTGTTCTCGACACTTTGGCCCAACACTTCGATGGTGCCGCCATCAGGCTTTAGCAGTCCAACGATCTGTTGCAGCAGCACGGATTTGCCTGTTCCAGATCCGCCAACAATGCCGATGATCTCGCCCCGGCGCACGTCCAGATCAAGGCCGTCATGCACCAGATGGCTACCAAACCCCTTAACCAGACCGCGCACTTTTATGATGGGCTCTGCGTCGTTCATTATATTCCTATCAGTGCGAAAACCACAGAGAACATGGCATCGGCCACGATCACCATAAAGATCGACAGGACCACCGAGGTCGATGTCAGCCGCCCGAGGGACTCTGCGTTTCCGCCAACTTTCAACCCCTCGTAGCAACCGATGATGCCGATGATCATGGCAAAGAACGGTGCCTTGATCATGCCGACCAGAAAGTGCCAGACGTCCGTATTGCTGACCAGCCGTGCCTGAAAGACCGCAGGTGACACGCCCAATTCAATCCAAGACATCATAGCACCACCCAGAAGTCCCGATATGTCCGAGATCAATCCAAGGACCGGCAGCATCAGCATGAGCGCCAGAACGCGCGGCACCACGAGAATGTCGATCGGATCGAGGCCAAGAGTGCGCATCGCGTCGACCTCTTCGCGCATTTTCATGGAGCCAATGGCTGCGGTATAGGCCGACCCCGACCGCCCCGCCACGATGATGGAGGTCAGTAATATCCCCAGTTCACGCAGGACCGAGATGGCGATGAGATCCACGACAAAAACTTCGGCTCCGAACTGGCGCAACTGGACGGACCCCTGAAAGGCCAGCACCACACCGATCAGAAATGACATCAGCGCCACGATAGGGATCGCGTTCCAGCCGACCTCTTGCATGTGATGCACAAGTGACGTCAGGCGCAAGCGGCGCGGATGGATCACCATCGCCCCCAACGAGGCGATAACCTGCCCCAGAAAGCTGGTTAATTCGACGGCGATGCGCGCGCTGGCGGCAGTCTTGCGGCCAAAGACCTCGACCCGGTCCACCAGCGTGAGAGGCTTTGCAAGCGCTGCGTCATCGGGTGGCATGTTGCGGCGCACGAGCGCGATCAACTGCTGTTGCGTCTCGTTGGCACCGTAGATTGGCACGTCTGCGCCTGCGCTCGACAGACGTGTTTGCATGTCGACAATGTACCACGCGCCTGCAGTGTCCATATGGCCGACTTGTGCAATATCAATAGCGCTCGCGCCTTGTGCTCGCCGCTCCAGTGTCGCGACACTGTCGATCAGCAGGCTGCCAGATAGAAAAAGACGTCCATCCGCCACCCTAGCGTCCGGTGGGGAAGGTTCTTTTGCGCTGCCGAATTGTTCGCCCGGCGTTTGCTGATTTCGCTGAACCATTCCTTGCCTATACCCCGTTTGGATCCACCTGCGCTCGCCAAAGGGTTGCTAAGGCGCTCAATATCGCATTGTGAGGTGTCGAGTCGTTATTGCCAAGTTCTTGATGGGCCCAAACGGCGAACATTTAGCTCTACCTCGTCGCGACTATTACCAATGCGCCGCGACCTAAGTGGCGCTGACACGACTTGCATCCTTCTCTCAAGCTGAGCGCAAAAAAGGTATCAACACTGCCACGCCTTAGGCTCCAGACTCATTAACTTAGAGCCAAAACAGGACGGTTGCCGCGAGAGCGATGGCAGATAGGAATACCTTGGGACAACGGTTGCATCGGGTGGATATCCTACGCCAGTCTTTCAGACGACCGAACATGATTTCGATCCGGTTGCGCCTTTTGTAGCGGCGTTTGTCATATTTGACGGGCTTGTCGCGCGACTTCCGTCCGGGAATGCAGTGTTTTATTCCCTTGTCTATCAAGGCGTCGCGAAACCAATCTGCATCATACCTGACGATCTGGTTGACGCCATCGAACAGCGCCGAGACGCGCAAGACTACTGGGCACCGAGGTCGGATGGCGAGCGCACGGGGTATCAGATCATCGATCTTTTTATGTCGTAGCCGGAG
>NZ_JBFRYC010000027.1:0-13821 GCF_040892615.1 Thioclava arctica
TTAGAGAGTGGTTTGCCGCCCGCAATCAATTCGCTATCATGTTCGACGAGCGCTTCAATGCTTAACCGTATCTGAAACCCGCATGGGCCGAACCAGATACACAGAGTTCATGACACTCCCTCGTCTTGACCACCTTTCCACGCACGGCACCACGGATGCCGATCTGTTTCATCAAGCGCTCCACCGTGCAGCGCGCCAGCGTATAGCCTTCCCGCTTTAGCTGATGCCACGCCTTGCGGACCCCATAGACCTGATAGTTTTCATCCCAGATCCGTTTGACCTCCGGACGCAACTCCATGTCACGCCGATGCCGTGCGGAGGCTTTGGAGGGATCGGCTTCGCACGCCAGACGATGATAATATGTTGACGGCGCGATCGGCAGGACTCTGCAGATCGACTCGACGCCGTAAACAGCGCGCTGATCTTCAATGAAGGCGATCATCGCTTCAGTGGGCGGTCGAGTTCCGCCTGCGCAAAATAAGCTGACGCCTTGCGCAGGATCTCATTCGCCTGGCGCAACTCGCGGACCTCACGTTCCAGGGCCTTGATCCGATCCCGTTCCTCGGTCGTGACACCGTCGCGCATACCGCTGTCTTTCTCGGCCTGCTTGACCCATTCGCGCAGGGTCTGGGGAATACAGCCGATCTTCGGTGCAATGGCCGCAATCGCGCCCGCCTGCGTTTCGTATGAGCCTTGATGCTCAAACACCATCCTGACCGCTCGTGCGCGGACCTCGGGCGAGTAGCGATTTGCCATTTTGCTTTTCGTCATAACCATCATCCTTACTTAAGTTGATGGTCTCCGACAAACTCGGGGCGATTCAGTCCTGCCCGATGGCCCAAACCAACGTTGGAGCTTAGATTTCGTGTCTGACGCGCTGACAGATGGACGTCGGTTTCGCATTCTGGCAGTTGTCGATGACTTCAGTCGCGAGAACTTGGTGCTGGTCGCGGACACATCATTGTCGGGCCAAAGGGTTGCCAGAGAACTGGACCGTGTGATCGCTGAGCGGGGCATGCCAGAGACGATTGTATCGGACAACGGCACTGAGTTCACCAGCATGGCGATCCTCAAATGGGTTCAGAAAACCGGCATCGATTGGCATTACATCGCGCTTGGAAAGCCTCAGCAGAACGGCTTCATTGAAAGCTTCAACGGCAAACTGCGAGACGAATGCCTCAACGAAACGCTGTTTGGAACATTGCGCGATGCCCGCAACACGCTTGAAGAATGGCAGGAGGATTACAACTGGCGCAGACCACATTCAGCATTGGGCAACCTGACACCGATGGAATTTTTGCAGAGAAAGGCAATGGACAAGATGGCGGCCTAACGCCAAAGATTTAACCCCAAGGACTCCGCCCAGAGCTGGAGGGAACTTGGGGCTCAGGTCAGCGCCAACAATTGAGGCGGTTCTGATTGAGGCGGGAGCGCTATCTCCAACTGATACGCGTCCAGCAAATAGAAAAACCTTCGATGCCGAGCGCTTTTCACCTCTCCTTGCCGAGATGCCGCACTGGATTGGCGCGACCAAGCTTCGCAAAGCAATGGGCGCTACTCGGAACGAACTGGCCGCACTTGCGGCGGATGGGGTCTTGTTGCCAGCTACAGCGGTGCCGACCGTTAAGTATCCGTGGCGCTTGGAGGATGGGCTGGCGCTCGTGGCTAAGCTCAAGGCACTGGTCCAAGAGGACACGGTCTCAAGCGACGGTTGTGAAACCGTGCAAATGGCCAGCAAGCGCTCCGGGCTGCGGGTCGGCGCGATTATCGACGCGATCCGTAAGGGCATGCTGCGACTCGGGGGCCTGCCGGGGATTGAGGGCTATCACGGGTTCGCGGTCCAAAAGGCGGAAATCAATCTGCTCGCACTCCAAGGGAGCGCCGATGCAGCGCAGGATCTGATCCCTGCCACCGAGTTCAGCCGCACGATCAGCCAGCGTGGCAGGGACGGGTTCATTGCGCTGCTTGCGGCAGGACACTCACCGTCGGTCCGCATGACAGCGCCGAAAGATGGGGTATGTGTATTTTACCTGCGCGCCACTGATATCGACGCGTTTCGAGCGCGGTTTGTGACCTTGCCGATGTTGATCGAACGCTTTGGCGAACACGTGAACACTATTCTTGCGCGACTCAGGGCCGCGAATCTGCGCCCCTTTGCGCCTGAGGGCGAGAGCTATGGCCATATCTATCTGCGCGAAGAGGTAGAACGAAGCTTGCGCTGCAAGGTGTAGCGGCTGCCGCAACTCACACTGGCGGCGCTTTCAGAAACTTCATTTAATCCAATATCTTAGCGGATCATAGAGGCTTTGGACGAGCACCGCCGGAAAACGGATGCTGTGAATCGCGGAAAAGACATGCTGTGAATGACAGGAGGCGCGCAATCAGCGCAAGGACGAGCGGATCGAACGGCTAGAAAAGCTGGTGGCGGCCTTCAAACAGGCCGTCTTCGGACGCAAGTCGGAGAAGAGCGATCCGGACTAGTTCGAGCTTGCGCTAGAGGATCTGGAGACGACGATCGCCATCGTCCATGCAGAAGAGGAAGCCGATGCTTCTGCTGCCAAGCGGACCATCAGGCCCCGAGCGATCAATCGCGGGGCGCTGCCCAAGCACCTGCCGCGCATTGAGGAGGTGATCGACCCCAAGAGTCTGACCTGTGTCTGCGGCGGTTGCCTGCATTGTATCGGCGAGGACGTGTAGGAGCGGCTGGACATCGTCCCGGCGCAGTTCCGGGTGCGCACGAGAAAGTGCAGCATAGGACCAAAGTCACAAACTTCAGCTCGATACACGGCCACGGGGAAATACTTTGTATCAGAGTCCTCCGTGTATCGCATTCTTACAGAGCACGATCGGATTACAAGCACGGTCGCTGTTCTAAGCCTCATCGTCTTCTCTTCGCCGTGGGGGCGCGGGCTAAAGATTCATGCGCCAGGACAGCGATCATGCGGAGGAAACGGTGCTGCGCCAGCTTGGATACGTCCTTCTGAAGTATATCGTGCAATCCGACATGTGCGCTGGCATCAATAACGCGGTTTATGCCACAATCATGATAGAAACGATTCAGCGTCGCGATCATGTTTTCGTCAGGAGGGCGCATTAGCATCAGCGCATGACTCTGAATCGCATTTCCATCTGTCATCGGGCGCCAGCGTTGTGCAGTTCCCGCGAACTTTCGCCCCAGAACTGTGATATTGAATCGTCCATCACAAAAGGCCCCAGGCACATCCCCATAACACGAGCTTATGCCAGCATCAGAAAGAGCGCCGCAAATCGGTGCGGTTAGTCGCCTGTAGGCGTCCTCAAGCCCGGATGCGCCCTCCCGAGACGCGCGAAACAACACCGACAAATTAACGATGTCGGGGCTTTGCGGCACCAAATCGCCGCCTGTGGCGCGCAGGTGAACCGGCCAGCCTGCGTCGTTGGCATGCAAGCATGCTCGCTCAAAACCGGGATGCCTGCTCAGGCTTGCAGGCGCGACCAGCGCGCGTTCGCAGGACCAAAGCATTGCAGCGGCATCGCGGCGACCAGCCGCAATGTCTGCCAAACGTGCAGCCTCCCATTCCAGTGCGTCGGCAAGAGCCATTTCTCGCACCGGACTGTCCGCCGCTGTCATGGTCACGCGATCTTCCCGATTACGTCCCCCTTGCGCACGATGTCGTTGGCCTGTTTTGTGATAGTCAGAATCCCATCGGCGGGCGCAGTCACTTCAAACTGCGACTTCTCGACCATGATCTCTGCGATCAACACACCCTTTCGCACGGCCGCTCCGTCGCTTGCCAGCCAGTTTGTAATAACAGCTTCCATACTGTCGTCCTGCCACAAATCCTGTGGAACCTTCACCTCGGTCGCCATGCGGCCACTCCTATATTTGATTATCACGAATTACATTTTGCGGTAGGCGGCAATAATCTTGTCGGGATTGGGCAGGCAGAGTTGCTCCATATGTCTGGCATAGGGGATTGGCACGTCCGGATAAGTGACGCGTGCCGGGGACGCCTTCAGCTTTGAGATGTCATACTCGGTCACGGTTGCTATGATCTCACCTGATACGCCATAGCTGTGGTAATCCTCGTCGATGACGATAAGACGCCCGGTCTTAGCGACCGAATTGATCACCGTCTCACGGTCAAGCGGAACCAGCGACACGAGATCAATCACCTCGGCACTCACGCCCTCTTCGGCCAGCCTTTCGGCGGCCTTCAAAGCATTATGGACCCCCATTGCAAGACCGACCAGCGTCACGTCGGTGCCCTCGCGCACGACCTTCGCCTTGCCGATCTCGACAATATAATCGCTTTCGGGTGTGTTGACGGTGGCGCCGGGCTCGGTGCTCAACCAGCCCATTCCCTGCAATCCCTTGTGAAACATATATATCACGGGGTTGTCGTCGCGGATCGCAGCGGTCATCAGCCCTTTGGCGTCATAGGCATTCGAAGGCGACACGACCTTCATTCCCGGCAGATGCGCGAAGGTGCCGTAAAGGCATTGCGAATGCTGGCCCGCATCCGAGTAGCCACCACCGGTCGAGGTCATCAGCACCATTGGAACTGATGCGTTTCCGCCCGAGAAATAGGTATTCTTGGCCATCTGATTGTAGATCGCGTCAAAGCAGACGCCGAAGAAGTCGACGAACATCAGCTCAACAACCGGGCGCATCCCGTCCATTGCCGCGCCCACGGCAGCGCTGATAAAGCCGGTTTCGGAAATCGGGGTGTCACGGACGCGTTCCTTGCCGAATTCCTCGAACAGGCCACGGGTATTGCCAAAGATGCCGCCGAAACCACCGATATCCTCGCCCATCACGAAGACAGTCGGATCACGTTGCATCTCTTGCTGCATCGCCTCGGCCATCGCGCGCGCTATGGTCAGACGGCGTTCGTTTGTTGGCTGGTCAAGCATGGGGCAAATCCTTTCATGCCACAGGTTTGTGGAGGTCGGAAAATCAGACAAAAACAGCGGTCAACGCATCAGTCTCTGGCGCATACTCGCTGTCGCGCGCAAAGGTGATAGCATCGGCCACGCGGGCCTCGGCGCGCTCTTCGAGCTTGTCCAAGCTCTCGGCGGCATGGCCCTCAGCGATCAGGCGTTCGCGCATTTTAGGAATTGGATCCTTGGCAAACAGGGCTTCCTTCTCGCCTTTTGGGCGATACTGTTCAGCATCTCCCATGAAATGCCCCGCCAACCTATAAGTCTCGACCTCAATCAGAGTCGGCCCCTTGCCGTCGCGGGCTCGCGTGATCGCCTGACCCGCTATGTCAAAGATCGCATAGGGATCGTTGCCCGAGATGTAGTGGCCGGGCATACCGTAGCCCGCTGCACGCACATCATTGCGTGCCACAGCCGTCGCCTCGGATTTGGGAACCGAAATTCCCCAAGAATTATCCTCGATTACGAAGACCACCGGAAGCTTCCAGACCCCAGCGAGATTGAGAGCCTCGTGAAATGCGCCTTGGTTGGCCGCTCCCTCGCCTAAAAAGGCGACGGCGACCCCGGGCTTTCTCTGCAACTTGCGTGACAATGCGGCCCCGCACGCTGGACCACAGCTTTCAGCGATGATACCCGAACAGGCGAAATTCACCGCCGGATCGAACAGGTGCATGTGGCCCCCTCGCCCACCGGACAATCCGGTGGATTTGCCAAATATCTCGGCGGCCATCCTGTTCAGATCCACCCCCTTGGCAATCGCCTGATGATGCGGGCGGTGGGTTGCTGTCACTGTGTCGCCGGTCTCCAAATGCGCACAGACGCCGACTGCGACTGGTTCCTGCCCGTTCGACAGGTGCATCTCGCCCGGTATCGGGCCACTGGCCATGTTGAACGCGGGCGTCTTGCCTTCGAGATAAACCTTCTCGATCGCTTCTTCGAAGCGGCGGCTGACCACCATGGTTTCATACATCCATAGAGATTGCTCTTTCGTCGGTTTCATGTGTGTCCTCCGATCAGTAGCTTTCGTGCGAGCGCGCGAACCCGTTAACGCTAACCAGCATCCGGCAGTCCGCTTTGATATAGGTCAATGCAGGCTGCCGAAGCGTCATATCTTTTCTGTTATAATGCGTATTGCTCGCGTGCGAATTTCCCGATTCCGGCTGCATCCAAAGCAGACAGCGGTGCAAGGAATGTCACCTGAATGACGCCCGGCGCACGACCGATTTCGATAGCCCCGTTAATGGTGGCGCGGTTTCGCACCTCTGGGACCGTCATGCCAAGCAGGTCGGCGGCCCGACCCAGCCCGTTCTCGATCGCCTGATTTAGTGTCGGGCCAGTGCCGATAACCGAGATCGGTGCCGTTTCTTCTAACTGATCGATGCTCCATTCCCGCGCCAAGGCTATGGCTTTCGCCTTTTCATCGGCACTAAATGGTCGCGCCATGGGCGGCAGATCGTCAAGCCGGGGAAACAGGACCGGACCATCAAGGGTGCGCCCCTTGATCACCTCGACCTGTAGCGTGACGCTGCCAGCCACATCCATCGTGTGCCCCGCGATCTCGCCATCGCCCTGTCCGGCATGCATATCGCCAATATAAACGCCTGCCCCCGGCACCTTGACCGGAGTCAGCAAAATCGCTCCGTCGCGAACCGCATCGATATCCATGTGTCCATCTGTGCGATGCTCATCCAATTGCTCTGCTGTCACCGCATATTGGTGCGGGGCGCCAATCAGGGCCGAGCCAAAATCACCCGCATTGTGAGAGTCTGGCAAGGGCATTGACGGGGTCGTGCCCAGTTGCCCCAGAAACGGTCGCATTCGAACCATCACTGCTGGCATATCCGACGGCGCATAGACGAGGATGGGGTGCTGAACCGAATGATCGGGCAGTGCTGCATAATGCTCGGCATTATGTGCAATCTTTTCGGCCGCTTCCTTGGGCATGGTAACCCCAACGCTGCGGCTCTCATCGAAAACGACGGTATACCCGTGAACCACCTCGAACGGCTTGACGGGATTGCCGCACTTGTCGCATCGCACTGCGTCCGGTCCGATCCCTTCGACATGGGTTTCGGGCCAGAGCGCGTCGCAATGCGGGCAGCGAGCCGCCACATAGGGATCGCCAAGACAGAACCCTTCGGGTGAGGAATCGTGACCCGAAGCAGTGGCGATGGCAGTTACGGTGATGTCGCGAATCCGGATCGCCAGCGCATCGCCTGGCTCTGCGCCATTCACATAGACAGGTCTTGTTACTTCGTGTCCGCCGCGAAGACGCGGAGTGATCATTGGTCCCCAGCATCCCGGAGCAGTATTGGCGATGATCGTGCCACCGTCTTCAACTGGGCCAAGCATTGGCTGCGCTGGGTCAAGAATGCCGTTTGTGAATTCCTGCACGACAAGACTGCGCTGCGCTGCGCGGGGGCCGTTTTCAGTTTGATCTGTTTCCACGGGTGTCTCCTATCTGGGATAGGTGCCGGTCAGGTCGCGACCAGCGCCTGGTTGAGTGGGATCTATGGCAACAGCGTTCGCAGCAAGCATGAGTGTCGAAAGACTGCGACCACGAAAAGCGACTCATGGCCTAGAACGGCGCTACTAGCCAACTTCATACTCGGTCGGAGATAATAACGAGTCAATTGGTTCGAAAGGCTGCGCATGCTTGCAAGGGCTCTGTTGATGGCGTGGATGCCCCTCCCGACGGCATCGGTTCTGTCGCAAATTTTTATAGTTCCGGCTGGCTCTGAGATATGGCAACGTTCTCTGATGGTTACAGCTTCTGATTTTCGAGGGCCTTCGGCATGTGAGAACGGCGGTGCGAAAGTCTGCCACGGTAGCGGCGGGATGAGCCTGCTGCGGGCGGCGTAAAAGTCGTCCACCTTTACCCTTTCTGGCGACAGGGAGGGCGGGAGGATTTTCACCGTGGATTAGTATCGGAAAGTTCGGCTGGCCTGTGCTGAGGGCATGAGCCAGCGCGAGGCGGCGCGGCATTTCAACATCTCGCGCGACAGCGTAGCCAAGATGATGGCGTTCTCGGTCCCGTCGGGATACCGGCGGACGGCACCGGTCAAGCGGCCGAAGCTAGACGCCTTCACCGGGATCATAGACGGTTGGCTGGACGGCGATCGGGAGGTCCATCGCAAGCAGCGGCACACGGCAAAGCGGGTGTTCGAGCGGCTTCGCGACGAGCACGGATTTACCGGCGGCTACACGATTGTGAAGGATTACATGCGGCAGCGCGAGCGGCGCGGCCGCGAGATGTTCATGCCGCTGGCGCATGCGCCCGGACGGTATTGTCAACAAGTTGACAATACCCCCGAAATCATGAACGGAGTGCGCGCCAGCGGGCGCTTCCGGCCGGCGCCTATGCGGACTTCGCCGCCACAGCAAACTCGGTCATCATCCCCGAGGCCATGTGCGGGATATGGTGGCAGTGCAGCAGCCACCGGGCCGCCTCGCCCGCGTCGAGGGCGATGGTGACCGCAGCCATCGGCGGCACCAGGACCGTATCGCGCAAGGCGCCCGAAAAGCGCTGCCCGCCGATCGCCACCACCTGAAAGGCATGGCCGTGCAGGTGCATCGGATGCGACATCATCGACATATTGTGGAAGGTCAATTCCACCCGTTGCCCGCTGCGCGCGGTGACCGGAACATGGGTCTCCCATGTCTGCCCGTTGATCGTCCAGATATAGGGCTGCATGGCACCCGACAGCATCACCGTCTCGGCCTTGTCGATCGGCCGCCCGGCCAATGGGTTTGCCGCCCGAAGCCGCGATTCCTGGGCCAGATCGGTGTCGAACGCCGGTGCCTCTGCTTCGGCCTGCGCCGCGATCCGCTGCACCCGAGCCCCTGCCGTGGCGAGGATCAGGCCGGTGCGATCCCGCGACCCTTCGCGTTGCGCGAGAATGGGAAAGCTGCCGCCGCCCGCTGGCAGGTCAAGCTCGATGTCCAGCCGTTGCGCCATCGCGACACCAAAACGGCGGCCGGCAAGCGGCTGCACATCGTGGCCGTCAACCGCGACGAGGCGGCCCGGCACGGTGCCGGTGTCGATCCAAAAGGTGGTCGCCGCCGCTGCATTCACAACGCGCAGCCTGATCCGCCCGGCCTTCTCGACACTTACAACCTCAGGGTCGAGAAGTGTGCGGTCATTGGCGAGGTAGGCGTCGAAATCGTAGTCGTTTAGGTCCATCACCATGCCGGACATTCCAGACATCCCGCTCATGCCGTCCATACTGCCGGCTCCTGCCATCTGGCCCATACCGGACATCCCGCCCATGCCGTCCGACGCGGCCGAACCGGCCGTGATTTCGGCCAGAACCTCCTCTGCTGGCTTGAACGAGAAGTCGTGCAGGAACATGACCACGTCCTGACGATCGGCAGCCGCATCCGCCTTGCTGCGCACGATCAGCGGCGCGGCGAGCATGTGCATCTCTTGCGTGGCGATGTGGCTGTGCATCCAGTAGGTGCCGGCCTCTGGCGCGAAGTCATAGGCGCGCGTCTCGCCCGGTTTCAGCTTTGGCATCGGCAGGTCCGGCACACCATCCTGCACATTGGGCGGGATCTGCCCATGCCAGTGCACCAGCGTCTCGACATCCAGCGTATTGGTTAGATCGACCCGGAAGCGTTGGCCCGGATTGAGGATCAACCCCGATTTGCCCGCGGCATCGACAAGGCCATAGACCGTCGCGGCGCGCCCATCGACCTCGATGGTGCGCGTCGTGGCGGTCAGTGCGAGGGGCGAACTTTCGGCCCGCGCAAAGCGTGGCAGGGCGGTGGTTGCGGCGAGTGCCGCCGATGCGGCAAGAAAGCCGCGGCGTGAAACCTGGGTGGTCATGATGTCTCCGATCGGTCCCGCAGGACCCTTGGGCTTGGGGAATGCGCCGCGAACTACGGCGCAGGTCTCAGGCGATCGAAGGGGTATTCGGGGGGTGCAACGCCGGATCGGGCCCGACTGAGGCCAGCAATATCGAACCGCTCAGAAGCCAAGCGGTCTGCACGGCACTGGCAAGGTTGATCGGCATGACGAACTGGCCGACGAAGGTCATTCCGGCGCAGACGAGGCCGCAGGTCATCTGACCTGACATGCCGGTGTGGCAACTCGTTCCATCCCTTGCCGCCGCGGTAACGCAATGGGCCTGCATTGCGATCATATGGCCGTCACCCGGCGCGCTGCCGGTGATCGCGGCCGCAGGCATCGGGGCAAGCCACGCAATACAAACCACTAGCAGCACCCGAAGGGCATTTAGCAAGGCGGGATATGTCCGGTCGCGCTGATCCATTCCAGACTGTAACGCCGCGCCGTTCTGGCCGCAAGTTGGCTCTGCAAGATGTGAACGGTTCCCCTGCCGCCTGGACGAAACCGCCTCGCGTGCGTGATCCAGACAAGGAAACGGCTGATTTGATGCCAGTCGGCGCAACGGCGGCGCAATTTCAAGAGATCGTCTTGATTGGCCAAGACGTCCTGCGGCGCCCCTTCAATCAACGGGCTGATGCTTTCGCAACTAGCGTCGCTCGTGCCAGATCATGACGACAACAACGAGATCGAATATCGTCAGCAGGATCAGCCCGAAAGATTGCGTGTAGCTGTAACGATAGAGCCGGTAGGCCCGCACGAAATACGCATCACTGTGGAGAAGGTCCAAGACGAAGAAGTGCGCCTTTTGCTCGACGCCGCCGATGACGACGACGGCTTCGCCGAAGTCAGCTTGCGCATGTCCTGGCGAGCGCGCCAACGGCACGAACATCTCCACGCTGCGCCGACCGCGTTCGCGGACATAATCCTTGATGATCGTATAGCTGCCGATGAACGCATGCTCATCTCGAAGCCGCTTAAAGATCCACTTGGCCGTGTGACTCTGCTTTCGATGGATCGCCTTATCCGCGTCCAGCCAACTGTCGATGATATCGGTGAACCCGTCCAATTTTGGACGCTTGATCGGCGCACTCAGCCAATAGCCTGGCGGCTCAGAGAAGGCCTAGATCTTCTCGACCGCCCGACGCGAAATGTTGAAATGCTGCGCCGCCGCTAGCGCGCTCATGCCCTCGGCACACGCCAGACGAACCTTCCGGTATAATTCCAGGGTATAGATCTCCTCGCCCTCCCTGCTGCCGCAAGAAGGGAAAAGTGGCCGGATTTTACTCCGCCCGCTACAGGACTATCCCGCCGCTACCGTGGTCCAATTTTGCCCCCCCGTTCTTAGCCTTGAACGGGGTCACTTGCTGGCTTCCTCGCCTGCGCGACGGTTGCCTAGACTTTGCTCGATCGCCTCGAGCCGCAGCAGCACCTCGTCGCGATAGGCATCGGTGCGCGTGGTTTCCTCCTCGGAATGGGCATCCTGCATCGAGTTCACGATGAGACCCACCAGCAGGTTCACCACCGCGAATGTCGTGATCATGATGAAGGGCACGAAGAAAGCCCAAGCCCAGGAATGGATTTCCATCACCGGGCGCACGATCCCCATCGACCAGCTCTCCAACGTCATGATCTGAAATAGCGAATAGGCCGAGCGTCCCAGAGAGCCAAACCATTCAGGGAAGCTTACTCCGAACAGCTTAGTCGCCATCACGCTGGCGATGTAAAAGATGATCCCCATCAAGAGAAAGACGCTCCCCATTCCCGGCAGCGCGTTGATAAGCCCCTCGACGACGCGTCGCAGGCGTGGCGCTACCGAGATGATGCGCAGCAGTCGCAACACCCGCAGCGCCCGCAGCACGCTGAAGACCTGCGCGCCGGGCAAAAGCGATACGCCAACGATGGTAAAATCGAACAGATTCCAGCCCGAGCGGAAAAAGCGTAGGTGCTGCGCAAATAGCTTCAGCCCGATCTCGACCACGAAGACCGAAAGGCACAGCATGTCGAGCAGGCGGATGATGTCGCCTGCCGCAGCCGTCGCGCGGTCTGATGTCTCTAGTCCAAGCAGCAGAGCGTTGAACAAAATCACCGCTGTGATGGTGTTTCGAAACATCGGCTTTTCGAGCCAGATCGCGACCTGATCGCGCACGGACATAAAGCATCTCCTTCATTGCTCGAACGCATATGGTTTGGCGGTAGGGCGCATACAACCATGCGCTGGCTTGGTTTGTCGCTAACCGTCGGCCAGCAGCACATTGGCGAAATCAGTGCGCACGACGGTCCGGATCACCTCGGAGAAGGCGGGCGGGATGCGTGAGTTGCGGCGTGTCACGAGGCCGATTGCGCGAGAAACGCGGCCGCGCCGGAACGGCACGAGCGCCACGTCACCCTCGGGCTGTTCGACCTCGGAATGGGCGTAGAGCGCAGGTAGCAGCGTGATACCCATGTTCATAGCCACCATCTGGCGCAGGGCATCAAGGCTGCTGCCTTCGTAATCCTGACGCAGGCACACACCCGTTTCCCGTGCAAGCGCGACAAGTTGGCCATGAAGCGAAAAGCCGTTCGACAAGACCAGAAGTGTTTCGCCCTCAAGATCGCCATCTTCGACATTTCTCTGACGCGCGAGCCGATGGTCATGCGCAACGGCAAGTTGGAGCGGCTCGCGAAACAGCCGCGTGACGTTGAAATCAGAGGACATGACCGGAAGCTGAGTGAGGACCAAATCGAGCCGACCTTGTTGAAGATCCTCCAGCAACGTGTTCGGCTGTCCGTCGCGGATGAACAGGCGCAGCGCGGGATGGTCCGCATGCAGGCGGCGCACCACTTTGGGCAGCAGATAGGGCCCGAAGGTTGCCGAGGCCCCCAGACGATAGGTTCCAGCAAGGCCCGCGCGTGTCTGTTCGGCGATTTGGGTCAGCGCACCGACCTCTTCGAGAATACCGTCGATGCGCGCACGCACCTCTCGCCCAGCCGCGCTCAGAACGGCCCCGCCGCGCCCCCTCTCCACAAGCTGCGTGTTCAGAACGTCTTCAAGATTAGCGATCTGCTGGCTGAGTGAGGGCTGGCTGACCCCGACATGTTCGGCCGCCTTACGAAAGTTTCCCGCATCCGCGAGAGCACGGAAATAGTGCAACTGTCGCAACGTCGGCAATGAAGGCAGGTCCATAGGTTATTCCGATCATATTTTCAGGAAACTTAGGATTGAGGCATAACTTCCGCAACCCCAGATCAGTCCTGTCGAGGGAAGCACCTGATCGCGCCGATCGCGAAGAAAGTGGCAGCGCATGCCCCCCACCAGTCCCCAGGGGGCTTCCCTCGGCACGAGTGGAACCAAAACGGAAAGGACCCTAAAGAAATGAACATTTCCAAACGAACACACGCAGCCGTCGCAGCCCGCATCGCCGCATTGCGTGTGCGTCACCGCGCCCTTGATGAAACCGTTGCCAAAGAACAAAAACGCAGCTGGCGCGATATGGCCCTTCTTCAACGCTTAAAGCGTCGACGTCTGCGCCTGAAAGACGAACTTGCCCGATACGAAGGGGTGCTGCGCACACTTACCCGCCGGCGCGCACCAAATTGAGTCTGGCGCCCCTCCGATCATTCATTGCGCCCTACGGGGCGCCCTTTCAAAGGAAAGCCTCTCACGATGCCTCGCAATCTGCCCGATCCGATCATGGCATGTCGCTTCTTCCAGAGTGCCGATATTACCGAGTTAGAGGAGGCGCTTAGCCAGCATGATACGCACTCGACCGTCTCAGCCGACCCTTCGCCGAGAGCATCTTGGTTTGATCTCTTCGATGAGCCGACGAGTGCGAATTCTTCGGTCTCAAGGGGGGGGCGTGCCAGACTGCGTCTGCCCACCCTCGATGAACGATAGGCGTTCTCAACTAATTCCGCACATCGCTTCAACTGTGAACCGGCATGCAAGATTGGCTCTGGCGCACATTGTGTGATGTTTGACGGCTCCACTCCTACATTTGGCGCAGATGCTGAAGGGGATGATCATCATGACAGGGCGTTTCGACACCAAGCTGTTGCCTGAAGGGCTTCGC
>NZ_JBFRYC010000028.1:0-13536 GCF_040892615.1 Thioclava arctica
CTCCGGCTACGACATAAAAAGATCGATGATCTGATACCCCGTGCGCTCGCCATCCGACCTCGGTGCCCAGTAGTCTTGCGCGTCTCGGCGCTGTTCGATGGCGTCAACCAGATCGTCAGGTGCCCCGCGGAGTTGGCGAGAGAAGCGCATAAGGCTCATCATCCGACGCAAAACATCGCCATCCTCAATCTCAATCGCGACTTCAGCCAGATCGCGCGTGACAACAATCCCATACCCAAGATCCCGCGCCATGTAAGCCAGAACGGCACTATGCATCAATTCTCCCGCGTCACAGCGAATATCCGGATTTAGGCTGTCGACCGTCGCGTGATAATTGTAGAGGAATTCAAACCCCTCTTGCGTGATCTCGACGGTCTCTATGCGATGGCCCGAAAGCTCCCCGAAACGGGCGGTTAGTTCACGAGTCTCGATAAATCCTCGCTGTTTGAGCACCAGAGCCGAAGCAAAATCTGTCGCTGAATTGCGGTCAAGCTCCATGAGCGGGCGGTAGAATGGATCGGCGAGCATAGATCGTAACCGCCAAAGCGTGTGCGGCTGATGAAATAGCTCGGAAAGGCGCATATCACGCGCTTTCTGCGCTTCCTGATCCGCATCTATCAGGAAGCTTGGGATGAAGTTTTCTGGCCATTCGAGCATTGTGATCTCCTTTGCTATTATCTATTTTTTAGATAATCTTAAAAATAGATCAAGGTGTCGCGAAAGGATTCTTTTGCGACCATGACCCGAACCATTCACTCCGCTGGTCAAACGGCCCTGATCGAAGCGCTCATTTCCGCACGCAGGGCTGCGGGCCTGTCGCAAAGCGCTATGGCCGAACGACTACGTTGCCATCAGTCAATGATCGCCCGGATCGAGAGCGGCGAGCGGCGGATCGACGTGGTCGAGTTGGTGATATTGGCGCGCGCCACGGGTACATCAGCCGCAGCGATCTTGGCGACGGTTGAGCCGGAAGTGCCGCTTGAACAGCGGATCTAGTTACGGCTATGCGTTCTAGGTTCTAAGAATGGGTTGCTTTGATGGGACGCATCACAACTTTGCCCCTTGGGTTCGCGTGAGAGCGTGAAGAGGAGCACGATCGGCCCAAGGACGAAGCCGCTCCGCGGCATTGGTGCCTTTGGCTGATGGGGTGAGCCGGCCATAGCTGTGCGCATTTTGTGATCTGGCTGACCTGATTGACGATTGGAGTTTCTCAATCGTCAATCAGGAGGTTCCCATGACAGAGGAGAAGATGAGCCCGCTGCGCCAGCGGATGATCGAGGACATGCGCATCCGTGGGATGGGCGACAAACACCAAAAGTCTCATATTCGGGCAATCAAGGATTTTGCGGCGTTCCTTGGGCGATCACCAGATACCGCGACACCGGAGGATCTACGCTGTTGAATGTCACTGGCACGACCTCGGAGTTGCAAGACATCGCGGCGGAAGTGATGGCGGGGCACTGCCCTGGGATCGAGCGCGGGCATCGTAAACCCGACCGCCTCACCGCCGGGGCGCGTTACGCCGATACGCTGCATCGTTCGGTGCGGCAGTTGCACGAGGACCTTCCGGGCGAGATTGCGGCACGCGAGGCCGACCTGGAAGCTCTCGAGTTACGTGCCCTCGAACTTCGAGCGTCGATGGTGAAGACACAAGGAAACCTTGATAGGCTCACCGCCACAGTGGCGCTGAGCGAGAAAGAGGCGAAACGGCTGCAGATCTACGCGGTCCGCCTTCAAAAGAAGGAAGAAGAGTTGGCCGCTTTAGAACTCGCCCTCGACGCCGAGCGTCAACGGGTTGAGGCAGCCACTAAGGCGGTCGACGAGACTTCGGCGCAGCTGCGCGTCGAGGCGAGATGCCGGTGGCGGTCCCGCGAGACCGGGACAGCAGCTTCGAGCCAGAGCTGGTGAAGAAGGGGCAGACCCGGATCGACGAGATAGATGACAAGATCATCGGCCTCTATGCCGCCGGTCTGACGGAGCGGGACATCTAGGCCCACCTGCTCGACCCTTATGGCCTGAATGTCTCGCCCGACCTGATCAGCCGCGTCACCGATGCGGTGCTGGACGAGGTCCGGGAATGGCAGAGCCGGGCGCTGGACCGGATGTATCCCATCGTGCTTTTCGATGCGCTACGGGCGAAGATCCGCGACGCGGACAGCCGGACCGTAAAGAACAAGGCCGTCTACATCGCCCTCGGCGTCACCCGCGATGGCCAGCGTGAAGTTCTGGGCCTCTGGATCGCCGAGAACGAAGGTGCCAAATTCTGGCTCTCGGTGATGAATGTTCAAGAATATGCGTGACAGTTGGCACATCACGGGGCCTGCCGCCAGAATGATCCGGCTATTTCACGCGCCGTAGATATCCACTCGGCGCAACGGACATTTGCAATTTAGCGTCAATTGCGTAATCGATTTCGAAATGGTCGGTGGTCTGAAGAAACGCTTGCACGGCTGTCTTTGGATTGTTTCCCTGCCCCCAAGGTCGATCCGGAAACATCGAGGCATCCATATCTTCGACGACTGTATCAAACACAACACAATAGCTCTCGATGCTTGTCAGATCGGCGTAGGCCTCCAACTCCGCCAAAACGTGGTCGTGCGTATGGTTGCTGTCGAGCGAGACAAGAATTTTCTTCGCCCCCTTAGCTGCCGCGTGGACCTGCGCGATAACTTCTGGCGCGATGGAGGAGCCTTCGATCATATCGATTCGACCCGCCATGGGATGCGCTTCAATTGCTTCGCGGTTGTGGGCGCGGATATCGATATCGATGCCGAGAATACGACGTTTTGGGACGGCAGGGTCCATGACGTCCCCTGCCTCTATTGCATCGCACAGGTCCAACTGTGCTAGTTGCGAGGCCATGAAGATGAGCGAGCCGCCGTGGGCGATCCCCGTCTCGATGATCAGGTCAGGCTTCACGGCCCAGATCAGTTCCTGCATCGCCATGATATCTTGCGGATACTGGATGATTGGACGGCCCTGCCAGAAGAAGTTGTATGAATACAACGACTTGATTGTTTCATCCCGGAACGCAGCTGTGGCGGCATGGAGGTCTGTGTTCTTGGCAGCCGCCTCAAGGCGCGCTGCTGCTTCTCGTTCAAAGTCTGTCACAGGCTTGTTCTCTCATATGAAAAGCGATTACCGGTCATCGCTTTGATCTCATCAAAGTAATTGGGGTTCATCACGTATATCAACGTACCGGGAGCAAGCAACTGGGTTGCGTCTTCGGGCGAGGTCACGCGCAGGCCGGTCACGGGTAGGTAGCGGCCCTGTTTGTCCGGGTTTATATCAATCACGCCGTCCACAGGGCGGCCTTCGCGCAGCCGCAGAAGTGAGAAGATCACGCCCTTCGACGCGCCACCCCAAACCATGCCGCCAGTATCGCTTTTTGAAAGGCCGGCAGAGAAATCCTCAGGCCAGTCAACGTCTGCGCCTAGCGCAGGATCGCGCAGTGTGGAAAGGTCCGCAATGATCGACAGATACTGCCCGCCAAAGCGGCGTTCTGAGACCAGCAGGCGTCCAAACATGCGGGCGAAATCATCCATGCGGAAGTAGTTCACATGCTCGTAGAAAATGTCGAACCATGCCCGGTTCTCTAGGATCCAATCGAGGCAGGGTACCTCGATATAGATCAGACCCTTGCCGCCATTGGCCTCGGCCAATTGCTTCAGGAAATCGACGGGCTGTGGAATGTGTTCCAGCACGTGGCGCAAGATCAACCCGTCGCCTTCAATCCCTAAGTCCGGGCTAAAGTAAGATCTTCGGATCAGCGGGTTATTGCCCTCGTAGGTTGGATCAAACCCAGTGATATCTGCGCCGCCTTTGATCATTTGCTCCAGAAATGCGCCCTTGCCGCAGCCCACTTCGATCAGGTTTTTGAGCCCCATGTGGGCCGTGATCCGCGCGGCCACATCGTCCATATGCGCCTGAAAACGGGGGCTGTGGGATTGCTCATTATTGTAGTCAGTGTCGTATACTGCTTTGGCGAGCTCAAACGCGCGGTTGGTGACAATCCCCGTCGTCGGGTCTTGCGCCAGATCAATGTCCCCAAGAGCACAGTCTCGCGCCTCCTCAGCCGTGGCATAAGTGCGGTTCTGGAACACGGGAAAGCCGGTTTGGCGGTATAAAGACGGCGAGGTCATGGGGCGAAATCCTTCGGCATCTTGGTCGGTACTCCTACGATCGTCGCGGGGTCGAAGATGTTGTTGGGCCGCGCGCCAAACTTCAAAAGGTCAACGCGTCCATACTGCGTAGCAATGCCAAGCGCTAGGTCGCGCACGCTGATTCCTGTGCCCGAGCAGATATTGACCGGGCCATTGGTGGGGCCAAGGGCAGTCGTAACGATACATTGTGCGGCTTCTTTAACGTCCAGAAAATCGCGGATCTGTGCGCCATCGCTGAGCGGAATTTCTTGGCCGTTGGCAAGCCGCGAATGCAGGTTCGCGACTAGGCGGTCGGGGTGCTCCCCCTCGCCGTGAAGCGCAAAAAGCCTGCACCATGCGAAGTCCGTGTCTGTCTTGGCTAGTGAGGTTGAAAGGGCCGTAAAAGCGGCAGCCTTAGCGCCCGCGTAAGGCGACTGCGGATCGAGCGGTGTGTCAATGTCCAGCGGCGCGTCGCCCATGCGATATTCGATGCAGGTCCCGATGCCGGTGATCTTGGAGATCCCCGCTGCGATGGCCCCTTCTGCCATGGCGAGCGTGCCGGCAAGGCAGCGGAGATTGGCAGGATCGTTGATGTATTTCCCCGGCGTCGCGGTCCAGGCAAGATGGATAAGGTGGGCTCCTTCGGTCAAATGCTCTGCCCACCATTCGGGCGTCTGGGTAAAGATGTCCTCTACCACGATTACCCGCGCTATACCCTCTGGAACGCGGGCGACGCTGCCGGGGCGGACAATCGCTGTCACCTCTTGGCCTACAGCGGCCAGTAGCCGACACACATGCCGTCCGACAAAGCCGGTTCCGCCTGTGACGAAGACCCCGCTCATACGATTTTCAACTCCGGCACAAAGGTTACAAAGCGGGTGCCTGCCTTTGCAAGATAGGACAGCTGCTCGCGGACTTCATCGGCGATGTTCCACGGCAGGATCACGATGTAATCTGGGCGCGTGTCGTCTAGCGCCGAGGGCGCAAAGATCGGGATGTGGCTGCCAGGCAGGAACATGTTCTGCTTGGCGGGGGCGGCATCATGGACGCGGGGCAGAAGGTCGGGGCGAATTCCTGCAAAATTCATCAGCGTGCTGCCTTTGGCAGCTGCGCCATATCCGACAACCGTTTGCCCGTCGCGCTTGGCGTCCAGAAGGAAGCGAACAGCGGCATCCTTGACTGCCTCAGCCTCAGACTGAAAGCCCTTGTAGAAGTCCGGTGTATCCATGCCGCGGGCGCGTTCTTGTGCAAGAATGATATCGACGGCATCCGCGGCGACGTGGCTCGCAGCCGACCGGCATCCGTAGACACGAAGCGATCCGCCGTGGGTCGAAAGTTCTTCAACATCCACCACACGCAAGCCGTTGGCCTCAAATATGCGCTGCACGGTCAGCAGTGAGAGGTAGGAGAAATGCTCATGATAGACGGTGTCGAATTGACGGTGTTCAACAAGGCGCATCAGGTGCGGGAACTCCAGCGTCACGATGCCCTCAGGCTTCAAAGCCGTAGCGATGGCCTGAGTGAAATCGTTGATGTCAGGTACATGGGCGTAGACGTTGTTGCCCAAGATCAGGTCGGCGGATTTGCCGCCTGCCACAAGGGATTCCGCCAAGGTCAGACCGAAGAAATCCTCGACGATTTCGATCCCCTTGGCACGCGCGGCGTCCGCCGTGGCGGTGGTTGGCTCGACCCCCAGGCAGGGCACACCCGCCGCTTTCATATGCTGTAGGAGGTAACCGTCGTTGGCGGCCACCTCAATCACAAGGCTTTCTGCGCCAAGGCCTAGGCGATCTATGATCATGTCAGTGTAGCGTTTCGCGTGAGCCACCCAACCTGATGAAGTAGATGAAAAATATGCGTAATCTGCCCCGAAGACATCGGCCGCGCTGGTGTAATCCTCCGTCTGCACAAGGCGGCAGACGGAGCAGACGTTGAGCCGCAAGGGATAGGTGACCTCCGCCGCCTGCAAACCCGCCGCGTCCAGATAGGCGTTGGACAGGGGCGCATGGCCAAGGTCCAAAAACCGCTCGGTCAGGGGGGCGGCGCAGTGGCGGCAGGTATGGGACAGGCTCATAGCGCAATCGGCTCCAATTCGGACAGGCGAGAGTGCCCAGTGTCTCGAACAGATACTTCCGTCGGGGGCAATAGCCAAGGGATGTCGAGCGCGGGATCATCCCACGCTAATCCGCCCTCATCGAGTTTGGAGTAGGGCGCGCTGTGAAAGTAGAGCATCTCTACATCCGGCGTCAGCGTCTGATAGCCGTGCGCGAAACCGGCAGGTATGAATAGCATATCGCGGTTGTCGCCGTTCAACTCCACGCAGGTCGCTTGCCCGAAAGTGGCAGACCCGGCGCGGATATCCACGACGACATCAAGAATCGCCCCACGCACGCAGCGCACCAACTTGGCGTCAGCCATGGGCGGGCGTTGGAAATGCAGGCCGCGCAAGGTACCTTTTTTTCGATTGAAGGCAGAGTTCACTTGGCACCACGTCACATCGATGCCTGCATTCGCGAATTCCTGCGTACAGAAGGTGCGGGCGAAGAAACCCCGCGCGTCTCCATGCTTTTCGATGCTGACCCTGAAAAGACCCTTGGGCGGAAGCGCGTGGAAGATCATGCGCCAGCCTCAAACGCTGCAATCTGGGCGCGCGTGGTGGCCAGTGGGTCCGCGCCCTCATCCACCATGCGATACCAGTCGATTGTTTGCGCCACTGCGTCTTCAAAGCGCCACCTGGGCATCCACCCGAGGGCGTCGCGAGCCAGCTCGATCGACAGCGCGAGACGGCCCGCTTCGTGGACTTGGTTGCCGTCCGAGACATCACGCCATTCTCCCGGCCAATGACGCAAAGCGACGTCTAGAAGATCGCTAACGGGTCGATTTGCACTAGGGTCCGGCCCGAAGTTGAGCGACACCGGGACAGAGCCGCCGTGCAAGTGCTCTGCGTAGGAAAGGTAACCTGAAAGCGGCTCCAGCACATGTTGCCAAGGCCGAGTCGCGCGCGGATTACGGACCTCAATTGCGCGACCATCGCGCAGGCCGCGCACGATGTCAGGCACGATCCGATCCTCGGCCCAATCACCGCCGCCGATGACGTTGCCAGCACGCGCAGATGCGAGCTTTACCTTGCCGCCTGCAAAGAACGCATCCCGGTAACTGGAAATCACCAGCTCTGTCGCGGCCTTGCTGGCGCTGTAGGGGTCATGACCGCCAAGTCGGTCGCTTTCACGATACCCATGCACCCATTCGCGATTCTGGTAGACCTTGTCGGTGGTACTGACGATTATCGTGCAGGGCCGATCCGCCATGCGGATTGCATCAAGGACGTGGACGGTGCCTTGCACATTGGTGGCCCAGGTTTCGGCAGGTCGGGCGTAGGAACGGCGTACTAAGGGTTGTGCCGCGAGATGAAACACGATGTCGGGAGCCACGGCCTGAATGCGGGCGGTTACGCCTTCGGCGTCGCGCAGATCAATCTCGGCGTGGTCAACCCGGTCGCGAATGGCGAGTTGATCGAACAAGGCGGGGTCTGTATCCGGCGCCAGCGCAAGGCCGAAGACCTGCGCGCCCATGTCTGCCAACCACAGCGATAGCCACGCACCCTTAAATCCGGTATGACCGGTCACAAGCACGCGCTTGCCGGACCAAAACGCGGCTTTCGTCATCGCGCCAGTCATGTCCATACGCGCCATGGCGCGCGGTCCTCGGCCCATAGCGCCTCTAGCACCTTGCGGTCGCGCATCGTATCCATGGCAGCCCAAAAGCCGTCGTGTCGGTAGGCAGAAAGTTGGCCTTCGCGGGCGAGGGATTCTAGCGGCTCGCGTTCCCAGATCGTTGCGTCACCCTCGATGCGCGACAGCACTGAGGGTTCGCACACGAAGAACCCACCGCTGATCCAGCGGCCATCGCCTTCGGGCTTCTCGATGAAATGGCTCACGCGGTCGTTCAGCAGTTCAATAGCACCGAAGCGCCCAGCGGGTTGCACAGCCGTCACCGTCGCCTCTCGCCCGCCTGCTTTGTGAAACGACAGCAGCGCAGCGATATTCACGTCCGAGACGCCATCGCCATAGGTCAGGCAAAACGTTTCATCGCCAATGTGATCGGCCACCTTCCGCAAGCGCCCGCCGGTTTGTGTCTGTTCTCCAGTATCTATGAGCGTGACGCGCCACGGTTCGGCGTTTTGCTGATGCACCTCCATCTTGTTGTCGCGCATATCAAACGTGACGTCGGACATATGGAGGAAGTAATTCTTAAAGTATTCCTTGATGATATAACCCTTGTAGCCACAACAGATCACGAATTCAGTGATCCCGTAATGGCCGTAGAGCTTCATGATATGCCACAGGATCGGGCGTCCGCCGATTTCTATCATCGGCTTGGGCCTGAGGTGAGATTCCTCGCTGATGCGCGTGCCAAGCCCGCCGGCCAGAATTACGGCTTTCATCAGGTAGTACTCCACTTGAGGAAGGGTGTGTGGCCACTGTTTAACGTAGGAGCGGAACTGCGGCGTAACACCGACAAGCGGTCCAACGTATCAAGAAAATTATGATATCCGTTGCGGTCGCTATGTCAATGTATCGGCGGCTTACCTCTTTATTCGCTCCTTCCGGGGTTCTCTCAAGGCTCGCTTCCAATCCAATACGATGCCTGCTATTAGCCGTCACCCAAGCAAAGGATCAACCATTATTGGTGAAACTTTATGCATGAAGGTATAAGATGCAGCTTTCGAAAGTAGCCGTAGTGATTCCAGTCCACAACGGCGGCGAAACCCTTGCCGCGACGCTCAGCGACTTGCTGGAACAAACCTACACTGACTTTTCCGTCACGATCGTCGAGAATGGGTCCACTGACAATACTGTTGAGGTCGCTAGACGGTTTTGCGCCAAAGATTCTAGAGTCTCAATAGACTATGGCTCTGAGTTGCTGCCTCCAGTGGAAAATTTCGCTCGTGCGATGCAAATCGGCGCAAGTCGGGGTGCCTACTTCATGCTCCGGGCGTGCGATGATACGGCCGCGCCGGATTACCTAGAAAAACTTGTTCGCGCGCTTGATGCCTGCCCGGATTGCCAGATGGCTGCGGGAACGACAAGATTAGTCGGTGGATCAAAGAGTGAGCGGACCAAAAGTCCAAACCAAAACGTATTTGACTTCGTAAACAGATATACCTCGGGACACGTGCCGCGAAATCTGACGTTTCCTGCAGAATGGATTTATGGCTTGTTTCGTTCAGACAGCGCAGAGCGTTTGCGGAGTCGTTGGACCCAGTTAGGGACGCCATGGTGCGCTGCATCCTTCGCTTTGTACGATTTTGTGGTGCACGATGAAGTGGCTTACGTGCCCGATGCATACTTCGAATTTGTTGAGGGATCTGGCTCCAAAGAGAAGTATGCGGCTCGTGGCTTTCGCGCAAAACTGCGTCGACGGCTGGACTATTGCTTGGGCTGCTTTGCTTTGCGGCATTCTCTGCCGCCTGTCAGTATAGCTGTCACAGCGCGTTACTTTCTCATGTGTTGGGCAGATTCGCGGCGCAAAACGGGCTTTAAGCTGCTCGGGGTTCTCTAGGTCCTGTTGACAAAAGGGATTTCCACTGCGGCCTGATCGTGATTCAAGCTGGTATCTGCAAAGGAGATCAGCTTGGCACGAGACCTGATGTCGGACGAAGAGTGGGCGTTCTTTGAACGGTTCATCTTGGCTGTCCGCGCCCCGAATGGGCGGAAACCGACCAACCACCGGCTTGTTCTTGATGGGATTTTCTGGATCGCACGCACTGGTGCTCCGTGGCGAGACTTGCCAGAAGAGTTCGGCAAGTGGTCAAGCGTCTACCGAGTCCGGTCTAAACAACACTTACGGTGTTAATTTTGCGCGATTATGGCGACCTTTTGGTCGCCTTTTCCTGCAAGGTTTTGTATGATTTCTTTGAAAACCTTGCAGATTGGGAAGCCGCGATGAAGCACCGCCCGCGCCCCGAGGAGCAAGACGATCTCCTGCGCCCCCGCTTGGTCGACATGATCGACATGCGCCAGCCTCGCCACCACCATCGACGAAGGCTTCGTCGTTGGCATGCGGTCCCTGCCAGGGAGCCCCTACGATGGGCAGAGGCGCTGGAGCAGGTCGAGACACTGACCGACCGGAAGCACTCCCTGGCGGTTGTCGACCGCGGCTACCCGCTGGTCGGCAGGGCATTCGAGAATGCCCGAGAGGCGCGGGCATAGCGTGGAGACGACGAAGGTGCTGATCAGCGGCACCCGGAAAGGCGTGACGCCCGCACTGGCGAAGCTGCTCCGTCGCCGCAGCGCCATCGAGCCAGAGATCGGTCATATGAAGTCCGACGGACGCCTCGCCAACTGCTCTCTGAAAGGATCGATCGGCGATACGATCTTCGCAGTCCTCTGCGGCTGCGGCCACAATATCCGCAAGATCCTCGCCCACATCAGGGCGATCCTCACCGCGATTTTGGCCGTCTCGCTTTTGGCTGTTAGCGACGAAAGTCACCGCTCCCACCGGCTCTGATGATGTAGCCGCCCCCCGATGGCATCTGTGTGCCAAGGTTGGCCTGCGAGGACCCACAAAAGGAGAGCGGTCATGTCGGAGATTATCACGGTCGGACTCGATCCGTTGACTGACAGGCGAATGCGTAGCAATCGCCGATAGGCTGGCAAAGAATGTGTTCCAAGTGCATGGCGCAGACGGCGCGGGCGGGGCAGTGCTGCGCAAGAAGCTGCGGCGAGCGCAGGTGTTGGAATTCTTCGGGCAGCTGCCGCCTTGCGGTGTCGCGATGGAAGCATGTGGCGGTGCTCACTTCTGGGCGCGCGAAATCGGCAAGCTGGGCCATAACGTTCGGCTGATCCCGCCGGCCTACGTCAAGCCTTTCGTCAAGCGCCAAAAAAATGATGCTGCCGATGCCGAAGCAATCTGTGAAGCGGCGGTGCGCCCGACTATGCGTTTTGTGCCGGTGAAGAGTGAAGAGACTCAGGGCGCGGCGATGGTCTTCCGGGTTCGCGAGTTGTTGATCAGGCAGCGGACACAGGCGATCAACGCCCTACGCGGCCATTTGACTGAGTTCGGCCAGATTGTGCCGCAGGGGGCGGCTAACGCATCGAAACTGATCGCCGTCGTCGAGGACCCTGACAGCGGCTTACCCGCCGATGCCATCCCCACGCTGAAGGTTCTGATCACGGCGCTCACCCATCTGGAGGCGGAGATAGGGAAGCTGAATGCAGAGATCGCCCGCCGGGCCAAAGAAAATGACGTAGCTCGACGACTGATGACTGTTCCGGGCATTGGTCCGTTGATCGCCACGGCCATTGCGGTTCTGGCCCCGCCGCCCGAGATCTTTCGCAAGGCTCGTGATTTTGCGGCTTGGCTTGGTCTGGTGCCACGACAGCATTCGACCGGTGGCAAGCAGCGGCTCGGGGCCACGACCCGGATGGGCGAGCGATCGTTGAGGCGGTTGCTGATCATCGGCGCCAACAGCGTCATCATCAAACGCCATGTCCATGCTGCCGCCAAGCCGGGCACTTGGCTTGGCGGGATGCTGACACGCAAGCCACCGATGCTGGTGCGGGTGGCGCTGGCAAACAAAATGGCACGGATCGTTTGGGCCTTGATGGCCCGCGGTGGTGTCTACAAGGCTCCGGCCACGGCGGCGTAAGCCGTCAGGGTCGCGAGGACGTCAGAGCGAAAGAGGGGCAAGGAGCAGTTTGGCGCAATCGTCGAGAGACGGGATCGGGAGAACCAGTGTGCAACAGAGTGCCTACGAGCACGCGGATTTGATCTGGACCCGACCTTAGAACACCATACGGGTCTGCGGCAGGTGTGACGCCGCATCATGAGGCCGGACACATGTCAGCACCCGATGACGCGCCAAAATCAGCTCTAAAATACCTCTTGCGCTTGGGGCGGTTACACATGTTGCACAAATCAGCTGACGGACAAGCCTCCCCTTTCCCCAGACGGATTTATCCCGTGGCCTTTGTGACGGGGATGCCAAGGGCGGTGTAGCCGTTCAGGACAGCGATGCGCACCTGAACCTCCGCGACCAGACGGTCGAAATCCCGGGCCATTAACCGTTGGCCCAGCAGCTTCACGCAATGCATCTTTGTTTCGACGCGGCTTCTTCGGTGATAGCCGCTCCAGTTCCGCCAGAGCGCCCGACCCAAATATTTTGACGCGCGCAACGCATCGTTCCTGGCGATGGCACCGGCGGTGGTTGGCTTCCATGGCTGGGCATTTCTTCGCGGTGGAATGACTGCGGCCGCACCGCGTTCAGCGATGGCGTTGTGGCATCGGCGCGTGTCGTATGCGCCATCCGCAGTCACGCTGCCGATTTCCTGATCGCGCGGAATTTGGTTGAGCAGATGAGGCAACATTGGTGCATCCCCGGTGTTGCTGTCGGTGATCTCGATCGCTCTGACTTCCAACGTTTGCTCGTCGATACCGAGATGGATCTTGCGCCAGACACGTCGTTTGGGGCCGCCATGCTTGCGCGCGGTCCACTCGCCCTCTCCCTCACGCACCGCATCAATTAAGTCTGGCCATGGATCACGGAGCGAGGCAGATGTGGGTGGTGTGTCTAAAGAAGACTGATCTTGTGTTCGCTCAGCGGTAATGTTTTCATGACAACATGTTGCTTTTCACTTCGCAAACATACTGTATGTAAGTCGATTCAATTGGGGAAAATGCTTGGTTGCTGATCCCGTTTGGGTTGTGGCTTGCGCGGCAAGTTACAACCGACACCTTGAAGTGCTGACGGAGATCCAGATCATGGCTGATTTTAAAAGCAAAATATTAGAGCAAGTGACGAATATTAAAGGACAAAACAACAACTTTTCAGTATCGTGCGTGACGGTCTGTCACAATGAATATCAAATAATACAACAATTTTTAGATCATTATAGAAGCATCGGATGCGCGCGCTTTATTATTGTCGATGACAATTCAGATGATGGAACCTCTGAGATTCTTGAGGAGCAGAGAGACGTTATCTTGTTTCGTCCATCGAATGGAGCTCGCTTCAGAGAAAATGTGGGAAATTGGCGTCAAGATTTACTCGACCACTTTTGTGATGGACAATGGGTCACTTTACCAGACGTGGACGAATTTCTATACTATAAGCAGATGCCTTCTACACTGCCTGAGTTAGCAAACGAAATGGAATCTCTTGATAATGAGGCATTACTAGCTGTCATGTTAGACATGTATGGTGATCGCCAATTTTATGAACAAACGTACTCTGGAGAGCGCCCACTGATTGAGGAGTTTCCCTATTTTGATGGCTCTGTTGCACAAATCCGGTAGGGATTCATGTCGTGAATCCAGTGTGGTAGCTGATGGGCATGAGCAAACCGACAGCACCGACCTACAAGACAACGAATTGGACTGCCTATAATGAGGC
>NZ_JBFRYC010000029.1:0-13099 GCF_040892615.1 Thioclava arctica
GGCTTGAGGGCGTCTGTTGTCAAAGGACCGCCAACGATCACGTCGCCCCGCCGAAACTTGGTCGCGATCACGCGGATGATTTGTTTCGGCGAGGTGTCACGACATAGCCCGGACAGCGCGGCAAGGTAAATTGAGCCCTCCCGCTTGAGGTAGCATCGGTGATCCGATGCCTCTGAAAGAGTCGGCTGCGGAAATCCGGAAACGATCACGAAAACGGCATCATCCCCCTTGCAGCCTTCGGCCTCGACGATATGGTCCTCTTCACTGATTTGTGTGGGAGGTATTTCAATGAAGGCTGTTCTTTCAACCATGGCTGCGTTGCTCGCGCTTTCAATGCCGATCCAAGCCATGCCGACTGCTGCTGCACTGAGCCAAGATGAAATCGCCCACGGTGGCGGTTGCCGGAAAAGCTCACCTGCTGGGCAGTGCTGCCACATGGACACCAAAGCGGGGCGTGTCCATTGTCACTAAGGCTCTTGCTCGGACTTATCCTTGCGGTTGGTCTTTGTGGGCCGCTGCAAGCGAAGACCATAACCGGCACAGCGTCGGTTATTGACGGCGACACCATCGACATTCACGGGAGCCGAATTCGGCTACACGCGATCGACGCGATCGAGAGCCGTCAGCGCTGCAAGCTGCCCAACGGCAAGCTGTGGAACTGCGGTAAGGATGCGTCATTTGCACTCGCGGACAAGATTGGACGCGCGCCGGTCTCATGTGAGGTCACCGATATCGACCGATATAAACGCTTCGTCGCGATCTGTCGCCAAAACGGGGAAGACCTGAACGCTTGGCTTGTTCGCAATGGCTGGGCCGTTGCGTATCGGCGTTATGGGCGGGATTACGTGCCCCAGGAAGACGCGGCTAGGAAACAACAAGCCGGTATCTGGGCGAGCGACTTCATGATGCCGTGGGATTGGCGCCGGCGCTAATATGACGCTGATGATGCGGGGGGGCGGCCCGCATTTGATGTTATCGTAACCCAAAGTGACGAGTAGGAAGGGCGGAACCCGGACCTTCGCTGCGCCCCGCACGAACGGCGGCTCTGCGCAAAAGCTGACTTTGCAAAGTCGCGATGGCAATGCACCGCCAAGCGGCGTGATCGGCCCATTTGTGTTCCAAGGCGTGCCGCCCGACGACCAGAAGTATATCGGGGCGGTGACTACTACTACAGCGGAGACGGTGAAGAAGGGAGGTATGGACGAGGTGGAGGTGACAATTACTTGTTAGGTTGGTTCCAGTATTGTACTGCAGCTACTCGGAAGGTATCAAACTTGTCTTTTCGCCAACAGACCGGATGTCCTTCCCGTAGTAACCAGTGAATACCGTTTGCACAGGTTAGGTCCATATGATTAGCGTCATCCAGCCAATTGATGTAGTTTTCAAATGTTGCCTGATAACTGCCTGTAAACAATTGACTGGGCGCGTTCCAAAGCATCCCCTCCAAGAAGTAGGAAGGCGCTACATCGTCTTTTAGTCGCCCGAGGTCAATCATGCGGTTGCGCATATTCTTTATGACCCTAACGTTGGCCTTGAAGCGGTTGTATGTTGCCTGATGCTTGGTTGTACAGTTTTGCAGGTGTTGCTTTGGGTAGTTAACGATTTTCACACCGTCACTGGTCCAAAAAATAATACCGTCATTATAGTATTCTCGCGTCTTGCCGTACTGCAAGTGCTTAGCACATACTAATACATCAGCATCCCTCCTGGTTCCGTTGGCTGGAATACGGATAGCTTTCTTACCCGGCTCAACGCTGGTACCAAACTTATACCGTAGCCATGCCAGTACATCTGCTTTGAAGTCGGCAAGCTGATAGTCAGCAAGAGAAAAGTCGCCATTGTATTTTTGCAGCTCATTAGCCTCAAGTTCCGACGTATCGCTGTAGACGGTCGATGAAAGTCTAATGGCAATGTCCACGTCACTGTCAGCGTAAATATTTGTGTCGTTGCCATAGGAGCCTTGCAGGAAGACGTCGAAGCTTCGATTGTGAAATGGTGCCCTAGTGTCCTCCAGAGCGGCCTTGATGGTTTGATAGGTTGCTGCTGACTGGGTAACTGATCCTTGCTTCGCCCAGGTCGCCAGTTGTTCTTCTGAAACTGCCATTAGTTCACCTCACTCAACAGTAGCTTTTTAATGTCATCTTCACGCTTAGCGAAGGACTCAGCCCCGCGCTGCCTCAACTCGTTTAGCTTCTTCAAATTGTGTTCAAACAAGTCGGTGGCCATCTCCGGCCGCTCAAAGGTTTCGTTGATACGTACGGTTTGAACGTCCTTGAATAGAATGGATCTGAGCTGTTCCATCGACGCCACATTGATAGCCATCGTCTTGTCTAGGATTGGCAGGGTCGGCAGAACTCGCCGGTAGAGGCGCTTGTACCATTCTTCCTTTGGTTTGGGATAATTCCCGCAACCGATGCTAAGGACCCGACAGTCTTTCGGCGCGTACTTGAGCGCGGCTACCGCGTCAGCAATGCCGTAGAGCGTGGGATTGTTCGCACAGTACCCACCGTCCACCAGCTCAACCTGGTCGCCCATCGCTGTATGGAGTACTTGACGCTTGAAATATGGATAGGCCGAACATGACGCCTGAACAGCCTCCGAGATGGTGCAACCGAAGCCTGGCTTAAATGTACCGACGCGCCCGTGTGCTTGAGCTACGCTGCCTTTGAAAATCATCGGAGTTTCAATCTGCCACTTGGTTGTAACCACTCCCAAGCCTGTTTTCACATCTTCAAAGGTTTTTTTTAGGTAGACCTCATCACCCAGTTCTTTGAGAGCGGCTGACCGACCTTTGGCGAAGCGTTTGCTCATAACCTTGGGCACATGCTCGCAGTAGAGCTTGTGGATGGCCTCGACCTCATAGCCAAGGGCCAGGAGGGACGCGATGATTGAGCCGGTGCTGGTCCCGAAGATGAGGTCGAAGTGCTTGTATAGTGGCCCACCAAGCAGACCTTCCACCTCACGAAGCACACCAAGTGTGTAGAAACCTTTGGCTCCACCGCCATCGAGGCTGAGGATGCGGCAAGTTGCCGGTCTAGGCACATTATCAACCTGCATATTAGTCACTTTCGACTCACCACCACTCCACTCCAACCTAAAGTAAGAAGTCCCCTGCCGAACACAAGATACGGTAGTGCCTTCTATGGTTGGCAGGTTGGCTTTTCCCAAGCGAAGGTAGTGGGTTGGCGAATACGCGGTATTATATTGGTGCAAATCTCATAATCGTTCAATTTGAAGATTGTCGCAGCTAGGCTTGCGAATACCAGCTAACGCCTGTTTGGGCATGTTATCTCGCAAGTGCAGCGAATACACACTTCCCGCAAAGACCTGCTGGAACCGTTAGGGCTGAACCTCAACGCGGGTCGCTTCCGCTTCAGCATGTTAGCGGACCGACGCCGGAATTTTAATGAAAGGCGGCTTTGAGCCGATCACGTCGGGCTGGGATAGCTGAAACAAGGGGCGGAGACCGGTCATTCGCTGCAAGTGCTCGGGTCATGCTTCAACCAGACGAAAGTAGCCATTCATAAACACCTAAGTTCGATAGCGGGGCGAGGATATCGTTCCACACCTTGTCGCGCAAATGGGGCAGTTGACTCTTTTCTAATGCGCTCAGGCTGTATCGCTCCGGTTCTCTCAGGACGTTTTCAAATTTCAAGATACGGCAATCAAAAGTTCCATCAGCGCGCTTTGCATTCAGGATATAGATCGGCAAAGCCTGAAGATTGCTCACATAGGCTTTCTCTTGACCGTGTTTCACGATCTCAAATTTCACGATATAGGCGAGTTTCGAATTGCGACTTTCGGGATGATAGCTGACGAAATCCCCTAGCGCATAGATCACGAGAGCCGGTGGTGCATCCGGGCGCTCGATAAATTCCGCAGGCTGGCTGACATGGGGATGATTGCCAAGGATCGTGTCCACACCACATGCGATCACCTCACGGGCGACTTTCATGATGGCGGTATGGGGATACATTTCGAATTCCCACCCCCAGTGACAATAGGCGATGATATGCTCGGCCCCCTTCGCTTTTGCCGCGGCAACCTGCTTTTTGATTAATGCGTAATCGGGTAGCGGGTTCGCATCATTGAAACGCACCTCGTTGACAAGATAGGGCTTGTCCGCTGGCAATTTGTATCCGTTGAGATCGAAGGTGTAGGCGAGCAAAGCAACCTTTATGCCATGTTTATCGACCACCAGAACGTCGTCCTGCTCGGCCTGACTTGACGCCGTTCCCGAATGATACGCACCTGAGGCATCCAGAACATCGAGTGTCGCGCGCACCCCTTTTGGGCCCCAATCCATCGCGTGATTTGTCGCGGTGCTGAAATAGGTGATCTTTGCTTCGTCGCGGAATTTTTGGAACATAGCCTCCGAGGTATTCATCCGCGCGGGTTGACCCGGGGACTGGCTCCGCCCCAAAGGTCTGCTTTTGTCGATGGTCGACTCGAGATTAGCGCTGACGATATCGGCAGAGCTGTAGAAATCAGTAATATCGTCAAACAGATGTGGGGTGTTCTTAGGCGTCAGAACATCGACAGCAAGCAAATCACCAGCGCAGGACACCGTCATTGTGCGTGGCTCGGCCGCGGGAGCGTCAAGGCGGGGGGCTTGCAGCTCAATCCTGCGAGTCGCAAAATAGCTTTCGAGTCCCGCTCCCTCCTCGGCAGTTTCAAGCTGATTGAACCAATACCGATAGAGCCATTTAAGTTTTTGGAACGGGTTTGCCGCGATATCATACACACCTCTTTCAGGCTGCGGTGTTCGAAACGCATCGTGGAAAAGATAACTTAATAACAAAACCGCAAGCCGCGCTTGAGTGCGTTTATCTACCGACAGAACCCCGGCAAGGATCGCCGCGAAACCCGTTTCATCCCCTGACAAGGCTGCGTTAGTGCTAAACGAACGAATTCCACTTTGTAACAAAGCAGGGTCGCGCAAGATCGGCTTCGCCATTGCCCAAACCTGTGCCGGCCCTTTTTGTGCAATCCATCCGAAAATCGCGCGCGCCTGTTCTGCCTCCTTGGGGCTGATGGTCTCGCGTATCTGCCAATCATCCGTCGCGATGCGCCGCAGAACGGCGGAGACTTCCGTGTCGTGATCGCGCAAACGGCGATCGATCGCATCTATAATTTCCGCTATATCCTGCGCGGCATATGAAGACATTTGCTGTAACCCCTTTCGCTCAGGCCGGCTTTGATGTGCCATGAAGGGCAAGGCGGGTTTGCTCGGGGCGCACCCAGCCTGCGCAGATCAGCGCAACGATCAGGTTGAGAATGCCCACGAGTGCGAGCGTTCGCTCATAGCCCAGTCCCAAGTTTTCGCCAGCTTGGCTCACCATCCATCCCGCAAGGACTGGCGCAACGACGCCCGCGAAGGTGGTCAGCGCCACATGAATGGCGATCACGGAAGCGCGTTGGCGTTCGGTGCTGATGGCGCCGCAGACGATGATCCCGTAGCTTTGGGGCACGTTCAGCAGCACGAACCCCAGTCCCAGAAGCACGGTCTTGGCGATGACGGGCAGCGCATGGGCGAACATGGCGACGTAAACAGCACCCCCCATCAGGCAACAAAGCACAGGCAGAAAAACCATGGCTACGTGATAGGGCACGCCCTGTTTCAGCCAGCGCTGTGACAGACGCGACACCAACAGCATCGCGGGAATGACACATAGCATGATCAGCATCACGATCATCCCCATCCGGCTGGCACTGTAGCCAAGCGCTTTTTGCATGTAGGTGGGGTTCCAGCTTAGCCCCAGCCCTGCGGCCATAAAGCCGCTGAAACACAGGCCGGTCATCCCGATGAACGTGCGGTTTAGCAATAAGCGGCGATAGGGCAACCAGCTGTCGTCAAGATCTGGCGCGTCTTGCGTTGCGACAGGGCTGTCAGGGGCCTGTCCCTCGCGCCCTTGCCACAGCCAGACCAAGGCCCAGATGGCGCTGAGCAAACCAAGCAGCAGATAGGCGCTACGCCAGCCCCAATGGGCGATGATCGGGGGCAGGCAGAGTGCGGCGATCAGAATGCCCACCATCAGCCCGGCATTGATGGCGGAGGCAGGCAAAACGCGTTGATGGGGTGCAAACCATTTCGAGGCCGAGAACTGAACCATTGCCGTCGAGGGCCCCGCGCCCGCGCCAAGAAGGATGCGAAAGATCACCAAAGCGGCGAGCCCCGCACTCAGCGCAATCCCCGCCTGGCAAAGCGTCCACACCAAGGCGAGCAAAAGCAGCACCCAACGCGCCGGCAGCCGGTTGCTCAGCAATCCAACTCCGACCCCGGAGAGTGAATAGAGAAAGAAAAACGCCCCGCCGACCATCCCGAACTGGGTCGCGGATAGCTGCAATTCCTCCATGATATAGGGGCCTGCAAAGGCAAACACCGTCTTGTCGGCCGCGACGATGACGATGGCGAGAAACAGCAGGGCGAGGTTCAGCCGGCGACCCACTGGCGCTGTGGTGGCCTTCGCTGTCAGGGAAATACCGCTCATCGTAGATACGCCTGCGTCAAGCGCGCCCAGTAACTTGCCCCGATGCTGATGATCGCGTCGTTGAAATCATATCCCGGATTATGCAGCATCCGCCCGTTATGCCCCTCAACACCGTTTCCAAGCACCACATAACAGCCCGGAACCTGTTCTAGCATCCACGAGAAATCATCTGCCCCCATAGCCCCGGTTGGCAGCGGGATGATGGCTTTCGGACCGACCATATCTTCGGCCACCCGGCGCGCCAGCGCGGCCGGTTCGTCTGCATTGCTCAGGACCCGGCTGATCGGACGCCAGTCGATCTCGGCCTCAACGCCAAAGCTGCGCGCCTGATGATCTACCAACTCGCGCAGACGCGCCTCGATCAATGTCTGGACCTGCGGATTGAAGGTGCGCACGGTCAGCGACATCTCGGCGCTGTCGGGAACGACATTGGCAACCTCACCCGCGCGTAAACGCCCGATCGAAACCACAGCCGCTTCGTTCGGTGCCACATTGCGCGATACGATGCTTTGCAACGCGTTGATGATCGCGCCGATAGCGACAATCGGATCGCGGCCATGCTGGGGCATACCGCCATGGGTGCCTTGGCCGCGCAGGGTAATATGCACCGTGTCCGATGACGCGGCAAGCACACCGGGCTGGATCACGAAGCTGCCCGCAGGCAATGTGGGGCCGTTATGCAGGCCAAACACCATATCGCAGGGAAAGCGTTCAAACAGCCCGTCCTTGATCATCCGTGGCGCGCCTCCAAGGCCCTCTTCCGCCGGTTGGAAGATCAGATTGAGCGTGCCATCAAACTCGCCATGAAGGGACAGATATTGGGCTGCAGACAGAAGAATGGTGGTATGGCCGTCATGCCCGCAGGCGTGCATACGCCCGGGCACTTCGCTGGCATAGGCAAGCCCGGTTTCCTCGTGGATCGGCAGCGCGTCCATATCGGCGCGAATGCCCAACGCCTTGTCAGACGTGCCGCGCCGCAACTGGCCGATAACGCCCGTGCCACCTAGACCTGTCGTGACCTCATAGCCCCATTGCGCAAGTTTCTCAGCCACCAATTTCGACGTGACGCTTTCTTCAAAGCCCAGTTCCGGATGGCGATGAAGCTGATGGCGCAACGCGATAAAGGACGGCTCGGTTTTCTTGATTTCGGGAATTACGCTGGAAGGTGAAGACATCTCGAGGCCTGCTTAAAAGTGGATGAAGAAGCAGGCTTCAGACTAGTCAGGGAGATTTAGAGTCGATACAGTCAGTTCCGACAAAAATAATGCCGATCTCGCCAAGTTTAGGGATGTAGATCGCGTGTGAAAAGTGGTTCAACCAAAGCACACGGGCATCCCATCCACAGGATTTGCGACAGGAAATAAAGTTGATTTCGCCAATTATCGAGCCGGTTTGGCCATGAAGAGCATGACTGTCCAATTCGACCTGCTGCATATTCCTCAGGGAATGGACGGCATTTTGTTCAACGTCATCGACGTATTGCGGATCGCCAATCAGCTTTGGCGGTTGCGCAATCCCGCCAAGCGTGGGGCCTTGTTTCGCTGGCGCATCATCGATGCCAGTGGCGCGTCCTTGCCCTTGCCCGACTGGCTTGGCGGTTGCGACATTGTGCGCGGCGCGCCAATGCCGCCGCCTTCGCGCAACGCGCTGTTGGTGCCCGGCCTGATGATGCGCAACGTCCCTGACCTAGAACGCCAGCTTGATCAGGCCGAGGCAGAATGCGCATGCATCGCGCGCTACCATGCGCAGGGCCGCGTCATTGCGGCGGCCGTCAATGGCACTGCGCTTCTGGCGTGTGCCGGTATTCTTGACGGGCGCAAAGCAACGACCAGCTGGATCATCGTCAACTGGTTCGCTGGTCGCTTTCCCGGTGTAAAACTGACCATGGACGGTCCGGTGGTAGAAGATGGCACGCTGTTTTCTGCGGGAGCGCCCTCGGCCCATTACGATCTTGCCGTGGCGCTGGTGCGCCATTTCGCCGGTGAAGACCTGGCGCAAACACTGGGAAATGTCCTGATCCACAACCCGATGCGTATCGAACTTGCCGGCCTTTCGCTCACCGGGTTGTCGGTGCAGACCCGCGACAGCGTGGTATTCAAGGCCAAACGCTGGCTTCGCACGCATATACAAACGCCCTACAGCTTGGATGACGTCGCACGCGAGGCGGCGGTGAGCCCGCGCACATTGCTGCGCCATTTCAAGGAGATCGAGGGTAGCACGCCGCTGGATTATCTGCACCGCCTTCGTGTGGAAAGGGCCAAGCAGCTTCTGGAAGTGACGCTGATCGATCTTGCGGAGGTGATGGAGTATTGCGGCTATCACGACCCCAGCGCCTTCCGCCGCCTGTTCCGTCGTGCCACAGGCATGACGCCCTCCGCCTATCGGCGCAACTACACATTGCGCGCAAGTGGGCGCTGGTGGCGCGCCGATGAAGACGACACAGAGGATTTGATCAGCGAGTTGGGGTTTTGAAATCTTATACCGGTATCTTATACCGGGTCGGATCCCGTATCCCCAGCTTGCGCTGAATCTCGCGTTGATCCCAGCTCATCAACATCTCCATCGTTCCAATCCTGGGAGGGCAAAGGAAATGTCCCGCGAGTGACGGCTTAACTACATCCAGCGACGGAGTGTCACCGGGCAAACGTTGAACAGGGATTGGCAAGGAGGATAGACCCGATGCAGACCCTGATGAAACGAAGCGCAACCATTTTAGTTTTGGCGACCGCAGCGCTCGCTGTCGCACCGATCCCGGCCATGGCGGACAGAGCGGTTGTCAAACACAATGCCCACGGTCACAGCGCCAAAGTGAAGGTGGTGAAACAACAACGCCATCGGTATGCAGTTGGACACCGGTTCCGCAAACAGGATGTCGTCGTCGTCAATAATTGGCGAGCACGCGGCCTTCCACACCCCTGTCGCAACGAAGTATACGTCGCAAATGGAGACAGCATTTACCTAGCGGTAGCGACGACGCTTTTGGTCAAGGCTTTGATCAACTAAGATGCGCCCAGAGCATCTGGTCAAACGACGAACAACAGCAGTGTCCTCATAGCTGACCCTGCGCTATTCTCCCAAATTGCGCCCGCAGCGAAAGTCCGATCTGACGGGCCTCGCTGCGGCGATCATCAGGCTGGGTAAACGGCAGCTTTGGGCCGCTAGCTGTCCTGGTAACGTTTGACGCTAAACCGCCTCGCGCGGCATCGGACACGGCCATTCGATATCAGCCGGCCACTGGTGTTCATCTCGTCTCAACTTTTCGCGTTGATCCCACAGGGTCGGCAATTGACGACGTCACGTCTCTTCGCCACAGGTAAAGCAATCTTTCTATTTCGTTCTCCAAAAATACAAAAATAGTTTATCATGCCTTCACACCCTCTCCTGCGGGATCGCCGTCGCGACCTCGCCTTGACCCAAGCAGCTGTTGCCAGCGCGGCGGGGATCAGCATCCCGACGTTGCGCAATCTCGAACAGGGCAAAGGCAGCATCGGGTCGCTGTCGCGCGCCCTGCCCCACCTGCAGCTCCGGTGGTCTTGGTTTCATGACGTGAATGCCGGGCCGGACCTTGCGCGGCGTCGGCGGATGCGCGGTCTCAGCCAGCGCGCGCTGGCGGAAAGGGTCGGTTGCTCGCGACCGACAATCATCGCGCTCGAGCGTGACATGACCGGCAGGGTTGAGACGTTGCTGAGGGTTCTTTCGATCCTCGGGATCCATCAGGCCCTGCGTCCGGAGCCAGCACCTAGGAATCCGGGGCTGGTCCCTGCAACGAATGATCCCGCCCGCGATCTGGTGATGACTCCCCCTGATCTGGCGGCCAGGATCATCGCACATTTCGCAGACCGGATGTCCGGGCATGTGCTAGACCCGGCGCGGGGCGCAGGCGCGTTTTACGACCAGTTTCCCGATCATGTCGAACGCTCTTGGTGCGAGCTGGCGCTGGGTCGGGATTTCCTCACGTGGAGCGATCCGGTCGATTGGATCATGACGAATCCGCCCTGGTCGAAGATCCGCAGCTTTACCCGCCATGCGATGACAATCTCCGAGAATATCGTCTGGCTAGTGCCAATCGTGAACATCAGCACCAAGGCGCGGCTGCGGGATTTGGCTGAGCATGATTTCGGCATCGCCGAATTGGTGCTCCTCGATACCCCGCGCGGCTGGCCGCAGAGCGGGTTTCAACTCGTCGCGGCGCATCTGCGGCGTGGCTACACCGGCGACTGGCGCGTGTCGCGGCTTGAGATCTGATGAGCGGTTGATCCGTCGCGCCTGACTGTCGATGATAGCATAAGCGCAGGGAGCTTCGCCCGACATGGTGGTCATGGTTGGGTCCCCAGCAAATGGAGAGTGTCAGATCTTTTGTGTATGACTGATCCGGTTCATGCTTCACCGAAAGGAAGCATGAATGACCATCTCGAAAGAAATCCTGGACGAACTGCTGAAGGGCGTGGAGCGCCCTGAAGATCTGCTTGGCGATGCCGGGCTGATGAAAGAGCTAAAGATCAAGCTGATGGAACGAATGCTGGGCGCCGAGCTGACCGCGCATCTTGGCTATGAAGAGGGCGAGAGCGCGCCGCCAAGCCAGCCCAATCGGCGCAACGGCACATCGACGAAAGTGTTGAGGGGGCAGGACGGGGAATTGCCGGTGGCGATCCCCCGTGACCGGGACAGCAGCTTCGAGCCGGAGCTGGTGAAGAAGGGCCAGACCCGGATCGACGGAATGGATGACAAGATCATTGGCCTCTATGCCGCCGGTCTGACGGTGCGGGACATCCAGGCCCACTTGCTCGACCTCTATGGCCTGAAGGTCTCGCCCGACCTGATCAGCCGCGTCACCGATGCGGTGCTCGACGAGGTCCGGGAATGGCAGAGCCGCGCGCTGGACCGGATGTATCCCATCGTGATCTTCGACGCGCTACGCGTGAAGATCCGTGATGCGGACAGCCGGACGGTTAAAAACAAGGCCGTCTACGTTGCCCTCGGCGTCACCCGCGATGGCCAGCGCGAGGTTCTGGGCCTCTGGATCGCCGAGAACGAAGGTGCCAAATTCTGGCTCTCGGTGATGAACGAGATGAAGAACCGGGGCGTTCAGGATGTTCTGATCGCTGTCGTGGACGGGCTGAAAGGCTTTCCCGAAGCCATCACCGCCGCCTTCCCGGACGCCATGGTCCAGACCTGCATCGTCCATCGGGTGCGCCATTCCTTGAACTTCTGTTCCTGGAAGGACCGCAAAGTCGTGGCCGCCGACCTGCGTCGCATTTACAGCGCCCCGACCGCCGATCTGGCCGAGGCAGAGCTCGATGCCTTCGAGGAGAAATGGGCCGAGAAATACGCATCCATCGCCCCGGCCTGGCGCCGAGCATGGCAGGAGGTGATCCCGTTTTTTGGCTTCGATCCGGCGATCCGGAAAATTATTTACACCACCAATGCTATAGAAAGTTTGAACCGTGTGATCCGGAAATCGATCAAGACGCGGGGCTCCTTCCCGACCGACGAAGCCGCGACCAAGCTGATCTACCTTGCCATCCGCAAATTTGAAAAGGATGGCCGAAATGTCCGGGAATGGTTTGCAGCCCGCAACCAGTTCGCCATAATGTTCGGCGAGCGCTTCGACGCTTGAGTATCTGAAACCGCATGGGCCGGGCCAGATACACAAAGTTCATGACACTCCCAGCAAAGCACGCCGCTCGACATGTAACATAAGCTTGCTGCAGATCTGGCATGCTGGAAATCATTGCGTGCTATCGAGGACCGGGGCATCTTGACGCACCGCAGTCTTAGCCCCGACATCCTTTGGGGGCACGGCCTCCCTGCCCTGCTCGCGTTCCGTGACAATCTGCAAGCACTGCTGATCGGAGACTGACGGCACCCACGCCTGCTGACCGGCGAGACGGATCGAGCGCCGAGCCACACGACATCGGCTTCGCGGATATCTTCGCTCATGTGCGATCGCGTTTAGAGCGATCAGCCTTTATTGTCGCCGCGCCTTGGCGTGGCGCTGGTGCAAGGTTGGCATCGCCAGCCGCGCAGTTGGATCGATAATATATGCACCGCATATAATCGAGCCGACGGAGCGCCTCCCCGGCGTTAGGGGCAGACAGGTAGCTTCAGCTACCTACAGTCTGTCACTGTGACTGGCTTTGCCCGGGCCCATTTGCGAAATAGAATTTCGCAATCTTATCAATACGCTAGGTTATCCACATTCCCACATCAAGACATTCATTTTTCCGCTACGGATTTTCATTAACCGATTCTAAATGGATTGCCATGTCACGCAAGGAACCCGCGCCATGGCCTATCAGTTCGTTCATATCCAGGCCAAGCGAATTGTCGACTTTGCACCGAGGCACGACGGCGGGAAGCCGACCTTCGCTGCCCAATACTCGAATGTCTTACGAAACGGTGCCTTGATTTAGAGGCGCTTGATTGCCTCGCTAAATGTTCATCATGTCAAAATGGGCAATGATAGTCTTCATCGAGAGCATTCAAGAATTGAGCAGCCCCACTTGAATGGTCCAAACTAAAAGTTAGTGCATGATCGGCCTTTGGTCCATCGTTACGATGGCCTCAGGCGCAGGTGGGCGATAGCCCAGGGCACTATGGGGTCGTTT
>NZ_JBFRYC010000030.1:0-12797 GCF_040892615.1 Thioclava arctica
GTTGTTGATTAAGTCTAAGCGCATGGTTCGCATTATGACGCCATGCGCTTAGACAGTGCAAATTTGTGACATTGCTAATCCGTTGCCCTCCAATACATGCTTGCATGTCTAAGAGGATGGGTGGTCAAGAAGACGGGCTGGCTCGCACCGCATGAGGGACGACCGTCGGTCTTCTTGCACGTGGCGATCCAGTTTTGCCTGTCGATCAAGGGGAAAGGGCGTCACGGAAACCTGCCATTGGCATGTTTTTGCCCCCGAACGGGCGGCGCCCCGAGTTGTTCATTCTTCCGCTCAGACAAGCAACCGGGATGGTCGCCAGTCTGCTGCGCCTGGCCGGTCTGGACTGGCCCGTTCCCGATCACTCCACACTATGTCGCAGCCAAATGACGCGCGCTGTCCAGCGCCCGTATGCTCGACCCATATGCTCGACAGGCAGTCCACATGCAGAGCCGGTGACCGGGATTTCCACCGGACTGCGAAGAGATATGTGACCCGGATGAGTGACAATGACCCACGAGAAAAAAGGACGGCGCGCCTGACCTGAACGCCCAATGAGAGACGCTGCCTTTTGCGGGGCAAAGCGGAACAAACCCCGCGCGGCCAGTTCTCGGCTGTTGCACTCTCACGTCGGCGTATCCGCTTTGTGAAGCTGCGTGTTGATGCAAGTCAAGGTTGTCAGCCGCTACGCAGACCTACGCAGATACATAGACGCTAGAACGTCAGCGATGAAATTTTGTCGCGCGGCGTCATAGAGGAGTAAAGTGCTATGAAATCTGCAACACAGAAATCCTTAAACGACGCCCCTGGAGCAAAGGGGTATTTTCGTCGGACGCTTGCCGCGCTTGGTATGGCGGGCGAGGACCGCACACGGACATCTTCTGTCAGTTACGCTAGTTTCAACTGGATACGGATCGTTTTCGGTATCGTGCTGATCTATGACTCTTGGACCTCGCTGAGTTGGCAGCACAAAGTCGCGTCGGCTCAGGCGCTGGGGCTGCCGACCTCAAGCCCGGTTCTTCATCTGCTGGTGATTATTCTGGCCTTCGTGGAGTTGGCGGTCGCGCTTTCGATCCTTTCTAACCGCGGTGTGATACCAATGAGCTGGGTGGGCATCGGCTATGCCGCCTTCGTCTGGATCGTGTTCCAACATGGGGGAGATTTCGGGCAAGATGGAACGGACCCCGGTGTCGCGCTTCCCTACATTGTGATGTTTCTGTTCCTCATCGGTGTTGAGCGTTTGCGCACCGTTCCGGATGTGTCGAATAACGAGTTGCTGACACTCGCACGAAATGGCTTTGGGTTGCTTTGGGGCTATGATGCCTTGTTGAAATTTCAGCCCTATTTCCTGAACCACTTTACGGATTTTCTCACATCTGCGCAGACGGACATGCAAGGAACCTGGACTGCAAGTTATGACCAGCTGTTTCTGGTCGTAACCAACGCCATGGGGCCACATCTGGTCGCAGTTCTGGTGGCGCTCACCGAGGCGTTGGTGGCGGCGTCTTTGATCAGCGGGCGCGGATTGAGGATCATGGCCCCGATCGGATTCCTATTGTCATTCGCGATCTGGAGCACCGCCGAAACCTGGGGCGGTCCCTATAGCTTGGGCGTGTCCGCAGAAGCGGCTCAATTGTTTGGCGCGGCGACGATTTACATGATGGCCTTCTTCTACATCATGACACTTTACAATCCGCTTGATTTGCTACGGGCAAGATCGCGCGTGCTGGGCTGATAGTGCAAATCAGCGGTTCCGTTAACGAGGAATTCAACCACGGAGCCCGCGCGCAGCAGTTTCTCGTCGGGGCTAACGTGGGCGCCAGCCCGACCTTGGCAATGTCTCGTTGAGCGGGATGCGGCTTCCCTGAAGCTGCCGTCCAGTGCCACGCGCAGGACTTGCGCAGACTGGGCGACCGCTCAGCGGGACAAAGCCTACGTTCATGCCCTATTCGGACCCATAGCTGCTAACGTCAGACAGTAAAGTAGCGTCGAGTTGGTGAGATGGCGCCATGCCACCTTGTCCTTTTTCCAGAGGTCCAAACCATTGACCATACGGCGGGCGGCGTTCGGGGCCGCGCTATTCCTGCGCGAGTGACGGGGGCCGCGTTTTGCTCGGGCTTGGCGCGGTCGCAGGACTGATGTCCGAGTGCCTCCGTCTCGCTTGGCGCGCGCAAGGGCCAAGCACAGTCAGAGATCTGTGCGAACGCCGCATCTCTTGGCAAGCTTGCAGCCAAAACCTCGATGAAGGGAGCCTCGGCAATCATCCCCTTAGCGGAGAGCCTGCACAACGCAACGAGCGTCCAGGCACGCCGCCAGCCCTCGTCATCTTTGCCCTCGTGACGTTTCCGCAGAACTCGGCACAACGGCTATATAGACCGTGTGATAGCTTTGGCTGGGCGAACAGAAAGTTCGCTCACCAGCCATTTTGCGCAAGTGCGGCTTGTGACGAAACCCGTTGTAACGGTTTGTCTCCTTCAGGACGCTGCCAGTCCGAAATCGCTGGGTGAGATCGCCATATCCGCAATCGAGTAGGTGTCTAATGTCGCTAGAAACGCTGCGCGGGCCGCTGCCAATGGGGCGATCAAACGGCACGACGAGGTAATGGTGCAACCGCTTCCGCTTCTCATACATTCGACGAGGTCGAAATCCGTCTCCATGTGGCGCACGATATCCCCGACGCCGATCTCGTGGGCGGCCCGGGCAAGATGCAGTCCGCCGGACCGGCCGCGTTGTGCGGTCAGAAACTTGCCCCGGGTCAGTGCGTTGACCACCTTCATGACCGTGCTGCGCGGCGCGCCATAGGCCTCGACGAGATGATCGATCGTGAAGCGGCGGGCTTTGATCGAAACGGCGTAAATCATGACGCGTAAGGCTAGGTCTGTCGTGTCGTTCAAGCGCATTCGCACATCTCTCCTGATGCAGGCTTTACCCAAGCGGCCCGTCTCGCAACACGGGATCGGACACTATGTCGCAGGCATAAACATACCTGTGATTAGCATCTTAATATCGCGCCAAATAGATACGCCTTGTCAGCATGTTTTATAGCTCAGGAGATAAAGATGGCCAAGCCGCTCTCAGAAGAAACACTCGCGATAATCGAAGCTACCGCATCGGTCGTGGCGCAGAACGTCGATCAGATCGTTCCGGTCATGTATCGCCGCCTGCTTGCCGCCCCCGAGATCCGAGCGCTTTTCAACATGTCGCACCAGCACGGTAATTCGCCCCAGCACAAGGCTCTGGCGGGCGCGCTGGTGGCCTATGCCACCCATATCAGAAATCCCGGGGTTCTTATTGATGCGCTGGAGCGGATCGCACAGAAGCACGTCGGCCTCCAAATCCTGCCCGAGCATTACCCGCATGTTGGGAATGCCTTGCTGGGGGCTGTTGCCGAAGTGTTAGGCGAGGCCGCGACCCCCGAGATCCTCAACGCCTGGGGCGAAGCCTACTGGTTTCTTGCCGACACCCTCATCACACGCGAAGAGCAAATCTACGCCGGATCGGAAAAACAAGACGGCGGCTGGCGCGGCTGGCGGCGCTTTAAGGTCGGTTCAAAGGTCGCGGAAACGTCCGAGATCATGTCGTTCACGCTTTGCCCGGTGGATGGCCTGCCCGTTCTCAAACATCGCCCCGGCCAATATCTGAGTTTCCGTTTTACTCCCGCTCAAGGCGAGGAATATCGCCGCAACTACTCGATCTCCTCTGCCCCGGACGGCGTATCCTACCGCATCACCGTCAAACGCGAGCCCGGTGGGCGCATCTCCAATTGGCTGCATGACACCGTAGAGGTCGGCGACGAGATTGATGTGGCCGCCCCCGCGGGCGAATTCTTCCTCGACCCAACGGACAAGCAAGAGATCGTGCTGTTGTCGGGCGGGGTCGGCCTTACTCCGATGATGTCGATGCTCGAGAGCTACGGGGGCGGCGATTTGCGGATGGTTTATATCCACGCGACCCAGAATGGCCACCATCACGCAATGCGCGACGCCTCGCGCCTCAAGGCACATGAAAGCCACGTTTTCTACGAGACGCCCGAAGAGAGCGACGTCGCCAATGGTGTTCATCCCGGCCGCGTTGATCCGAGTTGGCTGGTGCAAATCAGCGATCCGGAAAAGGCGGACTATTTCGTCTGCGGCCCAACGGGTTTCATGCAGGAGATGGTAAAAGGCCTTAAGGCCGCGAATGTTCCGGAATCCCGAATTCACTACGAATTCTTCGGACCCGCCACTGCCCAGATCGGCTGACAATCACGCCCGGCGCTCTATTACACGAGCGTCGGGCGCACTGGAGACATATGGTGTCAAACACCGAACCAAAAGTCGCAATCTTGGTCGCGTCAAACTTGACGAAATGCGCCAAATACTTGACTGCACCCCAGCACAAAAGATGACGAGCGCCTTCATGACATATCCATCGGGAAATGTGGGGCCCGCATTGGAATGGCAGCTTCTTTGATATCAAAAGGTTCGTAATGCACCCGCAGCGAACGGCCGGTTTCCGCCGATTCTGTTGAAAAGCACCCGTTCGCGAGCGCAGAAATAGCCGTTCTGAATTCACGGCAAGCGCCTTTCTTATCAGGCTTTGCGTGTTTGCTGCAGTGCAGGAAAGATCTTGGCCAGTTTGCGGAGGTTTTGGGCGGTGGCGGCGAGCAGGAATTCGTCATTTGCACCGTATGGCCCACGTAATCGGAGCCGACCGAGGCCGAGAATGCGTTTCAGATGGGCGAAGAGCATTTCGACCTTTTTTCGGAGCTTCATCGCAATCACGTATTCATCAGTTTTGGCCAAATCCCTGGCAACTTGGCGGGCATCTTGAGCAGCCCCACTTGAGTGGTCCGTGTTAAAAGTTAGTGCATGATTGGCCGTTGGTCCATCGGGATGATAGCCTCTGGCGCAGGTGGGCGGTAGCCCAATGCACTATGGGGTCGTTTGGTGTTGTAATGTTTCCTCCAGTTTTCAATGATGATTTGGGCTTCACGCAGCGAGTAAAAAATCTCGCCGTTCAAGAGCTCGTCGCGCATCCGGCCGTTGAAGCTTTCACAGTATCCGTTTTCCCAGGGTGACCCGGGCTCGATGTAGGCAGTCTTTGCCCCAACCGCCTTGATCCAGTCTCTGACGGCCTCAGCGATGAACTCCGGGCCATTGTCCGACCGAATGTAGGCAGGCACCCCCCGCAGGACGAACAGGTCTGTCAGAGCATCAATGACCTCAGTTGAGTTCAGCTTCCGTTTAACCCGGATCGCCAAGCATTCCCGGCTGTATTCGTCCAAGATGTTGAGGGGCCTGAACGCCCTGCCATCATCGGTTCGGTGATGTACAAAGTCGTATGACCAAACATGGTTGCGATATTCCGGGCGCAGCCGGACACACGACCCATCATTCAGCCAGAGCCGCCCCTTCTTTGGTTGTTTCATTGGCACTTTAAGCCCCTCGCGTCGCCATAACCGTTCAACCCGCTTGTCGTTGATCTGCCAGCCTGCCTCTCTCAGCAAAGCCGCAACCCTGCGGTAGCCATATCGGCCATACTGGCGCGTCAATTCCATCATATCAGCGACCAAGCGTTCTTCGTCAGCACGCCCACGTGGCAATCGACGTTGTGTGGATCGGTGCTGGCCCAGAACGCGACAAACCCGTCGCTCTGAAACTTTGAACTGACTGCGAACATGATCGATGCAGGCCCGCCGACGCGAGGGGCTCAGAAGTTTCCCGATGCGGCCTCCCGTAGGATCAGCTTGTCCAGGGTCAGGTCAGAAACTGCACGTCGCAGGCGCTCGTTCTCTTTCTGTAGCCGCTTTAGCTCTTTGAGTTGTTCCGTGCCCATTTCACCGTACTTCTTCTTCCAGCGGTCATAGGTTTGTTCAGTCACGCTGATCTGACGGATCGCGTCAATCCGGGGCATGCCTTGCCCCATCAGCACCTCAACCTGCCGTAACTTCACGACAATATCTTCAGGCTTGGGTCTCTTAATCGCCATTCTTGGTCCTCCGCTTTCCTAACTATAGGGGCGGACCACTTCAAAGGGGGAGGCTCATCAGCACAGAGGGCATATCAGCGTTTAGCAACCGCCTTAGCCGATCCTAAAATATTGCGAAGAAGCGACTCTTTCCAGCCTTCGATATGCACACGTTGGTTCGCTCCAACTCATTGGCGGCCGATACTAGCGCATCACGCCGCGCCTAATGGGCAACCATAACGTGCCTGACGACCGAGTAATCCTCCAAGGCGTAGGATGACATATCCTTGCCATACCCCGATTGTTTCATGCCCCCGTGCGGCATCTCGTTGGTCAGCATGAAATGGGTATTCACCCAAGTGCAGCCATATTGCAGCCTTGCTGCGACCTGCATTCCCTTGGACACATCCTTGGTCCAGACCGACGAGGCGAGGCCATAATCACTATCATTGGCCCATTTAATCGCATCGTCGGGATCGTCGAACCGCGTGACGGAGACCACGGGACCAAAGACCTCCCTTCGAACGATCTCATCGGTCTGAAGCGCGCCTGCGACCACGGTGGGCTGGTAGTAAAACCCCGGACCCTCGGGACATTCGCCCCCCGTGGTGATCTCGATATGATTGGCCTCGCGCGCGCGAGCCACGAAACTCGCCACCCGGTCGCTCTGGCGCTGCGAAATGAGCGGCCCGATCTCGTTAAGGCTGTCATCCTCGTGACCATAAGAGATCTGAGCGACGGCATCCGTCAGACCAGCGACGAACTTGTCATACACATCGCCCTGCACATAGACGCGGCAGGCGGCGGTGCAGTCTTGCCCGGCATTGTAGAAACTGAAGGCGCGCAGCCCTTCGATCGTGGCCTCGAGATCAGCATCGTTGAATACGATGACCGGGGCCTTGCCGCCAAGTTCGAGATGTGTGCGCTTGATCGTCTTGTTGGCGGCTTCCAAAATCTTGCGCCCCGTCGCGATATCGCCGGTGACCGAAATCATCGCCACTTTCGGATGGTTGATCAGCGCCGAGCCCACCGTTTCGCCCCGCCCAAGAATGATATTCACAACGCCTTCGGGCAGCACTTCGGCAAAGATATTTGCCATGGCCAACGCGGTCAGCGGGGTCTGCTCGGACGGTTTGAACACCACCGTATTCCCCGCCCCGATCGCGGGCGCGATCTTCCAAGCCATCATCATCAGAGGATAGTTCCACGGCGCGATCGAAGCGACGATGCCGATCGGATCGCGCCGAACCATCGACGTATGCCCTTCGAGATACTCCCCTGCTACTGGCCCGGTCATGCAGCGCACGGCGCCCGCGAAAAACCGGAAGCAATCCACGATGGCGGGCAGTTCATCCCCCAGCGCGAGCGGGCCGGGTTTGCCGCAGTTGAGCGCCTCCAGCGCCGCAAGATTTTCCGCCTCCGCCTCGATCCGGTCCGCGATCCTGAGCAGATAGCCCGAACGTTCGGCAGGCGTGGTGCGCGACCAAGCTGTAAAAGCCTTTTCAGCCGCGTCCACCGCCTCTTCGACCTGCGCGAGAGACGCTTCGGGCAGTGTAGTGATGATCTCGCCGGTGCGCGGGTTGAGGATGCTTTCCTCAGTCTCGGTGCCGGAAACGAGCTTTGCTCCGATCAGCATTTGCGTGTCCATGGGAGTCTCCCTATTTTTATTTATCTGAACCGGCGGTGTGTTCGCCGTCTTTTGTGAGGTAATAGGCCGCGAGGATTGGAAGGACGGTCACAAGGACCACCGCCATTGCGACCACATTGGTCACAGGGCGCTGGCGTGGACGGACGAGCTCTTCGAGCATCCAGATCGGCAGAGTCGTTTGATTGCCGGCGGTGAAGGTGGTGACGATGACCTCATCGAAACTGAGGGCAAAGGCCAGCATCCCGCCCGCCAGCAAGGCGGTTGCGATATTGGGCAGGATCACGAGGCGGAAGGTTTGCACCCCGTCCGCGCCCAGATCCATGGCGGCATCGATCAGCGCCCCCGATGTGCGCCGGAACCGCGCCACCGCATTGTTGTAGACGATCACGATGCAGAAGGTCGCGTGGCCCAAGACGATGGTCCAAGTGCTGAACGGAATATCCAAAAGCGAGAAGGCCGAGCGCAGCGAAATCCCGGTGATGATCCCCGGCAAGGCGATGGGCAGGATCACCAGAAGCGAAATCGTCTCGCGTCCGAAGAACTTGGAACGTGCCACGGCGGCGGCAGTCAATGTGCCAAGGATCAGCGCCAGAGTGGTCGAGATCGCGGCCACTTTCACCGATAGGGCCATGGCCTCCCAGACGTCCGCGCGCCCAAGGGTGACGCCAATCCATTTCAGCGTGTAACCGGGCGGCGGCCATTGAAAGCTCTTCTCCTCGGTCGAGAAGGCATAGAGGAAAATCAGCGCGATGGGGGCGAGCAGGAAAACGAGCCCACCGAATGCGGCCAGCTTGAGAGCCAACGGAGATCGGTTGTCAGAGTGCATCGAACGCTCCCATCTTGCGTGCGCCCCATAGGTAGATGCCCATGATCACGATCGGCACCACGGTGAAGGCGGCGGCAAGCGGAATGTTCCCGGCCGTGCCCTGCTGGGTATAGACTGCCTGCCCGATAAACAGCCGTGAATTGCCCACGATCTGGGGCACGATGTAGTCGCCCAGAGTCAGCGAAAAGGTGAAGATCGAGCCGGCCACCACTCCCGGCAGCGCGAGGGGCAGCAACACCATGCGAAAGTTCTGCCGCGGCGTTGCGCCAAGATCGGAGGCAGCCTCGGTGAGATCCTTGGAGACCCGTTCCAACGCCGCCTGCACGGGAATGATCATGTAGGGCAGCCAGATATAGAGAAACACGAGGAAGGTGCCGATATAGCTGACCGACAAGGAATTTCCGCCGATCACGGGCAATGATAAAATCCCGTCCAGCAGCCATGTCAGATGCAGCTTGGCGAAGATCCAGTTCAGAATGCCTTCCTTGGCAAGCACGAGTTTCCAAGCGTAGACCTTGACCAGATAGCTCGACCAGAGCGGCAGCATGACGCCGACGTAAAACAGCGCCTTCCATTTGCCCTTCGCATAGCGGGCGGCAAAATAGGCGATGGGAAAGGCCAGGATCGCAGCGGCGATGGTGACCGATGCGGCCATCGCCACGGTGCGCAGGATGATGTCGAGATTGTAGGGCCGTAGCAGCTCGCCATAGGTTTTCAGCGTGAACTCATGGACCACGACGCCCGAAAACTCGTCGATAGAAAAGAAGCTCTGGATCAGCAGGGCAATGAGCGCGCCAATATAGACGATCCCGAGCCACAGCGTGATCGGCAGCACGAGCAGAAAGACGAACATGCGGGGGTGGCGGATAATCCAGTCCACCGCACGCGCCAGCGGCCCGGAACGCGGGGCGAAAATCGCTGCATTTGAGCTTAGATCGCTCATGCTTCCCGCTCCATCAGATGCACCCGCGCAGGGTCCCAGGAAATCCGTGCCGCCTCGCCCACATCAGGGGTATCTTCGCGCGCCGGGATCAGAGCGGTCAGGCTTTGCCCCGCAAGATCCAGCGAAAGCTTGGTCACCCGGCCGTGAAAGAACCGGCCTGTGACCGTCGCCTCTCGGCCGGCAGGATCAAACACCACATCCTCGGGGCGCAGCGAGGCCCATTGGCCCACACCCCCGACTCCCGCAAGATCGGCGGGGAGCACGTTGGAGGAGCCGACGAAATCGGCCACAAAGCGCGTATTGGGGCAGCGATAGATTTCTTCTGAGGTGCCGATTTGCTGGATTTTTCCCTCAGCGAAGACAGCCACACGATCGGCCATCGACAGGGCCTCATCTTGATCGTGGGTGACGAACACAAAGGTCAGCCCAAGCGCGCGTTGCAACTTGCGCAACTCTTCCTGCATCTGTTCGCGCAGCTTCAAATCAAGCGCGCCCAAAGGCTCGTCCAGCAGCACCACGCGCGGCTTGTTGATCAGCGCGCGTGCCAGCGCGACACGCTGACGTTGGCCGCCCGACAACTCTCCGGCGCGGCGGTAGCCATAGCCGCCCAGCTCGACAAGTTCCAAGGCCTCTTCGGCGGCACGGTGACGCTCGGCCTTGCCCACGCCCTTGACCCGCAACCCGAAGGCCACGTTTTCGCGCACGTTCATATGCGGAAACAGCGCGTAGTTCTGAAACACGGTATTCACGTTGCGCAGATAGGGCGGCACGCCCTCCGCGCGTTCACCGAAAATCTCGATTTGCCCTGCGGTCGGTTGTTCGAACCCCGCGATCAAGCGCAGGCAGGTCGTCTTTCCCGAGCCGGACGGGCCGAGCATGGCGAAGAATTCTCCATCACGGATCGAAAGATCGACCTCGTCCACGGCTTTTACGGATCCGAAATGGCGCGAAACGCCTTGGAAGGTCACGGCATCAGTCATCTTTGGTCTTTCGGGGGAATGCGCCCAGACCCGAAAAGGGGCCGGATCCGGGCGGTTTGTAGCGATCAGCGGCCGCCGATCACACCGATGTAGTCGGACACCCAGCGGTAGTAGGGCACGCAGTTGTTTTGACCGTCACAGTTCGACACCGGAGTTTGCCAGAACTTGATCTTGTCGAAATCGTCGAGACCGTTCTCGGAACAGCCTGCAGCGGTTTGCATCCCCGATCCGTCCGTGCAAGCCTCGGGCACGGAGGGCACGGCGCCAAACCACACGGAGAGATCGGATTGCAGGTTCGAGTTCAGCGAATGCTCCATGAACATATAGGCGCAATTCGGGTGAGCAGCCTCGGAATGGAGCATCAGCGTATCGGCCCAGCCCGTTGCGCCCTCTTCGGGAATCACGGACGCGACCGGCAGGCCGTCGGCCTTCAGCAGGTTGACCATGAACGGCCAAGAGGACGAGGCCACCATGCCCTCGTTCTTGAAATCGTCGATCTGGATGAAGGCGTCATGCCAGTAGCGCGACACCAGCGTGCGTTGCGTGCGTAGAAGATCAAGCGCGGCGGCGTATTGGTCTTCGTTAAGCGCATAGGGGCTGGTGATGCCAAGCTCGGGCTTGTGGGCCATCAAATACATCGCAGCATCCGCGATATAGATCGGCCCGTCATAGGCCTGCACGCGCCCCTTGTTGCTTTCGCCATCCGGGAGCGTCATCTCCTCGAAAACGACGTTCCAGCTTTTGGGCGCCTCGCCGAACACCTCGGTGTTATACATCAGCACGTTCGGCCCCCACATAAAAGGCGTGCCGTAATGCGTGCCCTTGACGGTGTGCCACGGGGCGTCCTTCAGGCGATCATCGACGCGCGACCAGCTTGGGATCAGATCGATATTGACGGGCTGCACGCGACCGCCCGCAATCAGGCGCAGCGAGGCATCGCCTGATGCGGTCACCAGATCGAAGCCCCCTTCGTTCATCAATGCGACCATTTCGTCCGAGGTGTTGGCAGTCTTGATTTCGACCTTGCAGCTTGTCGCCTTTTCGAACTTGGTGACCCAGTCGAAGGCAGGATCGGTTTCGCCGCGCTCGATATAGCCCGGCCATGCGACGATAGAAACGCTGCCTTCCCCCGCTCCCAGTTCGCTCAGCATATCGGCGGCTTGCAGCGGAAGCGTTGTGGCAGCGGTGAGTGCAAGGCCTGATACGCAGCCTTTGAAAATCTGTTTCATGATGACTTTCCCTGTTGCAACGAGAGTTGGAACCCTCTTGCACACGAGCCTGTGAAACTTCGTGAGCTTTCACAAATTCAATTCTCAGGTTTGAGCTATCGGAAAAAACGATAGCTTGGAATCATCGCGTGTTTTTATGGACTTGTGCCGCAAGAACAAATTCGCGCGCCACACGCGAAAGAGGGGCGCCTTTTCTCCAGACGATTCCAACCTGCACAACTGGCAGGCTTCCCGATACATCTCTGGACACGATACGGTCCCCTTCGAGAGACCAGCGGCGATAGACCATCTCCGGCAAAAGCGCGATTCCCGCCCCCGTCGCCACCAGCGAGCGCACCGCCTCCACAGAGCGGGTTCGAAAGGCCACACGCGGGCGCGCCCCGAAAGCCGACAGCAGCTTGCGCGTCGCTTCCTCGACCTCGTCGATCCTCAACATGATCATCGGCTCGCCTGTGAGATCCTCGATCGAGACGGAGGGCCGCGTCGTTAGCTCGTGCCCGTTAGGCAGCCAGAGCTGGTAGGGCGATGTATCGATGATCTCGGTCTGCAGCGCCATGCGATCGCGCATGTTGCTTGTCACCATCACCGCCACGTCCAACTCTCCGCCGACCAGGAGATGCTCAAGGTAATCGCCAGAATCTTCCGATGCCGTCACCTCGACCTGCGGATTGGCACGCCGAAAACGGGCAAGAATATCCGATAGCACATAGCCCGCAACCAGCGAGGTCACCCCGACATGCAGCGTCCCGGTCAGGTCGTCACTCTCCTGCGTCAAGGCGTGGCGGGCATCGGCGACCCCCGCGAGAATGCCCGTGGCATGGCGCAGAAACTGATGCCCCTTATGGGTGATCTCTAGCCCGCGCGCATGGCGAGTAAACAATGGCACGCCGAGATCGGCCTCCAACTCGCGGATCGCTTCGGTGACCGCGGATTGTGAGATCGCAAGAGTCTGCGCGGCGCCCGACACGGTGCCGGTCTCGGCAACTGCGATAAAGTAGCGAAGCTGTTTGAGTGAAAATGCCATCTCACGTTCTTAGCGTGTCAATCAAAGCGATGTCTATCGCGCCCGCAATTGCTTGATTGTCAATCGGCATGCAATCCTGTCTCTGACTCAATTTCTGTGGCGCGGTCATGCCGAATGCTGAAGGCGCGCCAGAAGAAGGTCGATACCTGCAGCGCCATACATCTGCCGTTTCAACATCTTCAGCCTGTTGATCTGGCCTTC
>NZ_JBFRYC010000031.1:0-11941 GCF_040892615.1 Thioclava arctica
GCGGGATTTTCGTGCCTCATTCGGCTTGCGCCACACCTGCTCCAGCAAAGGCCGGAAATCTTCCCAAGGCACCACAGCGTTGATTTCCAGCAGCGGATCCTTCTTCGCATTGAATAGCCCCGACTTCAGTAGAGGCATCAACTACGTTCATCAAAGGCTCAAACCAAAGAGTAGGCTCTCCCCCGGCGAAATTGATGCGCGGACGACGCTGAAAGCATTCCCTACCCCTTCTCTCTCCGATGAAGAACTCTCCAAGAGACTGTATCAGTGCACTGCTCGCTTCGGAATCTCGCCATAACTCAGATAAATTTGGGCGTTTCCAGTGCGAATAACAAAACTTGTACTGATAGTTGCAAGCTTCGGTCACGTGCCAGTTAATAACAGGTTGTGAAAGGCGTAGCATTTAGTTCATCTCATTTTCAGTTTCTTTCGCACCCCAATATGGTGGACGTCTACTGACTTGTAACGGGGCAGATTTGGGACAAAAAAGCGACATAAGTCATTGATTCATATAAAGACTGGAGAACACTTCTGAGATTAAGCACCTCAGCAGGCGATGTTGCGCAATTCAGCGTTTGGACTAAATAATCCCTTTCCCATGCTGTTCAGGTGATGGCCTTGATCTCGGCCCTGCCAAGGGCAGAGATCAAGGCCACTATTGCGATGCAGATCTGGATTTCGACGGTTTGGCGTGCGGGATCTCGGGACACGATCCGCTCGCCGAAAAGCTTCAGGCAATTCATCTGAGCTTCCACGCGAATTCGAACATGGTATCCCGCCCACTTCTTCCATAGCGCCTTTCCGAGGCAGCGCGTCGCCACGGGATCTCATTTCACGCCAGCGCGGCGGGGCAGTCTTCTTTACAGGTGCGTCCTTCGATGTTCCGGATTTCTTGTTCATTTTCGCTCCTTAATGGCTACCATGAACCAGAAACCCTCCGCTGTTCAAATCCTCAAATCTGTCCCACAGGAGCTGACGTCAGACAGGGTCCCCCTCTACCGGTGAATACTATTCCGGGAAGAAATGCAGCGACATGAGCCGAGAGGAACTGAAGAGCCTCCAGGAAAAGTGTTTTGCGTTTTCCTGGCTGTTACACCTACTAAAATCGCTCGGGATTGCCCCCTAGCAAAGGTGCCCAGTAGGCCGAACTCGACGTATTGATGTGTAATTTTGGACTCTGGAATGAACTTGGAGCTCCGATTTGAACACGTCGAACACACCCATAGTTTTCTGGAGGGAAGCGCAGTTTGACAGATTCAGTTCTTGAGGCGGTTTCGCTTCCAACCGAAGAACTCGGCCTACTTCAGTCTTGCGTTTTGGGCGATCTCCTGAGGCAGCCGAAGCCGCTTACGGGCGTCGCCCGGATGCGGCTCTCGGACCGACTAGCAACGCAGGCGACGCACCAGCTTCTAAACGCGCTTTTGGGACGGGTTCACAAAGTGAGTGATGCCAATGACATCCGCCGGAACCAGCCCGGCTATGACTTCATCGTCGACGACCATTTCCGGGTCCAGGTAAAAGCCGGTTGCTATGTTGAAAGCTTCGGCTGGGCTCACAAGGTTGGAGGATCGGGCGCTGATCTGGACTTCGACTTCCTGCTCGGCGTCGATCTCGGCGTCATGCTCAACGGACGGCAGGGACGCCTCGCCCGCGTCGATATCCCAGTGAAGCCATTTCCGGATTTCTACTGTATTCCCGGCGCAACCGTTCGCGAATGGGTCGATCTCGGTCGGAGGGTCAATGCCCGCGGCAACCACATCTACCTCTACAAACGCCCCATCAACCTGGAAACGAAGGAAGCCCAAAGACAGACTCTCGAGCTCGCGGACTACCTCGGCCGGTTCGACCTGCTCTCAGCAGCAATTTCGGGAGCAGTTCCATTGGAGACATCGCACCGTGACTGACGCCATAGAGAAGCCATCATTGCCCCTGCCCGCAAGCGTGGAAACACGGTTCAAGCTCTACATCATCCGTGACCCACGCCTGCCAGATGCCTGCAAGATCGGCAAGGACACCAACTGGCCCAAGCGCTACCAGCAGGCGTTGAGCCACTCACCGGCCCCTCTGGAGGTGTTCCATAGCTTCTCGTTCGCCGATAGCGGCGAGGTCAAGCAGGCGGAGAAGCTAGTCGCGGGGCTTCTGGCGCCCAAAAAGCGGCCGGGCGATGTGAACGAATGGTATGACCTGCGCCCGGAGGAATGTCTTGAGCAATTGGCCCCACACGCCACCAGGTGGCACCCGAACCGGACGAGGACTGAAGCAGCAGATGTGGCCCGGCGAGGAAAGCTTCCTTATGACGACTGGCGGGACTACGGCGACAAGTGGCGGGACTACCGATGGCACTATTGGCTGTTCCGCGAGCGGAAACCAGATGGTCGCTGGAAGCTGATCTGCAGCTCTCTTTACGATACATTCTACCGCTATTCTTTCACCTACAATCCCTACCCCGTCCGCCTGATGGCGGCGTTCGAAGCCGTCGACGGCGTCGATAAATTGGGACAAGAAAACCGAAGGGCCAACGATCGTCTCATCGCTCTCTGGCAAGACTTGATGAGGCAGCATGGCCTCCTCGAGAGCTTTCAGGTCGGGTGGCTCCCTCCAGAGGTGAACATGTCCCAGCTTATGAAAAGCCTGGAGAAAGTGGGGCTGCGTCCGGTCGACCTAACTCGACCCAAGCCCACATTCGTAAGACCCCGCGACAGCTCAATCCGGCAAATTCCCGTTGGGACTGTGCCGCCGCTCTACAGGCTGGACGAGGACTGGATCACCCCATGAGGCTTCGGCTCTCCCTGATGTCAATGGCGGAGTAAAAACCGGCCACGTGGCGGCGCAAAACTAGGCCAGTGGCGCATTGACCCTCCGGAACGTTCGATAAGGCGTGACCTGCCAAGGATTTTTCCTCCATTACATAATCAGCTCTGATGCTACAAGGTAGCTGACGGAAACACTCGTTTGACTGTCGAGACGGGACTATTTCAGCATCCTGCTAGAGTTATTCTACGTCGAGAAAGTCGCCGACCAGCATATTGAACAGGTCCGGTTTTTCCAGGTGGACGTTATGCGCGCAGCCGGGCACAACGGCGAGATCCGCCCCCGGAATGCCCTGCCAGAGCGCTTCGGGCTGCGTCCAGTCGTAGGAGCGGTCGCGGCTGCCCCAGAGCACGAGGGTCGGACTTGCGATCGCGCCAAGAGCGGGCGTGCCGTTCCAGTCTTCCCAGGCCTTGAGGCTTGCGAGTGCCGCCTGCAGTTGCGCCTGCTGGCCAAGCGACAGGCAAAGCGCAAAACCCTCCGCCGACTCCCCCTGCCGAAACCATGTCGCCGCGATGCGCCGCGCGGTGTCCGGCACCCCGTCGCGCAGGAGCCTGTCGCGCGATTGCGCGATCGTTTCGAACCGGCCCGGCATCACGCCGCGCGGCCCCGTGCCGTAGAGCACCAGCTTGCCGATGCGCTCCGGCGCCAGGCGGATCATCTCCTGCACGACCATCCCCCCCATCGAATGGCCGAGAAGATCGAACCGATCGACCGCAAGCCTGTCGAGAAGATCGAGCACCGCGCGGGCATGGCCTTCGATGCTTTCGGGGGCTTCCAGCGCGGTGCTTGCGCCGAACCCCGCGAGGTCGGGGCAGATCACATCGTGGCTCGGGCTGAAATGGGCAAGCTGCGCCGCCCACATTGAGCTACCGCCAAGATAGCCATGCACGAGGACCAGCGGCGGCCCGCTACCGGCCCGGGTGAAGGACAATTCCGGCATCTGCACTTCCTCCCCGTGTCAGCTCCGCACCTGCGCCGGTCGAAGGTCGAAATCTTCCTCGGGGAAGAACTTGGAGAGCCGGATATCGGCCGAGCGCGCATGACCCTCCATTCCTTCGAGCCGCGAGATCCGCGCCGTGGCCTCCGCAAGCGGTCGGGACGCCTCGCGGGTGGCGCGCTGCCAGGTGACGGTCTTCATAAACTTGTGCACTGAAAGCCCGCCGGTATAGCGCGCGGCACCCGAGGTCGGCAGCACATGGTTGGGCCCCGATGTCTTGTCGCCGAACGCGACCGTGGTTTCCTCACCGAGAAACAGTGAACCGTAGGATTTTAGCCTACCCAACCACCAGTCGAGATCCTTGCACTGGACATGCAGATGCTCGGGCGCGAGCTGATCGGCGAAACGCACCATCTCCTCGGCATCGTCGCACAGGATGACTTCGGCGAAATCCGCCCAGGAGGCTTTCGCACTATGGCGATTGAGCTCTGGCAGGGTCTCGATCAACTCCGGCACACGGCGCAGAATCTGGTCCGACAGGTTGCGATCCGAGGTGACGAGCCAGACCGGTGAATTGTATCCGTGTTCCGCCTGACCCACGAGGTCATAAGCGACCATCTCGGGATCCGCCGTGGCATCAGCGATCACCATGCTGTCGGTGGGACCTGCGAACATGTCGATGCCGATCGGACCAAACAGGATTCGCTTGGCCTCGGCGACATACTGGTTGCCGGGCCCGACGAGGATATCGGCCTTGGGCAAACCGAACAGGCCGTTTGCCATCGCCGCAACACCCTGCACGCCACCCATCGAAAGGATCACGTCGGCGCCGCACAGGTCCATAGCGTAGAGGATCGCGGGCGGGATGCCGAGACCGGGCCGCGGTGGCGAACAGGCGGCGATGTGCGGAACCCCCGCAACCTTGGCGGTCGTGATCGTCATGATCGCGCTCGCGACATGGCTGTAGCGTCCGCCGGGCACGTAGCAGCCGGTGGCAGAGACCGGGATCTGCTTCTGGCCCGCGGTCAAACCGGGAAGAATTTCGATCGTGCAGTCGCTGACCGTCGAGCGCTGCGCCTCGGCGAAACGGCGCACGTTGTTATGAGCGAACTGGATATCGGCCTTGAGCTGCTCTGGAACGGCTGCACCGGCGGCGGCGCGCTGTTCGGGCGTGACGATGATCTCGCCGGTCCATTTGTCGAGCTCTCTGGCGTAGTCGCGCGCTGCCGCCTCGCCGCCGGCGGCGATCTTCGCCAGCATTTTCGAGACGATGTCATTCACGCCTTCCTGATCCGCCTCGGCTGTCCGGACGGCTTTCTTCAAGTAGATCATGGTTGTTTTTCCCGTTACATTCTGCCCTTCCAAGGCACGACGCGACGCTCGATGAAGCGCATTAAGAGGTCGAAAGCGAAGGCGATCGCGGCGATCACGAAGATCCCCATGATCACGACCGGCGTTTGCAGGAACTGGCTGGCAGAGAGCACCATGTAGCCGAGCCCCTTGGTCGAGGCGACCATTTCGGCAGCGACAAGCGTGGTCCAGCCGAAGCCTACCCCGATCCGCATCGCCGTCAGGATTTCCGGCATTGCCGAGGGCATGATGACATGGCGCATCACCTGCCAGCGCGTGGCGCCGAAGGAATAGGCGGCGTGGATCTGCTCGATCGCCGCGGATTTGACGCCAGAGCGCGCGCCCAGCACGACCGGTGCGAATACCGACAGGAAGATCAGCAGAATCTTCGAGGTCTCCCCGATCCCGAACCAGATGATCATCAGCGGCAGGTAAGCGAGCGGCGGGATCGGTCGGTAGAACTCGATCGGAGGATCGAAGATACCCCGCATAATCGGGCTCATCCCCATCGCGAGACCCAGCGGGATTCCGATCACGCAGGCCAGAAGGAAAGCCCCGAAGACCCGCACCGTCGAGATCACGACGTGGTCGAGAAACGAAGTGCCGGTATAGCCGTCATTCCAGACCGAGATGAACTTCGAAACGATCGCCATCGGCGAGGGCACAAACAACGGCTTCACCCAGCCCATGAAGGTCACGAGCCACCAGACGAAAAAGAACAACAGGATCGAACAGATCGAGAGCCAAAGAGTGTTGCCCTGCCCCGGCACGCCGTAGGTCTCGCCGGGCTTGGTTGCGCGAGAGCGGGAGATCCGCGCCCACAGCCCGGGCGCTTTCGTCGGAGTTTGACTGGTTTGTTCCGTCATGCTGCGGCCTCTTCGTCAGCGAAGATGATCTTCAGAACCTCTTCGCGAAGCTCGATGAATTTCGGGGATGCCTTCACCTGCCGGGCAGGCATCCCATCGAGGAACTGCCGCGAGAATGGCAGCTCGAACACATGGGTGATCCGGCCTGGGCGCGGCGACATGACCACCAGCTTGGTGCCCATGAACAGCGCCTCTTCCACGCTATGCGTAATGAAGAAGACCGATTTATGCGTGTCGTTCCAGATATTCAGGATCAGCTCCTGCGCTTTTTCCCGGGTCAGCGCGTCGAGCGCGCCCAATGGCTCGTCCATCAGCAAGACACGCGGATCGCAGGTCAGCGCCCGGGCGATGCCCACGCGTTGCTGCATCCCGCCCGAGAGCGAATAAACCGGCGCGTCCTGAAAGCCGTCGAGCCCCAGCATGCTCAGAAACTTGTTCGCGACTTTCTTGCGATCCGCCTTGGCAACGCCTTGGATTTGCAAGCCGAAAGCCACGTTGTCCAACACGTTCAGCCACGGCAGGAGCGCGTGTTTCTGAAACACCACCGCGCGATCCGCGCCCGGACCGGAGACTCGCGCGCCATCAAGCATCAGCGACCCCGCAGACGGTGACAGGAAACCCGCGATCAGGTTGAGAAGTGTGGATTTCCCGCACCCGGATGCGCCGAGCGCCACGACGAATTCATCGTCCTCGATCGTCAGGTTGATCCGGCTCAAGGCTTCTACGGGCGGGCGACCATCCGCTGCTGGATAGACGACCGATACGTCCTCGACATTTAATCCCACGTCGCTGCTCCCTCTCAGTTTCTTGATCCTGCCCGGATCGTATACCCGGGCAGGAAAGGCTGTCTCACTTCAGGGCGTCTTCGGCGATCTTCGTGTTCACGAAGGCCGAGTAATCGTCAGCCACATTGTCGATGCGGCCTGCGGATTTGAGAAACTCTGCGGTCGATTTCATGATGTTCGCGGCATTGCCGAGCCAGGTGTCGCTTACTTGTTCCGACAGCGGCACGAAGGTGTAACCCTTGAGGATGCCGGGAATCTGGTCCGCACCCGCGCCAGTCACGCTGGCGATCTCCTTGACCTTCTCGTTATCGGGCGTCCAGGCCGAGGGATCGTCGAGATAGGCTTTGTTGGCCGCGTCCATCGCCTTGGCAAAGGCCACCATTTCCTTCTCGTGAGACTCGGCGAACTTGGTGTTTACGGTCCATGCGTTGAAGGTCGGATAGCCCCATTTCGCGGTTTGGGCGGCGCTCACGATGCGGCTGCCGGTCTTGAGGATATTGGTCTGCACCGGCGGCCAGATAAAGGCCGCGTCGATCGTGCCCTGATCCCATGCGGCCGCGATCTGGTCCGGCGGCATCGAGATGATCGTGAGATCCGATTCCTTCAGCCCGGCATGCGCAATCGCCCCCATTAGCGAGTAATGCGCGGTCGAGCCGACCGGGACCGCGACGCGCTTGCCCTTCAGGTCCTCAAGCGATTTGATTCCCGATCCGTTATGCGCGATCAGGCTCTCGGAATCGCCGATCGCGTAGGAGACCATGAACATCTGCAGGTCAACGCCCTGGCTCGCAGCGATCGCCAGCGGCGAAGATCCGAGTTCCGCAACCTCGACATCGCCCGAGGCCATGGCCGCGATCACGTCGGTGCCCGAATTGAACACCCGCCATTCGATCGTCCAGCCCGTGGCCTTCTCGAACGCCTTCTCGGCGCGCGCGGCATTCATCGGGGTCGGATCGCTAAAGGTCCCGATCGTCATCGTCTCGGCCCAGAGCGCCGACGTCGAAAGCGTCAACGCGGCAGCCGCCGTAATCATCATCTTATTGAGTTTTTTCATGTTTAAACCTCCGTTGGTTACATTGCGAGATGTCTCTCTCGTTTTCTGATTATCGCGTTTCAAAATCGCTGCGCCTTTCCGCTCGCGAGGTCGCAAAGGCGAGGATAGCAGCGACCAGTTCGTCAAGCGTGTCAAATACGGTTGCGCGGGGACAAACTGCCTCCGGAATAAGCGAAAATTCGGTGCAGGCGATCATCTGCACAGTTGCACCGCACTCGAACAACACGCTTGACGCCGCCGCCAGTTTTTCGCGCGCGCCGGGTTGCGGGCCTTGCGCCTTGATCTGCCGGATCGCGGCGAGGAGATCCTCTTCGGATTCGCTGTAGCGCAGCTCCAGCCCGTGCTGCGCCGCAGCCGCATCGAAGAGCTTCACTTGGAGCAGAGCAGGAGAGCCCAGAACGCCGACAGTGCCGCCCGGACCGGCAAGGGACGCGGCGCGGGCAATCGACAACTGCACCATGTCGAGCACCGGCACCGCGACCGTCGCACGGATCGCGGGCAGGTAGTGATGCGCGGTGTTGCAAGGGATCGCGAGCGCCTGCGCCCCGCCCGCAACCAGCCGGCGGGCCATGTCGGCGAGAACCGGACCGGGGTTTTCGCCGGTTCCTTCGATCAGATGCCGGATGCGCGATGGCACCTGCGGGTTCTGATCGACAATCAGCGGCACATGATCGGAATCGTCCTGCGCGCGCACGGCGCCCAGAACCTTCTGCATCACGAGGATCGTCGCCTCCGGCCCCATGCCGCCCAGAATGCCAACCCGCCGCATCATGCCTCCACCCCAGAGCGGACGCTCTCGACCGCATCGAGAATGTGACCCGCGAGAAGCGCGCAATCGTCGAGGCTGAAGGTCAGCGGCAGGCGCATGTCGAAAAGGCCTGCGAGAACTGCATCGGTCTGCGGCAGCTCGTTCGCCGCGAGGTAACGCCAGCTGCGATGATCGGAGGTGAAACCCTTGGGCTGATCGGCGCCAAACCATTTCACTTCGACACCCGCCTCCGCGAGCCGCGCGATCAGCACCTGCGCCTCGGCAGGGGCAATGCAGGGCACGCGGAACTGGATCGACGAGCCGACATAGAATTCAGCCGGCGAACGATATGGCAGGCGGATTGCCGGTGAGCGCGCCAGCAGCCTCGCTACGAGATCGTAGCGGGCGTTCCACGCGGCGATGTTCGTCTCCAGTCGGCGCAGCTGCGGGCGCAACAGCGCCGCACGCAGATTGTCCATCCGGGCCGACATATTGGGCGTCTCCAGTCGAATGGCGTCGTAAGTCTCGGACACGGGCCCTGCCCCGTGGCTCTCATACAGCATGTAGGAGCCCGACAGGATCGTCGCGCGTGCCATGAATTCGGCGTCGTCCGAAGTCAGAAGCCCCCCCTCGCCCGAGTTCAAGTGCTTGTAGGTCTGGGTGCTGAAACAGCCCGCCAGCCCAAAAGAACCGGACAGCCTGCCGTTCCACCGCGCCGCCATCGTGTGGGCGCAGTCCTCGATCACCGTCAATCCATGAGCGATCGCGATCTCCATCAGACGGTCCATATCGCAAAGATGCCCGCGCATATGCGACAGCAGAAGGAAACGCGCGCCGCTTTGAGCCGCCGTCGCGGCCAGCGCTTCGAGGTCGAGCACCAGATCCTCGGTGATCTCGACCAGAACCGCAACGCCGCCCACCGCCGCGATTGCGCCCGGCACCGGGGCCAGGGTGAACGCGTTGGTCAACACCCGATCGCCCGGCTTCACCCCCGCCGCGCGCAACGCGATCTGCATCGCCTGCCCGCCCGAGGCCACCGCGAGGCAATAGCGCGCGCCCTGCCATTGCGCGTATTCGCGCTCCAACTCCATCACTTCGCTCGCCTCGCCGGGCGCGCGGTTGTAGCGGTGCAACCGGCCCGAGCGCATCACGGCCACGGCCGCCTCGATCCCCTCCTCGGGAATCGGGGGCTGTTGCGTGAAACTCTTGGAGAAGGGCACCCGGGCCACGATTTCAGTCCACCACGAGAGTCTTGTTGGCCTCGGCGAAGACGGCCTCGTAGCCAAACAGCGCCGCAGCACCACCGGTATGCAGAAAGACCACGCGCTCCCCCTTTTTGAAATGCCCCTTCCGGCAATAGTCGATCAGCCCCGCGGCGCCCTTGCCCGAATAAACCGGATCGAGAAGAATGCCTTCGAGCTGCGCAAACATGCGGATCGCTTCCAGCGTATCCTCGCGCGGGATGCCGTAGCCCGCGCCGACATAGCTGCAATCGGCCACGACATCCTCACGAGCGACGACTTCGGGGCAGCCCAGCTTCTCGGCGGTCTTCTGCGCGAGCGCGAAGACGTTGGACTCCTGTTTGTCCTTGGGCGCGCGCACACCGAACCCGGTCAGGGGAATTCCGGCATTGATCGCCTTGAGGCCGGTGATCAGCCCGGCCTGCGTGCCCGCCGAGCCGGTCGCGGTCGCGATGTGGTCGAGCACCAGCCCGCGATCATTAGCCTGCCCCACGAGTTCAAACGCACAGTTCACATAGCCAAGCGCGCCGGTCGCGTTCGAGCCGCCGCCGGGGATGACATAGACCGTGCGGCCCTCGCCGCGCAGCTTTTCGGCGACCTCCTCCATCTCCGCCTGCATGTCCTTGCCGCCCGCGCGTTTCGACGTGGTCGCGCCGTGCAGATGGTCGAGCAGCACGTTGCCGTTCTCATTGTAGTTGACGTCGTTCGAGCCGGTGCGGTCCTCGAGCAGGATGTGGCAGGCCATCCCGAGCTTCGCCGCCGCTGCCGCCGTCTGACGCGCGTGGTTCGACTGAGTTGCCCCTTGGGTCATCACCGTGTCGGCCCCCATCGCCTGCGCCTCGGCCATGAGGAATTCCAGCTTGCGGGTCTTGTTGCCACCGGTCGACAGACCCGTGCAATCGTCCCGCTTGATCCAGATTTCCGGCCCGCCGAGCTCTTTCGAGAGGCGATCGAGTTTTTCGAGAGGGGTCGGCAGATGTGCCAGGTGGACGCGGGGAAAGCGAGCGAGATGCATATTGAGTTCCTTGGGTAACTTGTCTGTATCGAGCGTTGCGCATATCAATCCCCTATGCAAATTCGAAATTTTTGATATGTTTTGCACTTCTTGCAAGTTAGGGGTGAGATGCGACTGGAATGGCTCGAAGACATCCTCGCGATCGAGGATACGGGATCTTTCAGCGGCGCGGCCGAGCGGCGGATGCTCACGCAATCCGCATTCTCGCGCCGAATTAAGCAGATTGAGGAATTCGTAGGCGTCGAATTGTTCGACCGTTCGCACAAGCCGATCCGCCTCAAGCCGACAACCAAGGCGCAGCGAGATCAAATTGTGCAATTGTCGAACGGTCTGCGCCAGCTCGTTGCCGATCTGCGCCGCGGCGACAGCATGGCAAGCAACCGCGTCGTCATCGCCTGCCAGCACTCGCTGACCACCGGGCATATCCCCTCGATCCTGCGCAAGATGTCGATCGAGCGCGACGGGATCTATGTCCGCCTGCGCTCGGCCAATCTCGACGCTTGCACCGGGCTGCTGCTCTCGCGGCAGGCCAATGTCGCAATCGTTTACCACACGCCAGACGAACGCGACGACGCCCGCGCCTATTTTCTGGAAGAGATCACGATCGGGACCGACCGCCTGATCCCCGTCTTCAACTCCACTTTGCCGAAAGACGAGCCCGAAGGCGCGGGCCTCGTCGATATCCCCTACATCACCTACCCCTCGGATGTATTTTTCGGCCATGTGATGGAGCGCAGCATCTTGCCCTATCTCAGCCCCACGATCCGCTATGCGCCTAAGGTCGAGACGGCGCTGACGCTGGCGGCGGTCGAGATGGCTGTGATCGGCATGGGTGTCGCGTGGGTCCCGGAGTCGCTCGCCCTGGAGCCGATCTCGGCGGGACATCTAGTCGATCTCTCCGCGGAACTTCCGGTCTGCGAGCTGCAGATCAAGGCGATGCGCCTGCAAGGCAATTACAACCTCGCGGAAGAGACCTTCTGGTCGTCGCTTAAATTGTGAACAAGCATGCAATTTTGGCTCTGGCGCACATTGTGTGATGTTTGACGGCTCCACTCCTACATTTGGCGCAGATGCTGAAGGGGATGATCATCATGACAGGGCGTTTCGACACCAAGCTGTTGCCTGAAGGGCTTC
>NZ_JBFRYC010000032.1:0-7436 GCF_040892615.1 Thioclava arctica
TATCGCGATCCTGAATGGCTACACCGCCCTTGGCATCCCCGTCACGAAAAAGGTGGGGTGAATCCGTCTGGGGAAAGGGGAACTATGTCCGGCAGCTGATTTGTGCAACAGAGTCCCTAATTGACCACAGTAATATCCGCTTTCCGTCAAAATTCGAACACACTCTACACTCTTATAGGGTGCAAAAAGTGAGGTTAGATTCATGTTCAAATATCTAATATTAATTAATTTTTTGATTACTTCGTCGGCATATGCTTCAGACGCAGCTAAGTTTTTAGCAGGAGGTGAAGGAGCCGTTCGAGCTGGCCACTCAGTGACGTGTTCTCTGCCTGAAGGCATGTTTCCACATATCGCTGGCTTGCAAAATCTCGACACGTATCTGGCGAGCAAGGGGCCGAATTTTTCGTCGGGGTATATAACTGATCCCTCGTTATGGTTCGGAAACGGTGAACCCTTGAGAATGAGCCAGAAATTCGCCATCACTGATGATGAACGCGTCGCCACAGTCTGTGCGGCGGTAGAGGACGGCACCGCGACATCTGAACAAATTGCACTTCTTGAAAGCGCCATTGAGGGGAACCGGCTCTGGTGGAAGGTGGAAACGGGATCTCAAGATGGCAAGATTATTAATGGATTTGTCTCCTCCAAATACGTGCGTTTCACGACCTATGACCAATGGATTGATGAATTTGGACCAAAGCTGGGTTCTACTTCGGTAAATCACTCGGCGGCAAATCGCATTACAGAAATATCTGGCGCGGACACCGCAAATGCACGAATGATCGCAGATGTTATACCTTACGATGTCGTCGGCTACTGTCATCTTGGTTTCAGCTTGTCGAGCCTCTTTCAGGACGCACGAGATGGCAACTTCGAAACATCGATAAATGCTGGAATTTGGACAGGATGCAATGATTACGAAGATACCCCTCTTCACTATGAGGCTTCTGCAAACTGCGAAGCGCATTCGTTCCTTGGGGAACCGGTGGCCGCTGAAGACATTGCCAATATTTTCGGGGTTAACGCAGCCTTAGGGAATTTTATCCGTCTCTGCCCGAATACGAGCAAACAGATGGTTCAAGACGCATGCGACGCGGGCCACGAAGATATGTGTAAAGGCCTTGAAAACGAGCAACTATCTTCCATTTGCGAAGCGGAAGAACAAACCGCATTCAGTTGCAAGATCAAGGGACGAAAAGCCACCGTCTCAATATGTGAGAAAAATGGTTATAGATCCTACGTCTATGGAAAAAACTCAGAACAGCCGGAGCTTCAAATTCGAAAGCTAATTCCAGCTGAGGAGTTCGTTGACCCAAGTTATCAGAAGACCTATACCTTCGCCAACGGTGACTACTTTTATCGCGTCAATGCGGGTTTCGAAAATAGGTCAATTGAAGTGTTTAAAATGCAAATTGATCCGGAACACCGTGTTGCAACACAAAGCTGCGTGAATTAATGAACTGGCGGCCGTTGGACGTCTGAACAGCATACTTGGAGCTGCTTCGCATTGTTATCGTTTTTGAACCAAGCCACTTTCATGGCCCACTTTTACTCTGCCGTTGACAGCATCATCGCTGAGCGGTTTGGTGACTTTTTCGGGCCTTTCCAGTGCAGGCCGGGTAGCGCACGCAGCCAAGAAATGAACCATATTTCCCTTTTCGTTCGACGAGCCAGCCATCCGAGCAAGATGGACAAGCCGGGAAAGAGGTGGAACAAGCGGGACAAATTAGTTCGTCGCTCTCATCTCGGTGCCTCGGCAAACCCCTGCCACATGTTGGACATGCTGGTAAGATGTTTCCGCAGAGACGCACATGTTCGCATCGATACCAATTGCGGTCAGCCTTCGATGTCGCAGGCAAAAGACGCCCTCCACACTCGCCACAAAGGTTTTGCAGAGTCGCTGCTTCTATATCACGCGGCAGGCCATATTCTGGATTTTTCAGCAATTCAGTAACGAACACCGAAGGACGTGACTCCGAAGCCAGAATAGTCAACGAAAAACGTGCGCGCGTCATGGCCACATACATCACCCTCCGCTCCTCGGCATTTTCAAAAGGCTCTGCCTCTGGGGAGACAAGGCTCAACAACGGATCGTCGGTGATTTCGGAGGGAAAGCCTATTCGACCGCGATCCGCGCCAAGCAAAACGACATGATCGGCTTCGAGGCCTTTGGATGCATGAATTGTCTTATAGCTGAGGGACATGTTGGGAAAGCTTCGTTGTAAGTCGCGGATACCAGGATCAACATGACGATACCGCCCGAGTAGCAGGACACTGGTTTTCTTGCCCGCCGGTGCCGGCAAATCCGCGAACGAGCTCAAAACCTGCTTAAGCTTATCCATTCCATCGTGCTTATGCGTCCAAACAACCCGAATAGCGGTTTCTTTGCTCTCACCTGCCGGTATAACCGTCTTCGTGATTTGTGCCGGATTGCGGAGCACAAAATGGCGCGCGGCCAGGGCAATTTTATCTACAGAGCGAAATGTGCGACCCAAATCGACCGTTCTGTGGATATCATTTTCATCATCAAACCGACCTCCGAATTTTCTGCCAAAGCCACGCATTATGTGGATATCAGACCCTGCAAATCGGTAGATGGACTGCCAGTCATCGCCCACGGCAAAGACTCGCGCGTCCTGATGTTGCGCCTTCAATGCTAGGATTAGTCGTGCCCGACTTTGCGAGATGTCCTGAAATTCATCGACCAGGATATGACGAAAGGGGCTCTTGAAACGCCCCTCTTCGACGTAATTCGCGGCACGGAGGATCATGTCCTCGAAGTCGATCCTGCCATCAAGACGCTTCTCATATTCACGACGGACCGGATCGAAAACCGACAGGAACGCCCTTGCTCGCGGCCCCATCTTCAACCGGTCAGCTTTCTCAAGACAGTGTTCAACATGGTAGCCACCGCTCTTGAACTGGCGCAAGAACGTGCCCAGAACGCGGGTAAATGCGTCCACTTGGCCCATTTCAATCACTCGATCGAAAATAGTGGCGAGCGGTCGTGGGTTCAGTGTGACATACGGTTCGAGCTTTTTCGTCAAGGCGTCAAGCAAACGGCCCTCTTGGCGCTCATAACTATAGGTCTCGATCAGCGTCGTGCGGTTGTCAGAATGGACCTGCCGCTTCCAATTCATCCCAGCAAGATAGTCTTCACGGTCAACGAAGGGGGCGGTTGTCAATCGCTCTTGCCCGTCCCGCGTGCGTTCACGCCGAACCCCAAAATGCTCTATGTAGACATCGCTTTCGATTAAGTGGAAATCGGGCGTGTAATCACGCTTTCCGTTCTTAGGAAGCGGGTGCGGATAATTGGGTTCGTATTCATAGGCGACCCCGTTTTGATAGAGCCAGTTGGCAATCTGAAGCTCTTCAAAGCTTTTAACTTGCTCACCTTGCAAAGTGCGCAGATCTAGCTGCTCCACTTGCGAATACCAATCGTGCTTGCTCTGGTAATCCCAATCGTTGTGGGGTTCATTCAAGAATTGCGAAAACCAGTTGATGATCGCGTGAGCGACATCTGAGGTCGTGGCAACGAGATCCTTGAAGATCTGTTGGAGCAGGGCAAGAAATGCAGTGTCGTCGGTCGAATGGGCGGCAAGCGCTGGCTTCGACCCTTCGACCGATCCAATAATATCATAAGCAAGTGCGTGAAACGTGCGAGCCTGAACCGGTGCGCCACATCTGGCCTCAACCCGCTCGGACATTTCTGTTGCTGCATCCTTGGCGAAGGCCAGAAGCAAAACCTGGTCCGCAGTGCGAATGCCAGCTTTCAACAAGTAAGCTGCCTTAGCTGTGATAACGCTGGTTTTCCCGGACCCGGCACCGGCCAAAACGAGGGTGGCATCCTCATCGACAACGATGGAGAGGCGCTGTTCAGGTGTAAGTGGCTTAGCCTCAACTGTGTCGAAGAATTCCTCCCAACGGGCGAGTTCGGCGTCGACGAAGGTTTTGATTGCTCGAGCGCGCAGCACAGACGGCTTTTCAACGAAGTCACGTATCACGGCCAGTTTTTCTACATGCTCAATACCAATAGCTTCTGCTCGGAGCTTGCGTAAAAGGCGAGAATCCAGTTTCTGGGCTTGAGACAGGATCGGATGAAGCCTGCAGGCTGCAGGATAAGCAGCGGGGCTCTTCAAGTCCCCAATTTCTTGAAGAAGATGATTGATCTGATCCGCCTCTTGGCTCAACTCCGCGAGATTGAATGCCCGCCAAGCCTCTTCGATGGCTTGACGAAACGTCTCTGCGCGCGCCTTCCCTCCCGCACGCAATCTCGTCTCGCCCGCGTGATCGGAGGCCAGTGTGATCGAGGATACAAATAGCCCATTCTTGATTGAGGGCGGGCTGGAGATTTCGGCGAAGGTTACAACGTTCCGCGTTGAACCATCTATCGCGACCCCATGCTCGACAAGTTTTAAGCTACGCGGGGTGCGTCCAAACGGATTAAGTAGAAAACCGAGTAGTGGCTGTTGAGACAGTTCCATTGGTCACAAAATCATAAGAAAGATCATCATGCTAGAGTGTTAGCACATCCGATCCGTTCGAGGCCACGGCACTTTACCAAGGCACAATCATCGGCCATGCACCTCTCCCCATTTCTTTCCGTATTTTGAAAGTGAATCTCTTTATAAGAAAGTAGAGTATCGATTTTTAACAATAACTTAAGCGGCAATAGTGTCGAGGCAAGGGGGTGGGTGCTCATATGATCCTCGAGCGGTGCTTATCCCCCTACCTGCCGATCAGATCGGGCATCATCGCGTCGGTTCCTCGTCCTGAACATCAAAGAACAACCACAAGACAAACATCGACCCGAACGGCGACCAGGCCAAGGATATAAACCACCAAAGCCAAGGGCTATGCCCGCGGGCCTTAGCCATATCGCCCACCACAGCGAAGATGAGGTAAATGAGGTATAGTGAAAAAAATATACCGAATACGGCTAAGAATACTTCTAGCATTCCGTCAATCCTATTTGGAAACGCAACTTGAACAAGACAGGGCCTCGTCAGCAATCATCGCAGAGCCAGCGAGCCAGGCGCAAGCCCCGGCTGGCTAGGGGAGCCTCTCGCACCGGATCGTTGATCTCTGCCCTGACTCGCGTCATTCGCGCGACCGTATACCGTGCCGCTTAAACAAATGATCCTTGGCCAGAGAGTGTCGCTTCACCTACATCGCGGCAGATTTGCCGCTGACAAAGCTGCCTTTTGCCCACACCAGCGTCAAAGTTGTGCCGATTTCTTAATCATAACTCAGTTCAATAGCGTTGACCGAGCCACCTCTCTGGATCACCATGCTATGTATTGATCGGAGGTTTAAACATTGCGCCATATTCTAGTTGCCCTGTTGTTTAGCCTCATGTTTTCCAATGGTGCTCAAGCTTGGACCCGTGCTGAACTTGCCGATCCCTTTGACGCGAGTGATCTCACCCCGAACGAGATACGGTTCCTGCAGGCCGCACTCGCGCTCAAGGGCGACTATATCGGTATGATTGATGGCAAGTGGGGGGCCGGTAGCGCGAGGGGACTAAAGGCTTACATTCGCGAGAGTGGCATCGACCTTGGACCAGGCGAGTTACCCAACCTTGCGCCGGTGGCTCTGATATCCGACGCAATCGTGACGATCTCGAACCAAGGGTGGTCGCGCTACTATTTCGACTTTGCCGATCTTTCGTTTCTGTCTCCGCAAAAGACGATGACCTCGAAGGTCAGCGACAACGGTCTTAGTCTGGATTTCAACGATAGCGTCTCTTCGCTGTCCATTTCGCTGACATCAGGCAACGCAAGCCGAACCTCAGCCTTTCATCAATATGCGCTCTCCAATTCTGTGTCGAAACCCTACACGGTGCGCAAAGACCGCCTTGTGATCACCTCTGCGAAAGTGTTCGGGGGAAAGACGCTTTATATCCGATCCGATCTGATGAGTGCCGGCAACTGGTCCACGATACTGATCTCTTCGCTGGACCGGGATGCAGGGCGCCTGGCGCTCGTGACTGGCTCGATCCTTCCTCATCGTGGAGCGGATTTGGAACTGCCCGAAAACGGAGAACTGGCTACCGGAGTTCTCGCCTTCCTCGCTGCGGCCAATGATAGTGAAGGAGCGACGGGCAATGCACCAAATCCGAGAGAAAATGAGGGCATGGTCGCAGCAAAGCCGCCCTCGGCTCCGCAGGACGTCCAAAGCAGCTCGGGAACCGGCTTCGCGGTTGCACCTGAAGGACTGATCCTAACAAACAACCATGTTGCAGGAAGCTGTCACAAGATTTTGGTGGATGGCACCCCCGCCACATTGATCGGCGCTGACGAGGCTTTCGACTTGGCGCTTGTGCGCGTGACAGGCGTGACCAATCTCGTGACCGCCACATTCGCCGATGCACCTGCGCCGCTCAATTCTGACGTTACAGTCGCCGGCTATCCGTTGGCTGGGCTGTTGAGCGGTCTCAACGTGACACGCGGATCAGTCACCAGCATCAAGGGGCTTGGCGGCGATGGTAGCCGTATGCAGATCTCGGCACCGGTCCAACCCGGAAACTCTGGCGGTCCGGTGGTCGATGCATATGGTCATGTGGTGGGAGTCGTGGTCTCCAAGCTCGACGCGAAACTGGTTCAGGATGAGATCGGTGATATCCCACAAAACGTCAATTTTGCCATCCGAGGCGAGATTGCCAAACTCTTCCTTTACCAGAACGGCGTGACGCCCCGGACTTCGGGAGAAAAAGACCGGTTAGCACCTGAAATGCTAGCAAAGCAGCTTCAGGCGGCGACGCATTTTATAACCTGTGACTGAATCGTGGGCACCGGATGTGTTTCATCGCTTCGCTGTTCAAGGACTTTTAGAAGGTCAACTGCGAAAACTGTATTGCTGCAGTTGACCTTGGACAGAATAAGGCATTTCCGGGCCATATGTCCTAGGCTCCAAACCCATTAAATTGGTTGAGGACTGGCGGCGCGCGTGATTCAATTCCCCTGAACTTGGGGGGAATTGTGAGCAATCTTTTCTGGCTGCCAGAATGCGGCGTCGGGTGTCTGGCGATCAAGTGCGGAATGGACCATTTGAAGCCGCGCTTTGTGTTCAGACGGCACACGCCGGCCCCCATCAGGGGCCGGCGTGTCTTCACTGGTATAGCGGCGCGATTGGGTCACGCAACGCATCCACGAGTTTCCCAATCTGGCGCAAGCTGATCCCTTCGGGGCGCGCGGACATGCGCTCGATGAAGATGCGGCAGCGGTCGCGCTCGGCCTCCCATTCGCACCCTGCGGTCAGCCGGTCAAAATGCGCAATCGCATCCGTTGCCGAAAGGTTGGGCAAGATGAACAGTCGCGCGCGATCACGCAGCGGCGCGGGGATGCCCTCCAGATTATTCGCCGTCATGATCCAGATAACCCGCGACATGTCGACAGGAATGCGCAGATAGGGGCATTCAAAATGCCGTGCCGTGC
>NZ_JBFRYC010000033.1:0-6595 GCF_040892615.1 Thioclava arctica
CTTCAGGCCGCTCGCAGCCCTTCAGAAGTTCGTCCAAAAGTTCCTTGGAAATCGTCATCGTCCTTGCTCCTCTCAGGAAGCATGGACCAAAGCGCAGTTACACAGAAGATCGGACACTCTCCAAGACGACGGTCCCTGACACGTCAGCGCCCTGTCCGCGTGACAAGGTAAACCGCGTGTTCCGGGCGCCTGCACCGAACCTGCTCTGGGTCAGCGATTTTACCTATGTGTCCACGTGGCAAGGCTTCATCTATGTGGCCTTTGTCATCGACACATTCGCTGATCGCATCGTCGGATGGCGGGTCTCACGATCGGCCAAAACTGACTTTGTTCTCGATGCTCTCGAGCAGGCCCTGCATGATCGACGGCCGGTCCAAAAGAGCGGATTGGTTCATCACTCGGATCGCGGCGGGCAATATTTGTCCATTCGATACACCGAGCGTTTGGCCGAAGCAGGCATCGAACCATCGGTCGGCAGCGTCGGGGACTCGTATGATAACGCCCTCGCTGAGAAGATTAACGGTCTCTACAAAACCGAGCTGGTCCACCGCCAGGGTCCATGGCGCAACATGCAAGATCTGGAAATGGCCACCCTCGGATGGGTCGATTGGTTCAACCACAGACGCCTGCTTGGCCCCATCGGAAACATCCCGCCAGCAGAGGCTGAAGAGAACTTCTATGCACAGCGCGACGTGCTCGATATGGTCGCGTGAAATGAAGCTAAAGGTCTCCGGTGAAACCGGGACGATTCATTTTGTGGTTCACCGTAAAACCTTCCCGGGCAATCATCACATGGACACGACGACAACCAAACCGTCGCCGTTCTCTGGATACCCGTTTGATCGCATCGCGTAGCTCAGTGTCATCGCCACGGCGCGTCAGGTATCGCACCGATGACCGATCAACTTGCAGCACATCGCACGCCCGTCGCTGGCTGACCTGATTAACCTCCATCAAATGCGCCACCGCTTTCCGCTTCCCAACAGGCGTCACCATTTTTTTGAATTGATGTCTCGGAGCATGGCGTTGTCGAGCATCTGTTCGGCCAACAGCTTCTTCAGCTTGCCGTTCTCGTCCTCCAAAACCCGCAATCGCTTTGCGTCAGAAGGCTCCATCCCGCCATACTTCGATTTGTATTTGTAGAACGTCGCCGAGCTGATCCCATGCCGCCGACATACATCGGCGGTCTTCTCGCCAGCTTCCTGTTCTTTAATCATCGCAATGATCTGCTCGTCTGTGAATCGTGCCTTCATTTATCCGTCCTTTTGTTGGGCGGACTCTACACAAATTTGGAGGAGTTTTAGGGGCTCAGGTCAGTCAACTGCTTGCCGTGGAGCTAGTCATTACCGCTCTGCGAACCCTTTGAATACCATTCGCGCAAGTTCCAAAGCATATCCACGCTTGTCTGCGGCAGAAAGCTCTGGTGCCTTCAATCCAGTCAAGGATAAAATCGCTCCATCATTGTACTCACCAATCTCATCCGGACCAACGTATCCCATCAACCAGTCCGAGAACGAACGACAGCCTACCGTTTCGTCCAAGGTTTCTGAAATGTTTGAGTGACGCGGATCTCTGCAGATCCGTGCATAGCATTGCTCTACAACCCCACTCTCACCTTCCAGAACCTGAAAAAACAGATCATCATGATACATCAGCACCCCGGTGATGCCGTCGCGCTCATTATTTCGGACAGACACCTCGAGTATATCTGATAGAACCTGAGTCTCTAGTGGGAAGCGAGACAGGCTTACATATGCAATGTGACGAAGCATCAGTGAACATTACCATTCATAAATTCGAGAAAGCAGATCCACCGCAACCCAAACGTGTTTACCACACCAAGTATAGCAACTTGGACAAGCAGTGATAAGTATCAAATGTGTTCCGTAGATATGCTATTGCTCGCGGGGAAAGCAGCAGGTCTACTCAGATGAGAATAGAGCGCTCGACGGGCGAAACGACATCTGGCTAAGTGTTGTCAGCGAGAACACCTAGCCTAATCAGATCGGAAGCTCGAAGAGCGAAGCGCTTTGCTTTACGTTGAGGGCGTTTGCACCTCACACTTCGGCCCAATTTTGGACGCTACGATATGGTGTGCTTCAGCAACAAAGAGGAGGCCTTGGGTAAGACAATGATGATGTGTTTTGAGGGAGTGGCGGGGTCGCCAGTCTTTTGGTTTGTTTCCGCGGTCAGCACCATCGCTGCTCTTGTTTTGCTTTGGATGCTCAAATTTCAGAGATTTAATGGGAAGATTGACTACGCGCTCACCTTCATCGCCGTGATTTGGACCTTGATGATGGTTGGACTGGAGGCTGCGTCGAGCACTTACTCCTGTCAATTTCAATGGGCGATCATGGCATGGCTTGGCAATGCCATGTTGCCGGTTGCGTGGTGTTTTTTCGTATTTGCGTACGTCGATGACGCTTTATGGCTCAAGAAACGCAGCGCCCGCGCTGCGCGGATCTTCGTGCCCATAGCAATCTTCGCTTTTGCTATCACCAACCCATGGCACAACCTCGTCTATACAGATGCTTCTATCATTCCGCAGGGGCAGGGCCACATAGAGTATGTTCACGGGCCGGGCTTCTATGCAATTATCGCAACCCTTTACTCATTTGTACTGGCAACCCTGTTTTGTCTTGCGAAAGCCTTTACCCGTGCAAAGCGGACGGCGTGGCCTCTGCTAACCGTGCTGGTTGCAATTACTCTAACGCCCCTTGCTGCAAATACTGGCTACGTTGTCTTCGGCTTTACCGTCTTTGGCCTTGATCCAACGGCCTTCATGTTCACTCTTGGAATTGTCGCCTTCACATGGATTCTCTTTACAAATAAAGCAATGGATATGGCCTTTATTGGCCAGTCCGGACTAGCGAATACGATGAGTGAGCCAGTCGTCATGATTGATAGGGGTCGTAAAATAGTTCTAATGAACACGGCCGCAAAAAGTAGAGATTTTAATCATGCTACCAAGCAATTTATAAATAAAATTCTTGCAAATGACAAAAATTTAGAAACGCGTGAAACTGTTTCTCACCTGCGCATTGGGCAGCGGGTTTATGAACCCAGAATTCGAGAAATCGAAAGCCCACTTGATCCATCAGAAACCATTCTCGGATGGAGCATCACCTTCGTTGATATCACAGACCGGATCGCCACCAGTGCGGCACTGGAAGAGGCGCTTCAACGGGCAGACGAGGCCAACCGCAAGAAAGACGAGTTCATCTCGGTTGTCAGTCATGAATTGCGGACCCCTTTGACCTCGCTCATAGGAGGTTTGGCGCTTGCACGCAGCGGTCGCCTTGGCGATGTAGCCGATCCTGTTCTTTCGGTGCTCAACATTGCGCACCGAAATGGGATCCGCCTATCACGACTGGTCGACAACATTCTGTTGGCACAGAAAATCGACATCAATGCATTGGCTTTGGAAAGCAAGCCTGTCGATCTCGGTCAGCTCCTCGAAGAGAGCTTCAAGGACAATGAAATGTTCGCCACGGAGCGGGGTGTGCGGCTCGCCCTTGGAAATGTTGTTCTTGCTTCCGTCATCATCGGGGACGCCTTCGCCATCCGTCAGATAATTGATAACCTAATCTCGAATGCCATCAAGTTTTCGAACGAACATGACATCATCGAAGGCGCAATTAAAACTTCGAACGGGCAGGTAAGACTGTCGATTACTAACTCTGGTCAAGGCATTCCCGAAGGTATGGAAGGCCAGGTATTCGGTCGCTTTGGGCAAGTTGAAAATAATGGTCAAGGCTCCACTCAAGGATCCGGGCTTGGCTTGCACATTTCGAAGAAGCTGGCCAACCAGATGTTGGGAGATATCTTCTACGAAAGCGAGGCTGGTGTCTCTACGACGTTTTATGTTACGTTTCCACTGGTGAACTAGCGTAAGGCCGATCTCGCGCTGGTCGCAAGTTAAAAGCCACAATCGTTTCGTGCACCCTGAGCCTATTCGCTGGGTGGCGGGCAGTCTTTGAGTTGCTGCACAACCGTTGCGGTGTAATCGACGTTGTTGCACAAAGCGGTGAGGAGGATTCACTGCGCGAATCCAGTGCGTTAGATCGGCGGCATGCCGAAGCCCTCTCCCACCCGCTATCGCACGACGAACTGGTCCGAATATAACGCGGCGCTGCGCCAGCGGGGCTCGCTCTCGGTCTGGTTTGATCCCGACATGGTCTGGCACGCCGGAAAGACCGGCAAGCGGGGGCGCCCGGAGACGTTCTCGGATGCGGCGGTCCAGGTCTGCCTCACGCTGAAAGTGCTCTTCGGCCTTCCGCTTCGGCAAACGGTCGGGCTGGTCGAGAGCCTGATCCGGATGGCTGGGCTCGATTGGCCGGTTCCGGACTATTCGACGCTGTGCCGACGGCAAGCGTGGCTCGGGGTGCAGATCCCCTATCGCCGTTCGGGGAAGCCGTTGAGCCTGCTGATCGACAGCACCGGCATCAAGTTCCGCGGGGTTGGCGAATGGTTGGCGCGCAAACACGGGCCGTCGCGGCGCAGGCAATGGCGCAAGGTTCACATCGCCATGGACACGGAGACCGGCGACATACGCGCGGTCGAGTTCACCTCGAGCCGCCAGGGTGATAGCCCTCTGCTGCCAGATCTACTGGCGCAGATTCCCGAGGGTGAAGAGATCGCCACAGTTACCGCCAATGGCGCCTATGACACGCGCCGATGCCACACCGCCATCATCGAGCACGGCGCCGATGCTGTCATACCCATCCGCCGCAACGGTCGCGCATGGAAAGAAGACTGTCCCGCCGCAGTTGCGCGAAACGAGATCCTGCGCGCAACTCGGCACCTCGGTAGGGCTCTCTGGAAGAAGTGGGCGGGCTACCATGTCCGAAGTCGGGTCGAGGCCCACCCTCTCATGGTTTGCATGCAAACCACTGCCGGGCAGTGGATGAACCGCCTGAAGCTCTTCGGTGAGCGGATCATGTCCCGAGACCCCGACCGCCAGACCGCCGAAATCCAGATCCGCATCGCCATCATGAACCGCTTCTCGGCCCTTGGCAGGGCCGAGATCGAGGCCATCGCCTGAAAGGCCACGGGAAAGGGGATCGTTCGCCCGATCAATGATTTGCGCAACAACGCCGACCACGGTAGCGGCAGGATAGTCGCGATCCCAAAGCAACGAAAAGTTTACGTAATGTGACCAATTCCGTTGATCCACATCAATGAAAGTTGGACTTGGCTCCGATATTTTAATTCTCAGCTCTGCTAGACAAGAGTTTTATTTGGAGGAGAATTACATGAGTGTGAATATCTTACTTCCCGCAAAGCGTGTGGCAACCGTTTCGGCATTGGCTTTGGCTATCGGTTTTGGTGGTAATCTCGCCTTCCAACCGCTCAGCCATCTGTCGGGTGCGGCAGTCGCAGAATCGTCGGGTGGGGATCAGGGTCAGCAAGGGCAAGGTTCCAAAGGTCAAAATGGCCAAGGTGCCAAAGGTAACGACGGTCAGGGTCAAGGTGGTCCGGACGCGGACTCTGAAGGCAAAGGGCCGAAGGCTGGCAACGAAGGGTCCACCCGTTCCGGCAAACCGAACTGGGCTGAAGAAGGTATTCCTGAAGTAGAGCTTGGTCGGTTGAGCGTTGCGCGCTCTCCGTCGCATGTGCTTGATCGCGCTTATGACGAGGCGCTGGCAAGCCTGAACACCGACATGGTGACGTTCTACAACATGAGCTTGGACGACATTATCTCAAATCTGTCGCTCAATTTCGACCAACAGTCCTATGTCGATTCACCGCTGCAGAACCTTGCATTCTTGCGTGATGCGCTTGATGGCTCGATCTCGCTGCCGGGCGTGACCAATAGCAACGAGGTGCTTGAGGCAGTCTTCCTTGGCGTCGCTTCGGACAAAACCGTGCCGATCACAACTGATACGGTGATTGCGGTCTCGAAAATTCTTGGGACGCCCATCACCGGGGATGCTGCGGCGGCTCTTGCTGTAGACGCAGAAGCAGTGCGCGTCGCAGTTCTGGCTGGCCACGGCTGATCTGCGCTTGACGCTTAAGAGAGGCGGCGGCGCATAGTTTTCTGCGCCGCCAGTTTCGGGGACGTGTTCTGTGGCGCAATCAAACACATCACAGAACAAAGATAATCTAGGGGATGATATTATGATTGGCTCAAATAATAATCGGAAGCGGTCGATGCTGACGGGGCTTTCAGTGGCGGCAATCGTCGCAATCATCGGCGGCACCTCTTACTTCGGAAGCTCATATGGTTTCCTTGGCGCAGCAAATGCCGAAGAAGGCACGAGTGGCAGCCATACTGAAGGCGCTGGTGCCGGGAATAAGGGCGGCCAAGGTGGACACTCCGATGGGCAAACCGGAGACGATAGCGGGCATACGGATACGGGTGGCAAAAAAGGCCCGAAAAACGGCGCGAATGGTCAGGGTGATGACGGTCACGGTCAAGGTGGTCCCGACGCCGATTCAGAAGGCAAAGGCCCGAAGGCCGGGAGTGCGGGTTCGACCCGCTCTGGCAAGCCCGTCTGGTCGCAAGAAGGTCTCCCCGAAGTTGAACTGGGCCGCCTGAACGTCGCGCGCTCGCCGAGCCATGTGCTGGATCGCGCCTATGCCGAAGCTATGG
>NZ_JBFRYC010000034.1:0-5451 GCF_040892615.1 Thioclava arctica
GGCCAGTTCTCGGCTGTTGCACTCTCACGTCGGCGTATCCGCTTTGTGAAGCTGCGTGTTGATGCAAGTCAAGGTTGTCAGCCGCTACGCAGACCTACGCAGATACATAGACGCTAGAACGCCTGCGATGAAATTTCGTCGCGCGGCGTCATAGAGGAGTAAAGTGCTATGAAATCTGCGACACAGAAATCCTTAAACGACGCCCCTGGAGCAAAGGGGTATTTTCGTCGGACGCTTGCCGCGCTTGGTATGGCGGGCGAGGACCGCACACGGACATCTTCTGTCAGTTACGCTAGTTTCAGCTGGATACGGATCGTTTTCGGTATCGTGCTGATCTATGACTCTTGGACCTCGCTGAGTTGGCAGCACAAAGTCGCGTCGGCTCAGGCGCTGGGGCTGCCGACCTCAAGCCCGTTTCTTCATCTGCTGGTGATTATTCTGGCCTTCGTGGAGTTGGCCGTCGCACTGTCGATCCTTTCAAACCGCGGTGTCATCCCAATGAGTTGGGTCGGGATTGGCTATGCCGCCTTCGTCTGGATCGTGTTCCAACATGGGGGAGATTTCGGGCAAGACGGAACGGATCCCGGTGTCGCGCTTCCTTACATCGTGATGTTTCTGTTCCTCATCGGCGTTGAGCGTTTGCGCACCGTTCCGGATGTGTCGAATAACGAGTTGCTGACACTCGCGCGAAATGGCTTCGGGTTGCTATGGGGGTATGATGCCTTGCTGAAGTTTCAGCCCTATTTCCTGAACCACTTCACGGATTTTCTCACCTCTGCACAGACGGACATGCAAGGAACCTGGACTGCAAGCTATGACCAGCTGTTTCTGGTCATAACCAACGCCATGGGGCCACATCTGGTCGCAGTTCTGGTGGCGCTTACCGAGGCACTGGTGGCGGCGTCCCTGATCAGCGGTCGCGGGTTGAGGATTATGGCACCGATCGGGTTCCTGCTATCATTCGCGATCTGGAGCACTGCCGAAACCTGGGGCGGTCCCTATAGCCTGGGTGTGTCGGCCGAGGCGGCTCAGATGTTTGGCACAGCGACGATTTACATGATGGCCTTCTTCTACATCATGACACTTTACAATCCGCTTGATTTGCTACGGGCAAGACCACGCGTGTTGGGCTGATAGTGCAAATCAGCGGTTCCGTTAGCGAGGAATTCAACCACGGAGCCCGCGCGCAGCAGTTTCTCATGGGCGCCATCGTGGGCGCCCAATCCTGTAGGCCAGAAGCGTCATGCGTCTGATGCAAGCGCAATGGGAAACACCTCGCCGCCGAGTTGAGATGGCTCCGTCTGGTGTCAAGCCAAGCGGGGCTCCAGTGAGCGCGCTGCCGACGTAACCTGTGATTGAAGGGCCCACAGCGGTCCTTCATGCCCGATGCCGCGAATGTCCTGTGTGAATGGCTCCTGCATAGCAAGACATTTGTGATCTGATTTGTGCATTTGTCAGAAGCAGTCATGTGCAGGGCTGATCCTCCTCCACTGAACTGGTCCGCCGCTATAGTTAGGAAACGGAGGATCGGAGATGGGCATCAAACGACACAAACCGGAAGAAATTGTCACGAAGTTACGGCAGGTTGAGGTGCTGTGCGGCTAGGGAATGCCGCGCGTTGATGCCATTCGACAGGTGCAGATTACAGAACAGACCTTCTATCGCTGGCGCAAGCAATATGGCGGTATGGGAGCTGACCAACTGAAGGACGTAAAATGCCTTCAAAAGGAGAATGACCGATTGCGCCGAGCGGTATCTGACCTGACATTGGACAAGCTGATCCTGACGGAAGCTGCACGGGGAAACGACTGAGCCCCTCGCGTCGTCGCGCCAGCATCGACCACATCCGCAGTCACATCAGGGCGTCGGAACGGCGGGTTTGCCGTGTTTTGGGGCAGCACCTGGTCTGCCCCCATCGAGTGGTCCGGTTTGAATGTTAGTGCATCGTTGGCCTCTGGCCCATCGGGACGGTGCTTTTAGGCGCTGGCGGCCGGTATCCCAAGGCGCTGTGCGGCCTGACGGTGTTGTAATGCCGACGCCATCTCTCGATCAGGATCTGAGCCTCGCGCAATGTGGTGAAGACCTCGCCATTAAGCATCTCATCCCGGAAGTGGGCGTTGAAGCTCTCGCAACATCCATTTACCCACGGTGAACCAGGCGCGATGAAGGCGGTTTTCGCGCCCACAGCTCCGATCCATGCCCGCTCCTTCTTGGCGATAAATTTGGCGCCATTGTCGGACCTTATGTATTCCGGCGGGCCGCGTAGAATGAACAGATCAGTCAAGGCGTCGACCACATCCGTTGAATTGAGCCCGCGTTTGACGCGGATCACCAGCGCCTCCTTCGTGAATTCGTCAATGATATTCAGCGTGCGGAAGATACGCCCGTCATGCGTCCGGTCCTGCACGAAATCATAGGACCAGACATGGTTCGGACGCTCCGGCCGAAGCCTCACGCACGACCCTTCATTGAGCCAGAGCCTACCCTTCTTGGTCTGCTTTTGCGGGACCTTCAGCCCCTCCCGTCGCCAAATCCGTTCGACCACTGCCCGGCAGTGGTTTGTTCGCAAACCACGAGAGGGGCGCTTGTGATTTACCTGCCAACCGCTGTTGTTCAGCAGCCCGGTGATCATGCGATACCCCCTCTCGGCGATACAGGCATCGCCTGCCGGGCAATGCATAGCGTCCGAACTCTTCGGCCAACGCGATGATATCCACGGTCAACCGTGCTTCGTGCGGCAGTCCCATGGGCACCCTGCGTTGCGTCGAGCGATGCTGACCCAATGTGCGACAAACCCTGCGCTCGGACACGCTGAGGGTTTGCCGCACATGCTCGATGCACTGCCTGCGGCGGGAAGGGTTTAGAAGTTTCCCCGCGCAGCCTCGGCCAGGATCATCTTGTCCAGCGTCAGATCCGACACGGCACGCCTAAGCCGGGTATTCTCAGTCTCAAGCTCCTTCAACCGCTTGAGCTGATCCCGGCTCATGCCACCATACTCCTTGCGCCACCGAAAGTAGGTCTGAACCGTCACGCCAATCTGACGCACGGCATCGGAAATCGAGTTGCCTTGCCCCTGCAAAACTTCTACCTGCCGCAGCTTCAGCACAATCTCTTCGGGTTTGTCTCTCTTTCCAGCCATCTCTGGTCCTCCTGAAATGGGATAATACTATCCCAAAAGGTGGACCACTTCAGTGGGGGCACTCCAGACGGAGGTGGATCTTGGTCGTGAAGCCACCTCTTGAGCGGCCAAAACCCTGTCGCGGAGCCCCCCTTAAGCGCCCGCTGCCTCCCTCTTGGGGCATCGCAAGGGCGATGCCCTGCCGGGCAATGGATGGTGAGCGCGGATAACGGTGCTGTCCACTGCCCGGCAGTGGTTTGCCTGCAAACCATGAGAGGGGATCTCTTGAAGGGCATCCGGCACGGCCCCACTGTGGTTCAGGGTGTCCATGATGTCCTCCCACAACCTGGAAGCGTCCAGCGTCGGAACTGCCGGTAGACGCTTGACCACTTGCCGAACTCTTCTGGCAAGTCACGCCACGGGGCTCCGGTGCGGGCGATCCAGAAAATCCCATCAAGAACAAGGCGGTGGCTCGTGGGTATGCGCCCGTTCAGGGCGCGGACAGCCAAGATGAACCGTTCAAAGAACGCCCACTCTTCGTCCGACATAAGGTCTCGTGCCAAGCTGGTCTCCATTGCAGATACCGCTTGAATCACGATCAGCCGCTCGTGGGAATCCCTTCTGTCAACAGGACCTAGGACGGGTGCGTGCGGCGGCGGTTCTTCGTTCCGCGCCCAAGTTCAAGAGCTACGCCGAGCTTAATGCTTGGCTCGCGGACCGCTGCGTGGCTTGGGCCAAGGCCAATCCCCATCAGGAGCTCAGGGACCAGACGAACTGGGACGTATTCCAAGCCGAGCGCGAGAGCCTCGTGCCCTATGTCGGCCCATTCGACGGCTTTCACGCAGTGCCAGCCTCGGTATCCAAGACTTGCCTCGTGCGGTTCGACAACAATCGCTCCTCCGTTGATGCGCGCGCCGTCGGGCGCCCGGTTGAGATCCGCGCTTATGCCGAGCGCATCGAGTTCTGGCAGGATGGCAAGGTCGTCTGTCAGCCCGTGCGCACCTTCGGGCGCAACAAGGACATCTACGATCCTCTGCATTACATCCCTGTTCTTGCGCGCAAACCGGGCGCCCTGCGCAACGGCGCGCCCTTTAAGAATTGGGATCTGCCGCCCGCGATCAAGCGTGTTCAGCGCAAACTCGGGAAGGTGCCGAACGGTGATCGGCAGATTGTCCAGATTCTGAGCATGATCCCTGCCGATGGGTTGGATGCTGTATAAGCTGCCTGTTCGGAGGCTTTGAAGGAGGGTGCTCCGGCAGCGGCCGTCGTCCTGAACATCCTGGCCCGCCATCGTGAACTACCACCGCCGCTAATGATAGCCACATCGGATGCTCTGCGTCTGGCCCGCGAACCAGTGGCCGACTGCAAACGCTACGACAGTCTGAGGAGACCAAACCATGGAAAGATCACAGGTGCTGGACGCGATGGGCCAGTTGAAGCTCTCCGGAATGAAGGCCGCTTTCGATGAGATCATCATCACGGCAGTGAAGCGGCAGCACGAGCCGCAGCAGATCGTCGGTGACCTGTTGAACGCCGAGATCAGCGAGAAGCAGGTACGTTCAATCAAGTATCAGCTGACCATCGCGCGACTGTCTTTGGCAAAGGAAGTCGATGAGCTCGCCTTCGAGGACACGCCTGTGAACGAGACGCTGGTGCGCAATCTGGCAACAGGTGACTTCCTCAATCAGCAGTGCAACGTCGTGCTGATCGGAGGCACTGGATCCGGCAAATCGCATCTCGCCGTTAGTATCGCACGAGCCTGCATACGACATGGCAAGCGCGGCCGATTCTTCAATGTTGTGGACCTGGGAACAAGCTCGACGCTGAGGCCCGCGCCGACCGGCAGGGGCGCACCGCGGACTTGCTGTGTCGCCTCGACTTCCTGATCCTCGACGAGCTCGGCTACCTGCCATTCGCTCAAACCGGCGGACAACTCCTCTTCCACCTCATCAGCCGGCTCTACGAGCGAACGTCGATCATCGTGACGACAAACCTCGACTTCGGCGAATGGGCATCGGTCTTCGGCAATGCGAAGATGACGACCGCGCTCCTTGATCGCCTTACCCACCATTGCGACATCGTCGAAACCGTCAACGAAAGCTGGCGGTTCAAGACCCGCGAGTGACAGAAGACCCGCTGGCCCGATACGGCTGCGCTGCGTGATGGCTACACCGCATTGGGTCAGCTTCCGTTGTGCCAGAGGGGGGCATTTTTGGGCTCTGACTCAATTTCTGTGGCGCGGTCATGCCGAATGCTGAAGGCGCGCCAGAAGAAGGTCGATACCTGCAGCGCCATACATCTGCCGTTTCAACATCTTCAGCCTGTTGATCTGG
>NZ_JBFRYC010000035.1:0-4123 GCF_040892615.1 Thioclava arctica
CCAGCGCGCTGCCACGATTTGATCGGGCCGGATCAGATACAAAGCCTGCCCCGCCTGCCCCAGATAGCGTTGGCGCAGCTCGGGGGTCTCGGGCAGTTCCAGCACACGCATCCCGTACCCTTCGGGCGCTGCGACGCCAATCGCCAACAGCGTGAAGCCCCCCGCGAGTTGCGAGAGCAGCCAGTCATTGCCCAGTGGCGCATCGGGGGCGACCGAACCGGGGCGCGATGGCGCAGGCATGTGCGCGCAATCGGGGGCTGCCTCGAGCGGATAGGTGCAGGGCACCGAAAGCCGCCCGGAATTGACCATCGGTCGGGCGAATTCGGCATGCTCGGAAAGCGCCAAAACAGCATCGCGGAACCAGCGTTCGGCCCCGTCACGCGGCGACATGAACCGCGTGGTGCGGCTGGAATTGGTGATGTTTTCGTCCGAGCCGTGGGTGCGTTCCGCATCATAGCCTGCCAGCAGCGCGACCGGAGCCTCACCCTTGAGCACCGCCGCCAATCGCCAGCCCAAAGCGTCGACGTCTTGCAAACCGCCATTGCCGCCGCGCGCGCCAAAGGGCGAGACGACATGCGCGCTGTCACCGACGAAGATCACCCGGTCATGAACGAACTTCTTCAGCCGCCGGCACTGGAAGGTGTAGATAGAGGTCCAGTCGAGTGTGAAATTGCCATGCCCCAGCGCCTTTTCGATGCGCGGGATGATACGCTCGGGTTTGCGCTCTTTCTCGGGGTCGCTCTCCCAGCCCAATTGCAGATCAATGCGGTAAACATCATCGGGTTGCTTGTGCAGCAGCGCCGACTGACCCGCATGGAACTCCGGTTCAAACCAGAACCAGCGTTCGGGCGGAAAATCGGCCTGCATCACGATATCGGCGATCAGAAAGCGTTCCTCAAACAGGACGCCCTCAAACTCAAGCCCCATCATCTGCCGGATCGGCGAGCGCGCCCCGTCGCAGGCCAGCAGATAGTCTGCCTCAAGCGAATACGCGCCATCGGGCGTCTCAATACTGACGCGCGCGCAATCGTCCTGTTGCTCTAGCCCCGTTACCTTGTTCTTGAAACGCAGATCGATCAGCGGATTGGCCTGCGCCTGCGCAACGAGGTATTCCTCAACATAATATTGCTGCAGGTTCACGAAGGCGGGCATCTTGTGGCCGTCCTCGGGCAGCAGGTCAAAGTTGAACACCTCGCGCGCGCCGTGATGGGTGCGCCCGACTTTCCAGGTCACGCCCTTTTGCACGCAGGTCTCGCCCACGCCCAGACGATCGAGAATCTCCAACGAGCGCTTCGACCAGCAAATCGCGCGACTGCCGACGGAAACGACGTTGTTATCATCCAACACGACCGAGCCGACACCATGATTGGCCAGCTCGATCGCGGCGGCGAGGCCAATCGGCCCCGCGCCCACGATGATCACCTTGTGACGCGGCTCGGGCGTGTTCAGCCCGCGCGGCGCAACATAGTCGAACGGTTTGTAATCATATGGCATTGGGCCCTCCTCCCGCCTCCCCTGCGCGCGGCTCAGCCTTGCAGCGCGTCCCACATTTCGCGGTCACGCTCGGCCGTCCAGATGCGCGGCGTGTCGATGCCACGGGCCTCGTCATAGGCGCGCGCCACGTTGAACGGCAGGCAATGCTCGTAGATCGCGTAATCGGCGAATTTCGGATCGCAAGCTGCACGCACCGCATCCCACGCCTCTTTCAGCGAACCACCGCGCGCGACGACCTTTTCCACCGGCTTGTAGGTCGAGCGAACGAAATCGGCGGTGTTTTCCAGCGCCTCGGCCACTTTTTCCTCGCCGACAAGCGCATCACCGCGACCCGGTGCAATCGCTTTGGGCTCAAACGCGGCGATGTTTTCCAGCGTCTCTGCCCAGTCGTTATAATGCCCGTCGCCGCAATAGCAGGCCGAGTGATATTCAACGATATCGCCGGTGAACATCACCTCTTGATCGGGCACCCAGATCACGGCGTCGCCCGCCGTATGGGCTCGCCCGAGCTTCATGATATCCACCCGGCGTTTGCCGAGATAGACGGTCATCATTTCAGAGAACGTGGTGGTGGGGCGCGTCAGGCCGGGGATTTCCTCATGGCCCTGAAACAGGCGCGGGAAGCGGCCGAATTCGCTGTCCCAATCTTCTTGGCCGCGCTCTTCGACCATCGCGCCCGCCACATCCGACATGATGATTTCACGCGCGCCATAGGCCGAGGCACCCAGCACCCGCACCGCGTGATAATGGGTCAGCACGAGATGGCTGATCGGCTTGTCGGTGACCGAGCGCACGCATTCAATCACCTTGCGCGCCAGACGCGGGGTGGCCTGTGCCTCGACGATCATCACGCTTTCATCGCCAATGATGACGCCCGTATTGGGATCGCCCTCGGCGGTGAAGGCATAAAGCCCTTCGCCAACCTCAGTGAAGCTGATCTTTTTGTCTTCCATATCGCCTTGCGATGCGAATGCCTTAGCCATGTGCCTGTTCCTTCTGACTTATTTCGCCCAATCGGGCAGATCGGCGGCGGGCAGGATCTGCCCCGCGCAATCGCCAAACCCGATGCGGTATCCTTTGCCTTGCGCCGCCCCGCGCAGGGTCAGCGTGTCGCCATCCTCGATGAAGCTGCGCGTCGTGCCGTCCGGCAATTCCAGCGGTTCCTTGCCCGACCAAGACAGTTCCAGCAGCGAGCCGCGACTGTCCGGCGTCACGCCCGAAATCGTGCCCGATCCCAGCAGATCGCCCACCCGCATCGCACAGCCAGAGCTGGTGTGATGGGCCAATTGTTGCGCGGCCGAGTAATAGAGTTCGCGCGTATTGGTCTGCGAAATGACCGTCTCGGCCCCGTTTTCGGGTCGCAGGGCAACCTCAAGCGCGATGTCGTAATTCATCGGCCCCGGCTCGGACAAATAAGGCAGCAGCGGGCGCTCACGCTCAGGTGTGGCGGTGCGGAACGGTGCCAGCGCGGCGCGGGTCACGATCCAAGGCGAGATCGTGGTGGCCGTCGCCTTGCCTTGAAACGGCCCAAGCGGGACATATTCCCAAGCCTGGATATCGCGCGCCGACCAGTCATTGAGCAGCACATAACCAAAGATCATCTCATCGGCCTGCGCCACCGAAATCATCCCTTGCGAGGGCTGTCCGACAATCGCGCCAAATTCCAGTTCGATGTCAAAGCGGGCCGAAGGCGCAAAGCGCGGCAGATCGTCATTTGGCCCCTTCACCTGCCCCCAAGGCCGCGTGACCGGCGTGCCCGAGACAACCACCGACGAGGCCCGCCCGTTATAGCCAATCGGGATCGACAGCCAGTTCGCAGGCAGCGCGTTTTCCGCCCCGCGAAAGATCGTGCCAACATTCATCGCGTGGTTCTTGCCCGCGTAAAAATCGGTATATTCCATGACGCGAAACGGCATCAGCATTTTCGCATCTGCCTGCGCAACCAGATGCGGCTCGACGGCTGCGCGATGCGCCTCGTCTGACAGCAACGCGATCAAGCGCGCGCGCAAATCGGCCCAAAGCTGCGGGCCGGCCTCCATGACGCGGTTCCAGGCAGGCTCGACAAACAGCGCCGCATCCAGACCGTGATCCACCGCGCCAAGATCAAGAATCTGATCGCCGATCGCCACGCCCATGCGCGCGCCGCGCCCATCGTCAAACACGCCATAAGGCAGGTTCTGAATTGGGAAGTCCGTGTCGCCATTCGCAGACGCCACCCAGCTTTTCACATCCGTCATTTGGTCCCCGGTTTTCCGTCGAATTTCTTCTCAATGCTGTCCCAGCAATCGATGTAGTCGTCCTGCAAGGGCGCTTCTGTCGCGGCGAAAGCCGTCAGATGCTGGGGGAAACGTGTCTCGAACATGAATTGCATCGTGTTATCTTGCAGCACCGGTTTCATCGGCTCGTTGCTGGCATGTTCGAACGCAGCGCGATCGGGCCCGTGGGGCAGCATCATGTTGTGCAGGCTCATGCCGCCGGGCACGAAGCCCTGCGGCTTGGCGTCATAAATGCCGTAAATATTGCCCATCATCTCGGACATGATGTTCTTGTGATACCACGGCGGGCGGAAGGTGTGCTCGGCCACCATCCAGCGCTCACGGAACAGCACGAAGTCGATATTGGCGGTGCC
>NZ_JBFRYC010000036.1:0-3823 GCF_040892615.1 Thioclava arctica
AGCTACCTGTCTGCCCCTAACGCCGGGGAGGCGCTCCGTCGGCTCGATAACATGCGGTGCATATATATTATCGATCCAACTGCGCGGCTGGCGATGCCAGCCTTGCACAAGCGCCACGCCAAGGCGCGGCGACAAAAAAGGCTGATCGCTTTGAACGCGATCGCACATGGGCGAAGATATCCGCGAAGCCGATGTCGTGTGGCTCGGCGCTCGATCTGACTGGCCGGTCAGTTGGTCTGGGTGCCGTCAGTCTCCGATCAACAGTGCTTGCAGATTGCCACGGAGCGCGAGCAGGGCAGGGAGGTCGTGATCCCGAAGGAGGCCGGGGCTACGGTTGCTGTGCGTCAGGATGGTGTGGTCCCCGATAGCACGCAATGATTTCCAGCATGTCAGATCTGCCGTGTGGTTGCGTCAAATCTCAAGCCGCGACACGCGCCAGTCGCCGGTGTAGCCACGCCGCAGATGCGCCGCGACGAGCTGGAACCCGCTTTGCGGCCAGTCGCGCGGGGTATCTAGAAGCACCAATTCGGCGATGCCGTATCCGTGCTCGGCCAAATCCCGCAGCCGCGCCTTGGTCGTAATGTTCACGATCGGCACCAGCCAGACGATATGCTCGCAGAGCGTCATCGCATGGCGGGTGAAGCTGCGGATCTTCGACCAGGGCGGATTCGTCATGATCCAGTCGACCGGATCGCTCCACGCAAGAAAATCCCGACCCAGCGCCAGCTCGCACCAAGAGCGTTCGACATGATCGGGAAACTGGTCGTAAAACGCGCCCGCGCCCCGCGCCGGGTCGAGCACATGCCCGGACATCCGGCCCGCGAAATGCGCGATGATCCTGGCCGCCAGATCCAGGGGCGTCATCACCAGGTCGCGGGCGGGGTCGTTCGTTGCCGGGACCAGCCCGGGCTTTGCGGATGCTGACTCCGGGCGAAGAGCCTGACGGATCCCGAGGATCGAAAGAACCCGCAGCAACGTCTCGACCCTGCCGGTCAGGTCGCGCTCAAGCGCGATGATTGTCGGGCGCGAGCAACCGACCTTTTCCGCCAGCGCGCGCTGGCTGAGTCCGCGCATTCGCCGCCGCCGCGCAAGGTCCGGCCCGGCATTCACGTCATGAAACCAGGACCACCGAAGCTGCAGGTAGGGCAGGGTGCGCGACAGCGACCCGATGCTGCCTTTGCCCTGTTCGAGATTACGCAACGTCGGAATGCTGATCCCCGCCGCGCAGGCAACGGCTGCTTGGGTCAAGGAAAGGTCGCGGCGTCGATCCCGCAGGAAGGGGAGTGGAGGCATGGAAAACTATCTTTGCTTTTTAAGGGGGCATGATGGAAAGATTGCTTTACCTGTGGTGAAGGAATGTGACGTCGTCAATTGCTGACCGCGCGGGATCAACGTGAAAAGTTGAGACGAAACGAACACCAGTGGCCAACTGATATCGAATGGCCGTGTCCGATGCCGCGCGAAGCGGTTTAGCGTCAAACGTTAATAAGACGGTTCCGGCCCAAACCGGACCTTCATCAAGGCGTCAAGCGCCGCGTTGCAGCTTCACAAGACCGGCCATTCGCTGCAGCGGCTCGATGTGTGTCGTGTCCGATGTCGGCAACGCGGGACAAAGCGTATTTTGATCTTCTGAGAATGAAAGACTGCTTTCGGGAAGGGTGGGTTCTGGCCCGCCCGCCGCTGTCAGGGTTTGGGTGTTTAGCTGGCGTAGGCTTGACGCGAGCCTCGCGCAGTCTTGTTTGGGTTCATATCATCCGGTAGTGACGCAAGCATTACGGAACGCATGTCAGTCTGCACGAAATCAGGCAAAATTCGGTTGAATTTCTCCCCGGACAACTGATGCGACGTGTTCCACAAATATCGCATTTCGTTCATTTCGCGGGCGAGCTCCCAGAACGGCCCAAGGATCGTAAACAACCACCATGGAAACCCAGTGATCTTGATGCCGTGGCCAAGATGGTCTTGCAGCACATTCTGCAATTCCAGAACGGAAAAGCTGTGTCCTGGAAACGGAATGTCTTCGAAACTGGCAAGCTCGGCGCGTTTTTCAGCAAGCTGAACTGCAGCCTTGGCCCAGTCGGGCAGATAGCACATCGCTTGTAGCGCATCGCTGCGTCCGGCAGCCGTCAATTTGCCTTTTTTGATCGCGCGAAAATACAGCAGGCCCATCATGTCATCGTCCCGGTTGGGATCAATGAAGTTGCCCGACCGAAGTACAATGGTTTGCACGCCGGAAGCACGATAGGCCTGTTCCATATCGACGCGGACCTGGCCCTTGATTGTGTTTGGGCGTTGCGCTGTAGTTTCGGACCAGACGCCAGGTGTGTTGCCAAAATTATAAACATTGCCGGGGATGATGACAGTGGCACCACTGGCCTTGGCCGCCGCAATTACCTGTTTTGTCATCTCAGGGACCGTCTTGGCCCAGTTGTTGTAATTGGGCGGGTTGAGGCCATTCACAATCAGATCAACGCCACGGGCGGCCGCGATCATATCATTGGATTTGCGATCATAATGGCGCACGTTCCAACCGGCCTTGGTAAAGGCGTGTGTTGCATTCTGCCCGATCTTGCCAGAGGCGCCGAGGATGAGGACGGTGTTAGACATCTGAAGTTTCCTTTGATCTATGATGTGACGACTTGAACATGAGCCATTCAAATACGGAAATAAATTGCTCAAAATCCTACATCTGGTATTCATTAGTGTATGGATAAGAATCTGGGAGTGTTGGATTGGACATTGCTTCAGTCGTTTTCGGCTGTGGTTGAGAACGGGTCGTTGTCGGGCGCGGCGCGCAAACTGGGACAGAGCCAACCGACGATCGGAAGGCACATAAAGATGCTGGAAGCGGCTTTGGGAGTTGATCTGTTCACTCGGGCGCCACGGGGCCTAGTGCCGACGACCGCCGGACTGGAAATGGCTGACACGGTGCGTGACATGCAAAAGGCTGCGACCCGGTTGCGTCTGATCGCTGATGGCAAGGCCGGCGATCTGAACGGAACTGTGCGGATCACCGCAAGTGTGGTGACGTCACACTTCATTTTGCCGAAAATTGTTTCGGACATGCGCCAAGCACTTCCGGAAATCCAGATCGATCTGGTGCCATCTGACACAACAGAGAACCTCATCTACCGAGAGGCCGACATTGCAGTTCGCATGTATCGACCGACCCAGTTGGATGTGATCACCAAACATGTTTGCGATCAGCCGACCGCGATTTATGCAGCAAAATCCTATCTGGATCGAAATGGTCGGCCAGAAACGCTGGAAGATGCGGCGCGTCTGGATTTCGTTGGATTTGACAAGAGTGACTTGATTATTCGTGCGATGGCAGACCTTGGAATGAAAGCCACGCGCGATTTTTTTGCAGTGCGATGTGATCAGCAAGCGGTGCATTGGGAACTCGTTCGGGCAGGATGTGGGTTGGGTGGCGCGCAGACGATCATCGGGGATGCCGACCCGACAGTGGAACGCATTTTGGATGAGCAAGTGAAAATGCAGGCCCTTCCGATTTGGCTGACCGCGCCACCGGCTTTGCATACGAATCCCCGGGTTCGCGCGGTTTGGGACTACTTGTCAGATGCGTTGGTCCAACAGGTTGGTGCTTGATCAACAAGCCTACCATTCACACGCATTGCAGATCGATATACTGCTGATCCAGCGTGGCGAAAGCTGATGGGGTGGATGGCTCCTGCTTCAACCGGCGTCGCAATGCGCCATACTGCAGGTGTCGATATCTGCTTATGAGAGGAGCCACCCCATGCAAGTTACCACGATCGGCCTTGATTTGGCCAAGAACGTTTTCCAAGTTCACGGGATCACT
>NZ_JBFRYC010000037.1:0-3174 GCF_040892615.1 Thioclava arctica
ATCGCTTCTTACTAGGTTTGGCGGTGACCTACTCTCCCACGTCTTAAGACGCAGTACCATTGGCGCGACGGCACTTAACGGCCGAGTTCGGGATGGGATCGGGTGTTTTGCTCGTGCTATGACCACCAAACCGAGAAAGAAGCGATGTCCAAGTCAAGTTTACTGCAGCTTTTGTATTTGATTGGCGAAGTCTTGCTTCTACCGGATCAAATCAAGCCTATCGGGCAATTAGTACCAGTCAACTGAACGCGTTGCCGCGCTTACATCTCTGGCCTATCGACGTGGTGGTCTTCCACGGCCCTCAAGGGATACCTAGTTTTGAAGGGGGCTTCCCGCTTAGATGCTTTCAGCGGTTATCCTGTCCGGACATAGCTACCCAGCACTACCGTTGGCACGATAACTGGTCCACCAGTGGTCCGTTCACCCCGGTCCTCTCGTACTAGGGGCAACTCTTCTCAAGTATCCTACACCCACGGCAGATAGGGACCGAACTGTCTCACGACGTTCTAAACCCAGCTCACGTACCTCTTTAAACGGCGAACAGCCGTACCCTTGGGACCTGCTCCAGCCCCAGGATGAGATGAGCCGACATCGAGGTGCCAAACGGTGCCGTCGATATGGACTCTTGGGCACCATCAGCCTGTTATCCCCAGAGTACCTTTTATCCGTTGAGCGATGGCCCTTCCACTCGGGACCACCGGATCACTATGGCCGACTTTCGTCTCTGCTCGACTTGTCAGTCTTGCAGTCAGGCTGGCTTCTGCCATTGCACTCAACGACCGATTTCCGACCGGTCTGAGCCAACCTTCGCGCGCCTCCGTTACACTTTGGGAGGCGACCGCCCCAGTCAAACTACCCACCACGCAGGGTCCCGGATCCGGATAACGGACCGCGGTTAGACATCAAGAGTGCGAAGGGTGGTATCTCAAGGATGGCTCCACCGAGACTGGCGTCCCGATTTCAAAGCCTACCACCTATCCTGCACATCACAATCCTGATGCCAGTGCGAAGCTATAGTAAAGGTTCATGGGGTCTTTCCGTCTAACCGCGGGTAGTGTGCATCTTGACACACAGTTCAATTTCGCTGAGTCCACGTTTGAGACAGCGGGGAGATCGTTACGCCATTCGTGCAGGTCGGAACTTACCCGACAAGGAATTTCGCTACCTTAGGACCGTTATAGTTACGGCCGCCGTTTACTGGGGCTTCAATTCAGAGCTTGCACCCCTCCTTTTAACCTTCCAGCACCGGGCAGGCGTCAGACTGTATACGTCGCCTTACGGCTTCGCACAGCCCTGTGTTTTAAGTAAACAGTCGCCACCCCCTAGTTTGTGCCCCCCACCCACACTTGCGTGCGAATGGGGCCTCCTTCTCGCGAACTTACGGAGGCATTTTGCCGAGTTCCTTAAACGTGGTTCTCTCAAGCGCCTTGGTATTCTCTACCAGTCCACCTGTGTCGGTTTCGGGTACGATCTTAAAGTGGGGCTATTTCCAGGAACCTCTAAGCAGCCCGATCAATCCGTTAAGATCGAACTACCCTCGAGATCCGTCACCACCACATGGCCCAGGAATATTAACCTGGTTCCCATCGACTACGCCTTTCGGCCTCGCCTTAGGGGTCGGCTTACCCTGCTCAGATTAGCTTTAAGCAGGAACCCTTGGACTTTCGGCGACAGGGTCTCTCACCCTGTTTGTCGCTACTCATGTCAACATTCTCACTTCTGATCACTCCACCGGATGCCTTACAGCCCGGCTTCACAGTCAGAACATTGCCTCCAATCCCCCCGAAGGGGTTAAAGAGGCAGCGTTCTATATCACAGAACGCTCCGCTACCACGCGTATCACTACGCATCCAAAGCTTCGGCTCGTGGCTTGAGCCCCGTTACATCTTCGCCGCAGGACAACTTATCTAGACCAGTGAGCTGTTACGCTATCTTTAAAGGATGGCTGCTTCTAAGCCAACCTCCTGGTTGTTTTGGTCGTCCCACATGCTTTCCCACTTAGCCACGAATTGGGGGCCTTAGCTGTTGGTCAGGGTTGTTTCCCTCTCCACGACGGACGTTAGCACCCGCCGTGTGTCTCCCGATCAGTTCTTCCCGGTATTCGGAGTTTGCTTAGACTCAGTAAGGCTGTGGGCCCCCATCATCCATGCAGTGCTCTACCCCCGGGAGAATACAATCGAGGCGCTACCTAAATAGCTTTCGCGGAGAACCAGCTATCTCCGAGTTTGATTGGCCTTTCACCCCTAGCCACACGTCATCCCGACCTTTTTCAACAGGTGTGGGTTCGGCCCTCCAGTGCATGTTACTGCACCTTCAGCCTGCACATGGCTAGATCACTCGGTTTCGGGTCTGATCCATCGAACTTAGTCGCCCTTTTAAGACTCGCTTTCGCTTCGCCTACACCTAACGGCTTAAGCTTGCTCGATAGACCAAGTCGTTGACCCATTATACAAAAGGTACGCCGTCAGGGCTTATGCCCCTCCGACTGCTTGTAGGCGTCCGGTTTCAGAAACTGTTTCACTCCCCTCGTCGGGGTGCTTTTCACCTTTCCCTCACGGTACTGGTTCGCTATCGGTCAGTAAGGAGTACTTAGCCTTCGAGGGTGGTCCCCCGATCTTCAGACAGAATTTCACGTGTTCCGCCCTACTTAATTCGTCCCATTGAGCTTCCAATACGGGGCTATCACCCACTATGGCTGAACTTTCCAGTTCATTCTTGTCACTCTCAAGGCTCGGCTGATCCGCGTTCGCTCGCCACTACTAGCGGAGTATCTGTTGATTTCCTTTCCTCCGGGTACTTAGATGTTTCAGTTCCCCGGGTTTGCCTTTATAAACCTATGTATTCAGTCTATAAATACCTGGTTCAGAACGTTATAAACTACCGAAGTAATTATAACGAACTGTCAGGTGGGTTTCCCCATTCGGAAATTCCTGGATCAAAGCTTATTCTCAGCTCCCCAGGACTTATCGCAGAGTATCACGTCCTTCATCGCCTCTTACTGCCAAGGCATCCACCAAACGCCCTTCTCGCGCTTGATTTGATCCGGAAGAAGATAGACTTCCTCCGATCAAAAGCATGCAATTAACTACCCGCAACATTCCGAAGAATGCTACGTCGTGGATCCGTAGATCCACTTTGGTTAGTGTACTTGACTTGGACAACGTCACAACTTGC
>NZ_JBFRYC010000039.1:0-1469 GCF_040892615.1 Thioclava arctica
CCGCGCTGTCCGGGCTATGTCGTGACACCTCGCCGAAACAAATCATCCGCGTGATCGCGACCAAGTTTCGGCGGGGCGACGTGATCGTTGGCGGTCCTTTGACAACAGACGCCCTCAAGCCGTTTGGCCAATTCCTCCCCCGCCAATTCGCGTTTCTCGACAAGATCGCGCGCCATTGCATCCATCACCGCGCGGTGCGTCTCAAGGATCGCCGTCGCCCGTTTCTGCGCTGCCGCGAGACGCTTGCGCACGCGGCCATAAACATGCGGGTTTCGGAGCGAAAGATGCTCGGGCTCATCCAGCCAGATCAGCTCATGGTGGCCCAAGCCAAAGCGTGTCTCCACCCAAACCGCGCGTGTTGTGGCGCGCGCAAGATCAGACATCGCATCGCCTCCCGCGCCGCCTGAGGCTTCGCCGAGCACAAGCGTTTCAGCGGCGCGTCCCGCGAGTTGGAACGCGAGCTCATCGTCAATATCGGCCAGTGTGGCGAGCGCGCGCCGCGCCCCAATGTGCGCCTCACCGCCACTATCGTGGCGCAGCAGAAGGCGCGTAATGGTGCCCAAACCAAGGGCATGATACACGATTGCGTGGCCGCATTCATGCACGGCGACGCGCCAGTCTTGCGTTGGGTCGCGCGGGTCGTCGCCCGTGATTTGACGGCGCAAATCGTCGAGGGACAGGGCACGATTTTGCGCGCGAGCGTGCGATTTTGCGGCCCGGATCGCCGCATCGATATCGGCGGCACTCATGCCAACACCGTCTCGCGCGAGATCGCGTAGATCGGCGTCGGGCAGATCAAGATGTGTGCGCAGAATGCCGTGCAGTGTCTGCGCATCGGGAAGCGGCACGGCCACCTGCAGATCAAAGCGGCCGGGACGCAGGATCGCTGGATCAAGCGCGCCCACGTCATTTGTTGCACCGATGACGAGCACACCTTGTGCGCGCATCACACCGTCGAGTTCCTGCAGGAATGCGTTGATCACGTTGCGCTGGTAGTTCGAGTTGTGCTGATCGATTTGAAACCGCGACCCGGCGGCGTCGATTTCATCGATGAACAGGATTGCAGGCGTGCTCTCGCGCGCCTTGGCAAAGGTGGCACGCATCGCAGCGAGCATATACCCCAAATGACCCGCCGCCTGCCATTCCGCGAAGCTGCCTGAGACAAACGTCGCATCCGCGCTTGCGCCCATCGCCTGCGCAAGAAAGGTCTTACCGGTGCCGGGCGGCCCGACAAACAGCATCGAGCGTGTTAGCTCGGACCAGGCAACACCGCCCGATTTCCAGCCGTTCAGATCCGCAACCAAACGTCGCGCGGCCTGCAGAGCCTCGCCGTCGCCGGTCATCTGATCCAGACGCGGAACAGTGCTCCGACGGGGCGGGGCCGCAGCCGCCACGAGGCGTTCGACCGCCGCCATAGCTGTTGGCGCGCGCAGAGCCATAATGCGGGTGATCTCGGGCAACGCGGCGAG
>NZ_JBFRYC010000040.1:0-1333 GCF_040892615.1 Thioclava arctica
GAGAGTGTCCGATCTTCTGTGTAACTGCGCTTTGGTCCATGCTTCCTGAGAGGAGCAAGGACGATGACGATTTCCAAGGAACTTTTGGACGAACTTCTGAAGGGCTGCGAGCGGCCTGAAGATCTGCTGGGCGATGCCGGGCTCATGAAAGAGCTCAAGATCAAGCTGATGGAGCGGATGCTCGGGGCTGAACTGACCGCGCATCTTGGCTACGAGGAGGGTAAGGATGCACCCCCAGGCCAGCCAAACCGGCGCAACGGCACTGCCAGTAAGCGCTTGAAGGGGCAGGACGGCGAGGTGCCGATTTCGGTGCCCCGTGACCGGGACGGCAGCTTTGAGCCCGAGCTGATCAAGAAAGGTCAGACCCGGATCGACGGCATGGATGACAAGATCATTGGTCTTTATGCTGCTGGTTTGACGGTCCGTGACATCCGTTCCCACCTTGAGGATGTCTATGGCCTTCAGGTCTCGCCCGACCTGATCAGCCGCGTTACCGATGCCGTTTTGGACGAGGTCCGAGAATGGCAGTCCCGAGCGCTGGAGCGGATGTATCCGATCGTCATTTTCGACGCGCTTCGGGTCAAAATCCGCGATGCCGACAGCCGCATGGTGAAAAACAAGGCCGTCTATGTGGCCCTTGGCGTCACCCGTGACGGCGTCCGCGAGGTTCTTGGCCTTTGGATAGCCGACAACGAGGGTGCCAAATTCTGGCTGTCTGTGATGAACGAGTTGAAGAACCGCGGGGTTCAGGACGTTCTGATCGCGGTCGTAGACGGGCTCAAGGGCTTCCCAGAGGCGATCACCGCCGCCTTCCCAGACGCAACCGTCCAGACCTGCATCGTGCATCTAGTGCGCCATTCGCTGAACTTCTGCGCCTGGAAGGATCGCAAAACCGTGGCCGCCGATCTGCGCCTGATTTACGGCGCCCCGACGGCCGATCAGGCTGCCGCTGAGCTGGATGCCTTTGAGGAAAAATGGGCCGGGAAATACGCCTCGATTGCCCCGGCATGGCGTCGGGCATGGCAGGAGGTGATCCCGTTCTTCGCCTTCGATCCGGCGATCCGCAAGATCATCTACACCACGAATGCCATCGAAAGTCTGAACCGTGTGATCCGTAAATCGATCAAGACCCGCGGTTCGTTCCCAACCGAGGAGGCCGCGACGAAGCTGATCTTCTTGGCCATTCGAAACTTCGAGAAAGGAGGCCGGAATGTTAGAGAGTGGTTTGCCGCCCGCAATCAATTCGCTATCATGTTCGACGAGCGCTTCAATGCTTAACCGTATCTGAAACCCGCATGGGCCGAACCAGATACACAGAGTTCATGACACTCCC
>NZ_JBFRYC010000041.1:0-1033 GCF_040892615.1 Thioclava arctica
GACTCTGTTGCACAAATCAGCTGCCGGACATAGTTCCCCTTTCCCCAGACGGATTCACCCCACCTTTTTCGTGACGGGGATGCCAAGGGCGGTGTAGCCATTCAGGATCGCGATACGCACCTGAACCTCCGCGACCTGGCGGTCGAAGTCCCGCGCCATGAGGCGCTGACCCAGCAGTTTCACGCAATGCATCTTTGTCTCGACGCGACTTCTGCGGTGGTATCCGCTCCAGTTCCGCCAGAGTGCCCGACCCAAGTACTTCGATGCGCTGAGAGCGTCGTTCCTGGCGACGGCACCGGCAGTGCATGGCTTCCATGGCTGGGCATTCTTGCGCGGTGGGATGACCGCAGCCGCTCCGCGGTCAGCGATGGTGTTGTGGCATCTGCGCGTGTCGTATGCGCCATCCGCGGTCACGCTCCCAATCTCCTGATCGCGCGGAATCTGGTTGAGCAGATGAGGTAACATCGGTGCATCTCCGGTATTGCTGCCGGTGATCTCGACGGCTCTGACTTCCAAGGTATGTTCGTCGATACCGATATGGATCTTGCGCCAGACGCGTCGTTTGGGGCCGCCATGCTTGCGCGCATTCCATTCGCCTTCCCCTTCGACCTTGATGCCGGTGCTATCAATCAGGAGGTGCAGCGGGCCCTTCGAGCCGCGATACGGAATGTTGACCGCGAGCGTCCTTTGACGTCGGGACAAAGTGCTGAAGTCAGGCACCACCCAGTCCAGTCCCGTCAGTCGCAAGAGGCTTTCCACAAAGCCCGTTGTCTGCCGAAGCGCCATCCCGAACAGCACTTTCATGGTCAGGCATGCCTGAACGGCGGCATCACTGTAGGTCGGCTGTCGGCCGCGCTTGCCGGTGGGCGCAGCATCCCAGTTCATCTCGGGATCGAACCAGATCGTCAGTGACCCGCGGCGCTTAAGCGCCTCATTATAGGCAGTCCAATTCGTTGTCTTGTAGGTCGGTGCTGTCGGTTTGCTCATGCCCATCAGCTACCACACTGGATTCACGACATGAATCCCTACCGGA
>NZ_JBFRYC010000042.1:0-1024 GCF_040892615.1 Thioclava arctica
TGCCCTGACGGCGCGGTCAGCACCGTGAAGATCGAGGGATCGGGATGGTCAAACAGGATCGCACCGACCGGGCTATAGGTGCGCAGGTCGTATTTATAGGCGCAGTAATTGCCATGCCATGCCACCACATCAAGCGGGCTGTGATCGATGAAGGTCTCGTGGAACTGACCGCACCATTTGATGACGACGCGACTAGGCGCATCGCGATCTTCAAAGGCCGCGACCGGACATTTGAAATCGCGCGGGTTGGCCAAGCAGTTCGCGCCAATCGGGCCACGACCCGGCAGATCAAATTTCTGCCCGTAGTTTTCGCAGACAAAGCCGCGCGCGGGCCCTTCAAGCACCTCGACGCGATAGACCAGCCCGCGCGGAATAATTGCGATTTCCTTGGGCTCAAGGTCAATGATGCCCAGCTCGGTGCAAAACCGTAGCCGGCCTTCTTGCGGCACAACCAGCAGCTCGCTATCGGCGGAGAAGAAATACTCGTCCTGCATCGATTGCGTGACCAGATAGATATGGCTTGCCATGCCGACTTGCGTGTTCACATCGCCCGCCGTAGTAACCGTGCGCATCCCCGTCAGCCATGTCAGCGCGGCCTCGGTATGGGGCACCGGGTCCCAGCGATATTGGCCAAGACTGATCACGTCGGGGTCCACGTTGGGTGCCGATTTCCAATAGGGCACGTCGATCTTTGCAAAACGCCCGGTATGCTTCACCGAAGGCCGGATGCGATAGCACCACGTGCGTTCATTCTGCCCGCGCGGCGCGGTAAAGGCCGTACCCGAAAGCTGCTCGGCATAAAGCCCGTATTCGCATTTCTGCGGGCTGTTCTGGCCTTGCGGCAACGCGCCCGGCAGCGCCTCGGTCTCAAAGTCGTTGCCAAAACCGGGCATGTAGCCAGCATGAGGCCCAGTGCCGCCGCTGGCGCGCGTCATGCCTTGGGGCAAAGATTGATCACTCATCTGAACTCCTCCGTCTCATCGTCCCGACTCCCCTCGGGATGCTTGGGGCGATCTTTCGTTGC
>NZ_JBFRYC010000043.1:0-1017 GCF_040892615.1 Thioclava arctica
TGTGTGGATGGCTCCTGCATAGCAAGACATTTTTGATCTGATTTGTGCATTTGTCAGAAGCAGTCATGTGTCCGGCCTGTTTGCGCGGTTTTGACCGCTGGCCCTGATGGGTTCCGCAAACCAAGTTCCTATCAGCTTAGCGGGCTGTTACGCCCCTGCCATTCGGCGGAGTGTCCTGGTTTTGGCGGCAGACTTATGCACCATCATCTCGCGGGTCTTGCTAACTCGGTGTTCTTTCTCCTTTAGGTGGTGTGGGGCGTGTAGGGTTCGTTTCGGGTGAGAACCGCCCAGACTATCCGAGCGGTCTTGTTGGCCATTGCGACTGTTGCGACACGCGCGGGCTTTCGTTCCAGCAGTGTCGTCAGCCATTTGCTTGCCCGTTCCGGGTGCGACTTTGTTTGTCGAACGAGCGACGTCATGCCGACGACCAACAATGATCGTAAGTATTGATCTCCCATTTTGGTAATGCGCCCGAGCTTCTCTTTGCCGCCGCTGGATTTGTTCGCAGGCGTCAGACCCAGCCATGCAGCAAACTCCCGGCCATTGCGGAACTGATGACCATCACCAATGCTGGCGATGATTGCAGACGCCGTGACAGCGCCAACGCCTGGGATGGTGCGTAATAGCCGAACCCGAATGTCTTCCTTGGCAACAACCTTCAGCCGCTCTTCATACCATCGGATCCGTGCATGCAGTGCCATGAGGTGTTCACACAGATTGTGGATCACCTCACTAGCAATCTCGGGCAGGTCCAGCACTTCACCTGCGAGAATATCCTCGGCAAACCCGATGACCCGCGCCAAGCCTCTTGCGATGTAAACGCCAAACTCGGCGACCATACCACGTAAGCCATTGATCAGCTGCGTGCGCTGGCGGACAAGCAGATCTCGTGCGCGATGAAGCGAAAGCAGAGCTTGTTGCTCAACCCTCTTGATCGCGACAAAGCGCATTGTCGGACGCGTCACTGCTTCACAAATGGCCGCCGCATCGATGGCATCTGACTTACCGCGTTTGACG
>NZ_JBFRYC010000044.1:0-894 GCF_040892615.1 Thioclava arctica
CGTTCCGCCGCCGTCAGAATGCCGGGATCCAGTTCAGCGCTGCAGGCCGTTCTTCTTATGACGGGCATTGCTCGACGGACGGCGGCCAGAAACGCATCGCTCGCGTTCTGCAGGAGATGCCAACGGTCGGCGACTTGGGTCGCATCAGGAAGCGCTTCGGAAATCGCCTTCCTGTATCCGCCGTTCCGGTCTCGCGCGACGACTTCGATCTGCGGATGCTGACGCAGCCAGGCAGCGACGGTCGCAGGCTCGCGATCCGGCAGCAGGTCGATGACGGCACGCCGTTCGAGATCGCAGATCAGCGTTCCATAGCGCTGTCCCTTGCGCCAGGCCCAGTCATCGATCCCGATGACGCGCGGTTCAAAGCCCATGGTCCGCGCACCTGACGCAGCCCCGCGGAGGAAGGTGTCCTTGCTCACACCGAACCGCAGTCGGCGTCCAAGTGCCTGGGCTGGCCGACCGCCCATCGCGCGGCCGAGGTAGGCGACGAGGTCCTGAAATCGCCCGGTCCGACGACCATGACGGCACGCAAGGCAATCCGGGACTTTCTCGCTGAAAGTCGTGATGGAACAGTGCGACGCAACACAGCGGAACCGTCGCACCGATAAACGCACCTGAACGGCGCGACCATGCGCTGGAAAATCCATAAGGTGCCGGACATAACGTCCATGCCGACGGGAAGACCGCTGTCCGCAGCCCGGACAGATTACTTCCGCGTCCATAATTTCTGCGTCAATCGCGAGGATCGCGCCGTCCACGCTGTATCCGGTGGCGCGAAGCCCTTCAGGCAACAGCTTGGTGTCGAAACGCCCTGTCATGATGATCATCCCCTTCAGCATCTGCGCCAAATGTAGGAGTGGAGCCGTCAAACATCACACAATGTGCGCCAGAGCC
>NZ_JBFRYC010000045.1:0-854 GCF_040892615.1 Thioclava arctica
GGCCCATATGTCCGGGCTGAAATCGGTGCCGGCCGCACGTCCCTTAACGATGCCTATTGGTTGCCGCCCGGATATCCCGCTGACCCAAGGGTCAACTTCGATCTGGAATCGAAAAATGGCGGACTGGCCGCAATTGCGTTCGGCTACGACTGGATGAACGGGTTTCGTGGCGACATCTCTTTGATCGCAACCTCGAAAACCGGTCTAAAGGGCCCATGGACGAGCCCGACCCCGGGACCCCATGCCGATATCACCGCTGGCAGCGTCAGAACCACCGCATTGATGGCAAACCTGTTTTACTCTCCGCTTGAGCAGCAGGGCGTGAACTCTCGCATCCAGCCTTTCTTGGTCGCGGGGATCGGGCTTGCCGGCAACAAGGTGGGCCAGTGGACGCGCACCAATGCGGCTGCGGCGACGCCGGTCCGGACGTTCGAAGGAAGCACAACTTTCTCGCCGGCGTTCTCAGTGGGCGTGGGCGTCTCGATGCAGTTGACGAATGTCGGCACGCATCCGGTCATGCTTGAAGCCTCTTATCGCTATTACCAGTTTGGTAAGGCACAAGGCGGCTCAGCTTCGACAAGTGCCGGTGGTACCCCGGTTCAACCTCTGACCTTCAACACTTCGGATCAGGTTCTGTCGCTCGGCATCAGGATCCCGCTGAATCGTCTGTAATTCAGATCGAATAGGCTCTGTTGATGGCGTGGATGCCGCCTTCTGGCGGCATCGCAATGGGGTTGTTGATTAAGTCTAAGCGCATGGTTCGCATTATGACGCCATGCGCTTAGACAGTGCAAATTTGTGACATTGCTAATCCGTTGCCCTCCAATACATGCTTGCATGTCTAAGAGGATGGG
>NZ_JBFRYC010000046.1:0-731 GCF_040892615.1 Thioclava arctica
TTTGTCGACGAACTTCGACAACCAGACCTATATTGATTCTCCTTTGCAAAACCTGTCCATGCTGCGCGATGCGTTGGATGGATCGATTTCGCTTCCCGGCGTCAGCAACAGCAACGAGACACTGATGGCCGTGTTCCTCGGCGTCGCGTCTGACAAAACTGTACCGATTTCGCCGGACGCCGTGACTGCGGTTTCCACCATTCTGGGGGCACCCGTTTCGCCAACCGAGGCGGCGCGTCTGGCCGCAGATGCCGAGGCCGTGCGGATCGCTGTCTTGGCAGGACATGGTTAATAAATACGTGGTTTTATTGGCACATTGGCGTGACTTGATTTCGGTCAGGTCACGTTGATCGTTGACGCAGGCCGCGCGCAAGTGTCTTTTCCATACAAGCCATGAAGATTAATTCGACCGTTTCGCGGCACATAGTGCTCTGACGTGCGGCGAGGAAGTACTAGGAGAAACGTAATGCGTTCAAAAGTTGCAGCCGCTGCACTGTCATTCATGGGAGCCACCGCTCTGACGTCGATTGGAGCTATGGCGGGAGGCATGGAAAAAGCCCCCAGCCCGGTGACTGTGATCAATCCGAAAAACGTGGCGAGCGTCACTTATGGCCCATATGTCCGGGCTGAAATCGGTGCCGGCCGCACGTCCCTTAACGATGCCTATTGGTTGCCGCCCGGATATCCCGCTGACCCAAGGGTCAACTTCGATCTGGAATCGAAAAATGGCG
>NZ_JBFRYC010000047.1:0-727 GCF_040892615.1 Thioclava arctica
TGAGCAGCCCCACTTGAATGGTCCAAACTAAAAGTTAGTGCATGATCGGCCTTTGGTCCATCGTTACGATGGCCTCAGGCGCAGGTGGGCGATAGCCCAGGGCACTATGGGGTCGTTTGGTATTGTAGTGGTTTCTCCATCCTTCGATGATGATTTGTGCTTCACGCAGCGAGTAAAAGATCTCGCCGTTCAGCAGCTCGTCGCGCATCCGGCCGTTGAAGCTTTCGCAATAACCGTTTTCCCAGGGTGACCCAGGCTCGATGTATGCAGTCTTGGCTCCAACGGCTTTGATCCAATCTCTGACGGCCTCAGCGATGAACTCTGGGCCGTTGTCCGACCTGATATAGGCTGGCACGCCGCGCAGGATGAATAGGTCTGTCAGAGCGTCGATGACCTCACTCGAGTTCAGTTTTCGTTTGACCAGGATCGCCAAGCATTCCCGGCTGTGTTCGTCTAGGATATTGAGCGTCCTGAACGCCCTGCCATCGTCTGTCCGGTGATGCACAAAGTCATAAGACCAGACATGGTTGCGATACTCGGGTCGCAAACGGACGCACGACCCATCATTGAGCCAAAGCCGTCCCTTCTTTGGTTGTTTCATTGGCACTTTAAGCCCCTCACGTCGCCATAAGCGTTCAACCCGCTTGTCGTTGATCTGCCAGCCTGCCTCTCTCAGCAAAGCCGCAACCCTGCGGTAGCCATATCGGCCATACTGGCGCGTCAATTC
>NZ_JBFRYC010000048.1:0-712 GCF_040892615.1 Thioclava arctica
GTTGTTGATTAAGTCTAAGCGCATGGTTCGCATTATGACGCCATGCGCTTAGACAGTGCAAATTTGTGACATTGCTAATCCGTTGCCCTCCAATACATGCTTGCATGTCTAAGAGGATGGGGGACCAAGAAGATGGGCTGGCTCGCACCGCATGAGGGGCGACCGTCGGTCTTCTTGCACGTGGCGATCCAGTTTTGCCTGTTGATCAAGAGGGAAGGGCGCCACGGAAACCTGCCAATGGCATGTTTTTGGCCCCGAACGGGCGGCGCGCCGAGTTGTTCATTTTTCCGCTCAGACACACCACCGGGATGGTCGCCAGTCTGCTGCGCCTGGCCGGTCTGGACTGGGCCGTTCCCGATCACTCCACACTATGTCGCAGCCAAATGACACGCGCTGTCCAGCGCCCGTATGCTCGACCCATATGCTCGACAGGCAGTCCACATGCAGAGCCGGTGACCGGGATTTCCACCGGACTGCGAAGAGATACGTGACCCGGATAAGTGACGATGACTCACGTGAAAGAAGGAAGGCGCGGCTGACCTGAACGCCCAATGAGAGACGCTGCCTTTTGCGGGGCAAAGCGGGACAAAACCCGCGCGGCCAGTTCTCGGCTGTTGCACTCTCACGTCGGCGTATCCGCTTTGTGAAGCTGCGTGTTGATGCAAGTCAAGGTTGTCAGCCGCTACGCAGACCTACGCAGATACATAGACGC
>NZ_JBFRYC010000049.1:0-673 GCF_040892615.1 Thioclava arctica
AAAAGGAACAGGCACAGAGCCAGAAGGCAAAACAGATTGAAATGGAGCAAGAAGCGCTTGAGGCGCGCCGGGAGGCCGCAGCACGTCAGGATTCCGCCCTCACGCAAAGGGAACGCGCGGTGACTGAGCGCGAGAACGAGATGGACAGCGCCCTTGAGACGATCACCGACCTCGTTGCACAGGCAGAGAGCGGCGATCTGCTCGACAGCGATCATTCGAAGAATTTCGAGCGCGCGCCAAAATTCCTCCAGAAAATTATCGAAACGGCACCGATGTCACGCACCCCGGTTCAGCGCCTCGTCTTCAATCTTGCAGGCATGTTAAAGCGCGCGGCCACTGCTATGAATGGTGGCGCCAAAGATGAGCCGGATGATGCGGAAAACAGCCCGGGAATGTGAGGTGGTGGCCCTTAATTGCGGCGAAACAGGTGGTGGTGCTGGCAATTGGCGGGCGCATCGCAGCATGACTACAGCGTGCGCAGGATCGGGCGCATCGTCAGTGGGGCGCGTTCTACTATGAAACGCACTATTCCTCGCTGAAAGCGCCCTGTATCTCCGGCTACGACATAAAAAGATCGATGATCTGATACCCCGTGCGCTCGCCATCCGACCTCGGTGCCCAGTAGTCTTGCGCGTCTCGGCGCTGTTCGATGGCGTCAACCAGATCGTCAGGT
>NZ_JBFRYC010000050.1:0-656 GCF_040892615.1 Thioclava arctica
CGGCGCAGCTCTCCTCCCATGCTGCGAGATCCTCAACATATGCCGCTTCGCGTTTGGCCTGTGTCATGCGGTTCTTTGAGGGTTTAGGGCGCTTGGGTTTGGAGGGCCGGGGCTCGAGTTCTGGGCGGGGCAGGGAGGTGATTGTCTGTGCTGGCCCGTGCTCCTCTCTCCACTGTGCGGCCGCGCATTTTCCGACATGAAGCTTGTTTGCGCTTAGTTTCGGATCCGCCATGTTGAGGGCGAGAATGTGGATATGGACGTATTTCTCATCGAGATGTAGCATGGCGGAAAACTCGATGCCCGGTGGCATCCGAGATACGAAATCCTTCACCACCAAGCGCATCCATTTATTTACTTCCGCGCGGTCGCCTTTGGAACATGCGCGATATTCTTCGGATGTCATCGGATGCGAATGGATTTCGGTGTAAAGCGTCGGGGCATCCGATTTGAGACCGCGTTCGTAACTACCGCCGTTTCTCTGCTGCACGGTCTCCCGGATCGCGGCGCGCCTTGTGTTATGGTGGGTGCGCAGTTTGGTCAGAGGGATCGCGCCGGGCCACTTTATCTCGGCGGGGGTGCGTGGCGCGGGCACATGATCACAGTAGCGCGGCTCGCGCAGAGCTTCACCGAAGACCTGATTGAGGTCGTTGAAGTGA
>NZ_JBFRYC010000051.1:0-652 GCF_040892615.1 Thioclava arctica
AAGTTCCACAACGAAGAAGACGGCGCAGTGACCGTTGACTGGGTTGTTCTGACCGCAGCTGTTGTCGGACTGGGCGCCGCAGCGATGACGCTGGTGAGCAAAAAGACCGGCGTTCTGACTTCGAGCATCGGCGACTATCTCGGCTCGGCTTCGATCTCGACCGACTTCGCGAAATAATCAGCGCTTCCAGGGCGACGCCTTGCAGCGCAACAAAGCCGCTCCTTCGGGAGCGGCTTTTTCCTGTCCCAGCACAGCCAAAGCACAGAATTGCGCAGGAAATACCTTGAAAGAGATCGCGTTACGCCCAATTCCGGCCGTTTTTGAGCGTCAGAATATAGACATACCGCGACGCAAGGCTGAGGCCGAAAAGACGCGGGCCTTGCAACCAAACCCTGGAGAAGACCCATGATGAAATTTTTCAAACTCAAAAAGTTCCACAACGAAGAAGACGGCGCAGTGACCGTTGACTGGGTTGTTCTGACCGCAGCTGTTGTCGGCCTGGGCGCCGCAGCGATGACGCTGGTAAGCAAAAAGACCGGCGTTCTGACTTCGAGCATCGGCGACTATCTCGGCTCGGCTTCGATCTCGACCGACTTCGCGAAATAATCAGCGCTTCCAGGGCGACGCCTTGCAGCGCAACAAAGCCGCTCCT
>NZ_JBFRYC010000052.1:0-652 GCF_040892615.1 Thioclava arctica
TCATTATAGGCAGTCCAATTCGTTGTCTTGTAGGTCGGTGCTGTCGGTTTGCTCATGCCCATCAGCTACCACACTGGATTCACGACATGAATCCCTACCGGATTTGTGCAACAGAGCCCCGGATCATGGCCGGCCTCGCAGCGGAGCACCGCGAAGAGAAGACCGTCATGATTGACGCGACCTACCTCAAGGCCCACCGAACAGCGACCAGTATGGGCGTGAAAAAGGGGGGGCGTGGCCGTCTGATTGGCCGAACCAAGGGCGGGATGAACCACTGCCCGGCAGGGCATTGCACAGCAATGGCCCGAGAGGGACAAAACTGCATGCCATCTGCGACAGCCAGGGGGGCCCGCTCAACCTGTTCGTGACCGCAGGGCCCCCTCTCGGCGATGCTTGCATCGCCTGCCGGGCAGCGGGTCAGTGATTATATCGGAGCGCGGGCATTGCTCAGCAGCCTGCCAAACGTGGATTGGTTACTCGAAGATCGCGGCTATAACGCCGATTGGTTCAAAGAAGCGTTGGAAGACAAAGGGATACGCGCCTGTATCCCTGGCCGAAAGCAACGCAATACGCCCGTGAAATACGACAAGCGCCGCTACAAACGACGCAACCGCATCGAGATCATGTTCGGTCGGCTCAAGGACTGGCGGCG
>NZ_JBFRYC010000053.1:0-623 GCF_040892615.1 Thioclava arctica
GTTGACCACGGCAAGACGACGCTGACGGCGGCGATCACCAAGTATTTTGGTGACTTCAAGGCCTATGACCAGATCGACGGCGCGCCCGAAGAAAAGGCACGTGGCATCACGATCTCGACCGCTCACGTTGAGTATGAGACCGAAGCCCGTCACTACGCCCACGTCGACTGCCCCGGCCACGCTGACTATGTGAAAAACATGATCACCGGTGCGGCGCAGATGGACGGCGCGATCCTCGTGGTGAACGCTGCTGACGGCCCGATGCCCCAAACGCGCGAGCACATCCTGCTCGGTCGTCAGGTCGGCATCCCGACGATGGTTGTTTACATGAACAAGGTCGATCAGGTTGATGACGAAGAGCTGCTCGAGCTGGTCGAAATGGAAATCCGCGAGCTGCTGAGCTCGTATGATTACCCCGGCGACGATATCCCGATCGTGCGTGGTTCGGCTTTGGCCGCCCTCGAAGGTCGTGATCCGGAAATCGGCGAGAACTCGATCCGTGCGCTGATGGAAGCTGTCGACGCTTGGATCCCGACGCCCGAGCGCGCCGTGGACCAGCCCTTCTTGATGCCGATCGAAGACGTGTTCTCGATCTCGGGTCGCGGCACGGTTGTGACCGGCCG
>NZ_JBFRYC010000054.1:0-562 GCF_040892615.1 Thioclava arctica
TAATGCGATTTCCCGATGCCGGGCGGCCCCACAAGAATGACCGGAGGCAATGTAAGGCCGCGCCCACCGGACGCCACATGCTGCAGCATCTGGTGCATGATCCAGGTCGAGACCTCGCGCATCCAGCCGCTCTCGGCATGCAGCGCGGCGACCAAGTGATGAACGTCATCCGGCGTTGTCGGGCCCGACAGCTTGCCCCCCTCCCGCGCGAGCGCGATCACGCCCGGACGCGCTTCGGTTTTAACTGATGCCAACCCGGATTGGCGCAGGCGGCGCTGATGGGCCACCTCGGCCAGGTCCTTTGCTTTGCGCTCCATTGCGTAATCAAGCTGCGCTTTGCGGCCGCGCCCGTGCATGGTGCGCCGCATTGCGCGCCAAAATGCCAGAAAGCGGGCTTCCATGTCTTCGACACGCGGCACATCCAGCGTGGGCGACAGCACGGCCATGCGGTCATTTGAGAGGCTAGCCATGACGATACCGCTCCTGATCGGATTGCGCAAAACAGCGTGCGATGGTGCGGCAGGGGGCGAGCGTTTGGGGGGATGCGATGATAGACATGGAG
>NZ_JBFRYC010000055.1:0-544 GCF_040892615.1 Thioclava arctica
CGGTGTTGCCCCGCATCAGCAGGTGGTCCACCGCCTGACTGTCATGCACAGCGGCGTCGGTAGCGTGATAGCGGCGCACCAGCTTGTGCATGCGGTCCACGTTGACGTGGTTCTTGTAGCCATAATGGCTCTTGCCGTGCTTCTTGGTCCTGCGCGCGTCCTCATCCTTCTGGCTGCGCTTCGCGGCCTTGTTTTCCCAATCCTCGGGCACTTCGCCCTTCTTGATCGCCGCATTTTCGGCGCGCGTGTTGTGGTTTCGGGGCACCGGCACAATTTATGCATCCAGTATCTGACCGCCCCGGGCGATATAGCCTTGCCGCGCCAGATGACCGTCGAAACGGTGAAACAGCTCCTCCACCTTGCCCGCCTGCGCCAATGCATCGCGATACAGCCAGAAGCCAGACCGTTTTGGCGTCCGGAACGCGGTCCGCAAGGCCAAGTCCAAGGAACCTCATGAACGACAGCCGGTCGCGGACCTGATACTCGATCTGGTCATCCGACAGGTTGTAGAGCGCGCTGAGAACCAGCGTCTTGAACATCAGCA
>NZ_JBFRYC010000056.1:0-480 GCF_040892615.1 Thioclava arctica
GCCGTCGCGCCAATGGTACTGCGTCTTAAGACGTGGGAGAGTAGGTCACCGCCAAACCTAGTAAGAAGCGATCAAAATCATCTCTATAAACAATCCAAAAATAATACAAAAACGGCGCCCAATAAGGGCGCCGCTTTTGGTTGTTAATATCAAAAATCAATGAGGTGCCCCTAGTTTCCTAGACACCTGCCTCGTTCTGTTTCTGTTGTCAGGTTTCGAAATCAATCGGCGACAGCAAGCGCAAGAAAATCCCGCGCGAGGGGCGTGAGGGTGCTTGGTGCCCGATCGCACCCAATCAGCGCAAGTCGCTCGACTTCACCAGTGACGCGCTGGCCAATGCGCCCATTTCTCATGCTGCCGAATTGAGCAGCCCCACTTGAATGGTCCAAACTAAAAGTTAGTGCATGATCGGCCTTTGGTCCATCGTTACGATGGCCTCAGGCGCAGGTGGGCGATAGCCCAGGGCACTATGGGGTCGTT
>NZ_JBFRYC010000057.1:0-469 GCF_040892615.1 Thioclava arctica
TTTGCCAGTGGCAAAAAAGTGGGGCCTTAGCTCAGCTGGGAGAGCGCCTGATTTGCATTCAGGAGGTCAGGAGTTCGATCCTCCTAGGCTCCACCAACGATTTTTTGGCGCAGCCAAAAAGATCGCCGGTTGAAAGAGCGCAGCGCTTAGCGGCAGAGGTTTTGCGCAGCGAAACGCTCGAGAGCAGACATAACACGAAACGCCAGTTCGATCAGAAAGCAGTTTATGACTTCTTTCTCGTCCAACTGGACGATGCGAGGATCTTCGGATCATCGTTTTGACATTGTATATAGAGATGAAACATCAGCGTCACTGGCGCCTCGTGTGAGAGGTGCAGCAGCTTAGGCTGCAAGTTGTGACGTTGTCCAAGTCAAGTACACTAACCAAAGTGGATCTACGGATCCACGACGTAGCATTCTTCGGAATGTTGCGGGTAGTTAATTGCATGCTTTTGATCGGAGGAAGTCTA
>NZ_JBFRYC010000058.1:0-457 GCF_040892615.1 Thioclava arctica
GTTAGAGAGTGGTTTGCCGCCCGCAATCAATTCGCTATCATGTTCGACGAGCGCTTCAATGCTTAACCGTATCTGAAACCCGCATGGGCCGAACCAGATACACAGAGTTCATGACACTCCCCTTTGTAATGCCTCTAGGGTTTATGGGGCGCTTCATGTTGGCATATTTAGATATAAGCCAACGCTGCGTTGACGACAGCTTGCCTTTCTGAAAGAACATCCGATCCCTTACGCCGCCCATAAAGCAAACGCTTGGCGTGGGGTATCGGCGAACAAAACTTGAAGGCTGCGCTACAATTCGAACCCCTGACGGAGGCTCTCCTTGACCATCAAAATAGACTCTGTTGCACAAATCAGCTGCCGGACATAGTTCCCCTTTCCCCAGACGGATTCACCCCACCTTTTTCGTGACGGGGATGCCAAGGGCGGTGTAGCCATTCAGGATCGCGATACGCAC
>NZ_JBFRYC010000059.1:0-426 GCF_040892615.1 Thioclava arctica
TTCAGGCCGCTCGCAGCCCTTCAGAAGTTCGTCCAAAAGTTCCTTGGAAATCGTCATCGTCCTTGCTCCTCTCAGGAAGCATGGACCAAAGCGCAGTTACACAGAAGATCGGACACTCTCTTACAAAGCTGCAAAATAAGATTGTTCGCTTTGCGACAAAAGATAACTTTTCCGAGGCACCATGTGTTCTGAACAAATTCGCGCTCCTCAAGTGGCGAAAAGGAACCAGTTTTTCTCGGGCGCCACACTCCATTGATCGCGCCGTTAGGGTGTCCGAAGACATCTGCGCGGCTCTGTTGCACAAGTCCGGTAGGGATTCATGTCGTGAATCCAGTGTGGTAGCTGATGGGCATGAGCAAACCGACAGCACCGACCTACAAGACAACGAATTGGACTGCCTATAATGAGGCGCTTAAGCGCCGCGGG
>NZ_JBFRYC010000060.1:0-424 GCF_040892615.1 Thioclava arctica
TTTGCCAGTGGCAAAAAAGTGGGGCCTTAGCTCAGCTGGGAGAGCGCCTGATTTGCATTCAGGAGGTCAGGAGTTCGATCCTCCTAGGCTCCACCAACGATTTTTTGGCGCAGCCAAAAAGGCGGCGGAACGCTCGAGAGCGGACATAACACGAAACGCCAGTTCGATCAGAAAGCAGTTTTTGACTTCTTTCTCGTCCAACTGGACGATGCGAGGATCTTCGGATCATCGTTTTGACATTGTATATAGAGATGAAACATCAGCGTCACTGGCGCCTCGTGTGAGAGGTGCAGCTGCGTAGCAGCAAGTTGTGACGTTGTCCAAGTCAAGTACACTAACCAAAGTGGATCTACGGATCCACGACGTAGCATTCTTCGGAATGTTGCGGGTAGTTAATTGCATGCTTTTGATCGGAGGAAGTCTA
>NZ_JBFRYC010000061.1:0-386 GCF_040892615.1 Thioclava arctica
TGAGGCCCAGTGCCGCCGCTGGCGCGCGTCATGCCTTGGGGCAAAGATTGATCACTCATCTGAACTCCTCCGTCTCATCGTCCCGACTCCCCTCGGGATGCTTGGGGCGATCTTTCGTTGCGTGCGCAACGATGTCAAGAAATTTGTTGCATTTGCAACAGGTTTGATATTCAACTGACGTCAACAGATAGCATGAAATAGCGCAGGATTTATGGAACAAGACATTGAAATAAAACCTGTTTTACCAGATTTTGAACTGGATGGTTTCCTGCCCTACTTGCTGGCAGAAGCGGCCCAGAAACTCAGTCGCGACCTCGCGGATATCTATCGCGATTCCGGTTTAAGCACCCCGCAATGGCGCGTCATGGTGCATCTTTCTTACAGCG
>NZ_JBFRYC010000062.1:0-367 GCF_040892615.1 Thioclava arctica
GCCAACCCAAGCGCGATGCGCACACGGTAGCTCGCCGAGGAGCGCCAGTAATCGAAGAGTTGGATCATGCGGTTTTCTCGCTGTTCAATAGCCGCGCCAGCGCGTGGCGAAACCCGTTCAGGTCGGCGCCTAGCAAGCCTTCAAGCTGGCGCTGATAGTCAAGCGCGCGTGGCAGCAATCGCGCCATCAGGGCACGCCCTTGATCCGTCAGGCTAAGCGCCACAAGCCGCCCGTCCACCGGATCGACGCGCTTTTCCACCAGCCCCGCCGCTTCAAGCCGTGCCGCCGCGCGACTGACCTTGGATTTCTCCATTGAAACGCGCCGTTCGATATCGCGCACCGAGACCCGCCCGCTGTAAGAAAGATG
>NZ_JBFRYC010000063.1:0-362 GCF_040892615.1 Thioclava arctica
CGCGCAGGTTGCAAATGGGGTGGATGTCGATTGCGATGGCCTGAGCGAGGGCACGCAGGCGGGCACGTTCTGACGCGGTGCCGGGCAATAGACCCAGCGCGCGCGTCTCATCAAGATATTCGATGATCGCAAGCGATTGGGTGAAGATCTGACCGTCGATTTCAAGCGCAGGCACCAGCCCTTGCGGGTTGCGCGACAGATGCTCTGCGCTGCGTTGTTCGCCTTTGACAAGGTCGATCGACACGCTTTCCCATTGCAGCCCCGCCAACCCAAGCGCGATGCGCACACGGTAGCTCGCCGAGGAGCGCCAGTAATCGAAGAGTTGGATCATGCGGTTTTCTCGCTGTTCAATAGCCGCGCCA
>NZ_JBFRYC010000064.1:0-345 GCF_040892615.1 Thioclava arctica
ATGGCCGCCGCATCGATGGCATCTGACTTACCGCGTTTGACGTATGGTTTGACATATATCGGCGGAATTAGTCGGACTTCATGACCCAACGCTGTCAACTCCCGCGCCCAGTGGTGCGCACTGCTGCAAGCTTCCATGCCAATGAGGCAGGGTTCGATCTTGGAAAAGAATGGCAACAGCTGCGCCCGTCTCAAAGGGCGGTTGAAGACGACCTCTTCGCCTTGAGTGATCCCGTGAACTTGGAAAACGTTCTTGGCCAAATCAAGGCCGATCGTGGTAACTTGCATGGGGTGGCTCCTCTCATAAGCAGATATCGACACCTGCAGTATGGCGCATTGCGACGCC
>NZ_JBFRYC010000065.1:0-320 GCF_040892615.1 Thioclava arctica
CAGCACCTCAACCTGCCGTAACTTCACGACAATCTCTTCGGGCTTGGGTCTCTTAATCGCCATTCTTGGTCCTCCGCTTTCCTAACTATAAGGGCGGACCACTTCAAAGGGGGAGGCTCAATGAAGCGAAAGCAGAGCTTGTTGCTCAACCCTCTTGATCGCGACAAAGCGCATTGTCGGACGCGTCACTGCTTCACAAATGGCCGCCGCATCGATGGCATCTGACTTACCGCGTTTGACGTATGGTTTGACATATATCGGCGGAATTAGTCGGACTTCATGACCCAACGCTGTCAACTCCCGCGCCCAGTGGTGCGCAC
>NZ_JBFRYC010000066.1:0-316 GCF_040892615.1 Thioclava arctica
GTCGTTTGTCTGTGCGCCGAAGGCGTGTTCGACCCGAACCCGCACGGTGGATTTGGTTTTGTTGCTGCTCTTGGCCTGTTCAGTCAGTGGTTTGCCCCGCTTTCCCTTCCTGTGGATGTGACTTTTCAGCTTCTGGTCGCGCAGCTTGGTCTCCATTTCTTCAGATCTGTAGGCAGCATCCGCCCATACGCCGGACCCGGTGTTGCCCCGCATCAGCAGGTGGTCCACCGCCTGACTGTCATGCACAGCGGCGTCGGTAGCGTGATAGCGGCGCACCAGCTTGTGCATGCGGTCCACGTTGACGTGGTTCTTGTAG
>NZ_JBFRYC010000067.1:0-303 GCF_040892615.1 Thioclava arctica
ACAAAGCCCGTTGTCTGCCGAAGCGCCATCCCGAACAGCACTTTCATGGTCAGGCATGCCTGAACGGCGGCATCACTGTAGGTCGGCTGTCGGCCGCGCTTGCCGGTGGGCGCAGCATCCCAGTTCATCTCGGGATCGAACCAGATCGTCAGTGACCCGCGGCGCTTAAGCGCCTCATTATAGGCAGTCCAATTCGTTGTCTTGTAGGTCGGTGCTGTCGGTTTGCTCATGCCCATCAGCTACCACACTGGATTCACGACATGAATCCCTACCGGATTTGTGCAACAGAGCCGTGCGGGGATA
>NZ_JBFRYC010000068.1:0-291 GCF_040892615.1 Thioclava arctica
CGCTGATGGAAGCTGTCGACGCTTGGATCCCGACGCCCGAGCGCGCCGTGGACCAGCCCTTCTTGATGCCGATCGAAGACGTGTTCTCGATCTCGGGTCGCGGCACGGTTGTGACCGGCCGCATCGAGCGTGGCGTTGTCAACGTTGGCGACGAACTGGAAATCGTTGGCATCAACGACACCAAGAAAACGACCTGCACGGGCGTGGAAATGTTCCGCAAACTGCTGGATCGTGGTGAAGCTGGCGACAACATCGGCGCACTGCTGCGCGGCATCGACCGTGAGGGCGTTG
>NZ_JBFRYC010000069.1:0-289 GCF_040892615.1 Thioclava arctica
CGGGTTCCAACACGCTTCAGGCCGCACAAGCTGCTTCATGGTTGCGAAAACGGTCAAAAATCGAGGTGCCCTAATGATTATGGTTTGATCTCGATGGGCTTAGTGATCAGGATGTAAAGAATTCTTTGTATCAATGGGGCGTATAGTGGAAAGAATTTTACACATGCCTCAGGACTCTGTTGCACAAATCAGCTGCCGGACATAGTTCCCCTTTCCCCAGACGGATTCACCCCACCTTTTTCGTGACGGGGATGCCAAGGGCGGTGTAGCCATTCAGGATCGCGATACG
>NZ_JBFRYC010000070.1:0-275 GCF_040892615.1 Thioclava arctica
GAAGAACCAGCCCTTGTGCAGGAAGATGTAGACCAGCGTGGTCGTCAGACCCACCAGCATCCCTGCCACGGCACCCGAGTTGTTGATATTCTTGGAGAAGATCCCCATCATCAAAGCCGGGAAGATCGAGCTGGCCGCCAGACCGAAGGCCAAGGCCACCGTCTGCGCTGCAAAGCCCGGCGGGTTGAGACCCAGATCGGTCGCGACCGCAAGCGCCACACCCATCGAGATCCGCGCCGCCAGTAGCTCACCTTTTTCCGAGATGCCGGGGTTGA
>NZ_JBFRYC010000071.1:0-264 GCF_040892615.1 Thioclava arctica
AGATCGCCCGCATGATGACCTCTGGTCGGCATCACCTCTCGAAGGCCGACAGCATATTCGTCGCGCAGATCGAACATGCTTTGCCGCAACTGGCGCAGGACCGTCGGCTCCTCGACGCCTTTACCTCCATGATCCGCAATGGCGAGGAGAGCGGGCTGGCAGCTTGGTTGGATCAAGCAAAGGCGTCTGGACTGGCAGCCTTTGCGCGCGGGCTCTCCGCCGATCTGGACGCGGTTGCGGCGGCGCTGCGCGAGCCTTGGTCCA
>NZ_JBFRYC010000072.1:0-258 GCF_040892615.1 Thioclava arctica
GAAACTTTGAACTGACTGCGAACATGATCGATGCAGGCCCGCCGACGCGAGGGGCTCAGAAGTTTCCCGATGCGGCCTCCCGTAGGATCAGCTTGTCCAGGGTCAGGTCAGAAACTGCACGCCGCAGGCGCTCGTTTTCTTTCTGTAGCCGCTTTAGCTCTTTGAGTTGTTCCGTGCCCATTCCACCGTACTTCTTCTTCCAGCGGTAATAGGTTTGTTCAGTCACGCTGATCTGACGGATCGCGTCAATCCGGGGCA
>NZ_JBFRYC010000073.1:0-257 GCF_040892615.1 Thioclava arctica
CCGTTTCGATCCGTTTTTCGTGACGCACCGCATGATCTGCACCTCTGGTCGACCGTTTTTCACGCCGGATTTGGGTTGATGCGGCGCAACTGGCAGAGGCGACGCATGTTGTAGGCGATGTTCTTCATCCCGATCATGGCCTTGGCTCGCACCAGCCCGATAGTGCGCACCAGAGTGCCGCCCATGTCGTTTGTCTGTGCGCCGAAGGCGTGTTCGACCCGAACCCGCACGGTGGATTTGGTTTTGTTGCTGCTCTT
>NZ_JBFRYC010000074.1:0-255 GCF_040892615.1 Thioclava arctica
AAAGAACCGCATGACACAGGCCAAACGCGAAGCGGCATATGTTGAGGATCTCGCAGCATGGGAGGAGAGCTGCGCCGAGATCGAGCAGCGCAATGCGGAAGCGCTCGACGCCTGGAAGCGCGAGAACGACAAGTATCTGCACCTCAAACGTAAGACACAATCACGGAAACACTCAGACAAAGCAGCCTACGAGGCCGCGATGACGTCCTTTCAGGACAGATATTATGAGGCCGTTGGAAAACCCTGTGGCCTGCT
>NZ_JBFRYC010000075.1:0-246 GCF_040892615.1 Thioclava arctica
TGCCGTAAATATTGCCCATCATCTCGGACATGATGTTCTTGTGATACCACGGCGGGCGGAAGGTGTGCTCGGCCACCATCCAGCGCTCACGGAACAGCACGAAGTCGATATTGGCGGTGCCCTCTTGCCCTGACGGCGCGGTCAGCACCGTGAAGATCGAGGGATCGGGATGGTCAAACAGGATCGCACCGACCGGGCTATAGGTGCGCAGGTCGTATTTATAGGCGCAGTAATTGCCATGCCATG
>NZ_JBFRYC010000076.1:0-246 GCF_040892615.1 Thioclava arctica
TGCCGTAAATATTGCCCATCATCTCGGACATGATGTTCTTGTGATACCACGGCGGGCGGAAGGTGTGCTCGGCCACCATCCAGCGCTCACGGAACAGCACGAAGTCGATATTGGCGGTGCCTTCCTGCCCTGACGGCGCGGTCAGCACCGTGAAGATCGAGGGATCGGGATGGTCAAACAGGATCGCACCGACCGGGCTATAGGTGCGCAGGTCGTATTTATAGGCGCAGTAATTGCCATGCCATG
>NZ_JBFRYC010000077.1:0-243 GCF_040892615.1 Thioclava arctica
TTCGCAGTCAGTTCAAAGTTTCAGAGCGACGGGTTTGTCGCGTTCTGGGCCAGCACCGATCCACACAACGTCGATTGCCACGTGGGCGTGCTGACGAAGAACGCTTGGTCGCTGATATGATCGAATTGACGCGCCAGTATGGCCGATATGGCTACCGCAGGGTTGCGGCTTTGCTGAGAGAGGCAGGCTGGCAGATCAACGACAAGCGGGTTGAACGCTTATGGCGACGTGAGGGGCTTAAAG
>NZ_JBFRYC010000078.1:0-243 GCF_040892615.1 Thioclava arctica
ATCTTGCGGCTTGGAGGACTTTTGCCTGAGCCGTGCGGGATGGCAGCCTCGGCTCGGCGCTGGCGCGTGGCCCATTCCCCGACCACGCGGAGACTTCCTTGGAATCCGTTCGCTCGCAGCCGGCGCCAGAGTTCAGCGCCATTGCGACATCCGTCCTGCCAATGCTGTTCGAGCAGCGGGAACCAAGGCGTCAGGCTGCTTTGGCGCAGCCGGAAAACGTCTTCCCGTTCGCCGCGCAGGACG
>NZ_JBFRYC010000079.1:0-243 GCF_040892615.1 Thioclava arctica
GCTGCTTTGGCGCAGCCGGAAAACGTCTTCCCGTTCGCCGCGCAGGACGCGCCGAACCAGGCCCCGGCTCAGACCAGTGACCCGGACGATCCGCTTGATGGGCACGCCTTCGGCCCCCATCCGCTGGATCAGCATGTTGGTTTTCTGGCGCCGTTGAAAGCCTTCGAATTGCAGGCGTTCCGCCGCCGTCAGAATGCCGGGATCCAGTTCAGCGCTGCAGGCCGTTCTTCTTATGACGGGCAT
>NZ_JBFRYC010000080.1:0-243 GCF_040892615.1 Thioclava arctica
GCAGACCAGATTGCGCGGTTGCCCACCCCTTTTCCGTGCCCGAGATCCGGAAGCCTGCGCTGCCAGCACCGACATCGATCATGCGCACCGGCAGGCCGGCAAGCTCGGCCAGCTTGCGCGCGTAATGCGATTTCCCGATGCCGGGCGGCCCCACAAGAATGACCGGAGGCAATGTAAGGCCGCGCCCACCGGACGCCACATGCTGCAGCATCTGGTGCATGATCCAGGTCGAGACCTCGCGCA
>NZ_JBFRYC010000081.1:0-243 GCF_040892615.1 Thioclava arctica
ACCGCGCGTTCCCTTTGCGTGAGGGCGGAATCCTGACGTGCTGCGGCCTCCCGGCGCGCCTCAAGCGCTTCTTGCTCCATTTCAATCTGTTTTGCCTTCTGGCTCTGTGCCTGTTCCTTTTCCTCTAACGCCTGAGACTTTTTGCGATTTGAAAGAACCAAGTCCCGCTGTGCGGCTTCAACCTTTGCGATGTGCTCTGCCTGCGCCTTGCGCAAGCCATATTGCACAGTCGAGAGCCGTTCC
>NZ_JBFRYC010000082.1:0-243 GCF_040892615.1 Thioclava arctica
GAACCAGGCCCCGGCTCAGACCAGTGACCCGGACGATCCGCTTGATGGGCACGCCTTCGGCCCCCATCTGCTGGATCAGCATGTTGGTTTTCTGGCGCCGTTGAAAGCCTTCGAATTGCAGACGTTCCGCCGCCGTCAGAATGCCGGGATCCAGTTCAGCGCTGCAGGCCGTTCTTCTTATGACGGGCATTGCTCGACGGACGGCGGCCAGAAACGCATCGCTCGCGTTCTGCAGGAGATGCC